>CAJBTU010000298.1 GCA_903958625.1 uncultured Ignavibacteriota bacterium | reverse complement strand
TGGTACAATTTCGGCACCTGAAAGTATGTGAAGATCATCAGGAAGACAAATACGTTATCGACGCTCAGCGATTTTTCGATAAGGTAACCGGTGAGAAACGCAAGTGCTGCGTCGGCATTGGAATATTCGCTCCCCGGACTCATCCAGTCCCAATAATAATAGATCGATGCGTTAAAGATCATTGCACAAACGATCCATACCGCGGTCCATGTCAGCGCTTCTTTCATCTTTACTTCATGCGTGTGTCTATGGAAGACACCAAGGTCGAGTGCCAGCATCACAAGCACGAAGACGTTAAATCCGATCCACATTATTGTTGTATGTTCCATAGTTCCCTTATGATAAATGAATTATTTATTTGACGTTCAGATTCTAACAATAGCGATCAGTTTCAAATGTACTTATATCAAAAAAAATATTATCGACGGTGAAAGGGAAATATTGTTCCTTGTGTAATTTAGGCTGATCTCGGCAGCCGCTTTTATCTCAAAATTGGATAATTACCTGATATTTCATGTTTCTTTTGGATCTCGTTACCATGTGGACCCAATGGCTTACAGTTTTTCAATTTCTTTGAGATCTCGATCCGGTAAATATAACATTAACAAACCAATAATAATACCTCCGACAGCCAATGGAAGATGATGCCCTCCGAAAAAGAGTCCGTCAATATAATCAAGCAAATACCAAATACCTCTCCAAATTAGTACAATACCTATCACGATGGTAATATTCTTCCCAAAATACCGAACCGTTTGTGTAAAATTCTTTTCCATAAAAGTCAGTGACGGTATTATTTTTTGAAGACATTAAAGAGATTGTTTATTGCCTTTTTTTCGAGTTTTGCAATAGACTCAAGTTCTCCCGCATCAAGCCATATTCCATCGCAATTGAAACACTTATCGACCGAAATCCCTTTGTAATCTATTTCGCTCAGTGACATTCCGCATTTTGGGCAGTGCATGTAGTGAAGCTTCTTGAGGTGTTTCTTTTCTTCTGCGGCGATCAGTCTGAGTTTCTCCTCTTCGATCTTTTTCCTGTTCTCAAGATCGATTCGTGAAAAATACTCTTCTTCTTTGGAACTCGGTTTCACTGGCATGTTGTGTTTCCCTCATTGTTATGGGTTATTTCTTCGCTTTTTCACGAGCATGTTCGTCAGAGCAGTTTTCGACAACTCACCGGAATCAAATCGATCCGGCAATCTGTTCCGTTATGGCGACGACCGTTCGATCTTTTTTTCGAGACGCACGATAACATCTTTCAGGACGTTGAGATCACTGATAAATTCAGATCGTTCATCCTTGATGATACTTTCAATTACCTGGATATGTTCAGCATTGCCCTGATGCTGGATTTCACTCATCGTATTGACGACGATGGCAATGAAGATATTCAGCGTGGTATAGGATGCTATTAAGATGAAGGAGATAAAATAGAGCACCGCAAACGGATATGTTTGCTGAACCGTTCTCGATATCTCCGCCCATCCTTCCAACGTCATGATCTGAAACAATGTGAACATACTGCCGCCCAGCGTTCCAAACCACATCGGGAAGTCAGTCCCGAATGCTTTTGTCCCCACAACGGCGAACACGTAGAACACCAGAGAAAGCAGAACAAAAATCCAACTGAGACTGGGAAGCGAATGGAACAGCGCTTCAACTATGAAACGCAGTTTTGGTACATTTTTGATCAATCGCAGAGCCCGGAAGATCCGGAATGCACGCAATATTGACAGCGAACCGTACGTCGGAAGCAGCGCAACCGAAACAATGATAAAGTCGAACACATTCCATCCGTTCATAAAATATGAAAGACGGTATGCATATATCTTTATCAGCATCTCAATCACAAACACGGCAAGGATCAACCGATCCATCAGCTGCAACAAGCTGCCGTACGATACAATGGCCTCTGGCGATGTTTCAAAACCAATGATGATGGAATTGACAACAATCAGTCCGATGATGAACCGCTGGACAACATTACTCTCTATGAAAGAGATGATTGTCTTATTGAATTTGTTTGCCATACACCATCGCTTCAAGGCGTGCAATACGCTCATCCATGGGAGGATGCGTGCTGAACAGGTTCATAAATGATCCGCCGGTGAGCGGATTGACAATGAACATGTGCGCCGTAGCCGGTGTTGCATGCATCGGGATCCGTTCTGCTCCGGCATGAAGCCTGCGCAGCGCGCTGGCCAGCGAAAGAGGATTTCCGGACATCTGTGCGCCGGTCTCATCCGCCAGGAATTCGCGCGAACGGGAGATCGCCATTTGCACCAGCATTGCCGCGATCGGTGCAAGGATCATCATCAGAATTCCGGTCACCGGATTGCTCCCTTCCTCATCATCGGAACTTCTGCCGCCGAAGATCATTGCCCATTGCGCCATATTTGCCAGATAACTGATCGCACCGGCAAATGTCGCCGCAACTGTACCGATAAGAATATCGCGATTCTTGATATGCGCAAGTTCGTGAGCGATCACGCCACGCAATTCTTCGCGTGTCAGCAGACGTGTTATTCCTTCCGTAACCGCAACGGCGGAGTGATTCGGATCCCGGCCGGTAGCGAATGCATTCGGCTGATCCCCTTCGATCTTATACAATTTCGGCATCGGCAGATTCGCCCGCTGTGTAAGTTCTTCCGTCATTCGAAACAGTTCGGGATCGTCATTTCGTGTAAGTTCCTTAGCTCCGTACATTTTCAGCACGATCTTATCGCTCCACCAATAAGAGACAAAATTCATCACACCGGCAATCAACAACGCTATTGTCATGCCGCTTTGTCCCCCAAGTGCCCCGCCGATCATCACAAACATGACGGTAAGAAGAGCCATTAACAGGAATGTTTTCATCGTGTTCATATTCACTACTCAAATTAATATTGATGATGCTACAGCGTGTTTAGGAGTTATAACGCTAAGGTACTTCAAAAAAGTTCCTTTTGAGCAACTTCCAATTATCGGTTAATGATATGACTCATTTACTGCAGATATTGGAACCAAATCCAATAGACAAGAGGAATTGCCGTTCCGAACAACACAAACCATTTTCCCCTACCCATTAATCCGTTCTTCCCTTTCAGGATGAACAATCCGGAAATGCCCATAAAAATCAGGCTCACGGCAAAGATATCTGCAATAAAGGTCCATAATCCTTTAGGGGAATTCACGTGCAGCTGGTTCATTTCATAAAGTACCATTCGGCGGGGATTCGATTCGACCAGTACGTTGCCAGTGGGAAGATCGACGGAATACGTGATGCCGGGATAGAATAATTGAACCGTTTCCGGATCGGGGCGAAACACATTGTCGGGTTTCTGTCCGAGGTGCAAATGTTCTACCGCTTGAGCGACGATCGTATCCTTTTCGGTTGATACGATCGGCTCAATGGTAACGATCTCTTTTTTCTGTATGTAATTGGGATTCCAGTCGGCAATATGATTTACCGCCAGACCGGAAACACCATAAATGATCACTAAGGCAACGGTGAGGTATCCGATGTCGCGATGGAGAATAATATTCCATCGCCTCCACTTTAACTGAATCATTTCCCGTCGACCCGTGCCCCTTCGCCTTTGATTTGAAGAACGATCTTCGGTTCTTTCACTGTGGAAGCGTCGAATGTGGTCCCTTCTTTTTTCGCATGCTCTTCGCCGCTCTTGATCAGTTCTTCAACGGAATATTTTTTTACGGAAACGATCCCTTCGGCGGCAGCCGTCATGCCTTTAATGTCGAGCGGGAATACGATCACGCCATCCTCCACTTTAAAACGGATCGATTCGAATTCCTTGTCGCTGCCGATCTTGATCCAGCAGCCGCGTTCTTTGCAGACATCCACAATTGGCCCTTTTACCAGTACGCGTTTCCCCTCAAATTTTTCCGGATTGGCAATGATCTCGGATATCTTTGTCGTTTCTTTTACGGTAATCTCCTTGCCGTATTTCTTTTTGGAGGCTGAAAATACCGATACAGCGAGCATCAGCGACAGAACAGAAATAATGAATATTTTTTTCATCGTTCACCCTTTTTTATCTTTGAATAAAAATGCCTCTGATGTTTTCAGAGGCACCATACAACGACGATCGATCAACAGCATAACATTATTTTGCCTGTTTATACATCATCATAATGTACCCGGCAATCGAATCAGCTTCGGCTGGTTTCAGTCCCTGATTCGGCATCGGCGGAAATAATGGATTCATTTTTTGCGGATTCATCACGAATGACAATAATTTAGCCCGGTCGTTCTCATACTTCGGCAGAACATCCTTGTAGGCTGGTCCGACTTTCTTCACACCAAACTCGTGACATGCGGAACATTTTGCGTTAAAGATATCCTGTCCGGTCACGGCCGACAGATTAATCCCCATAGAGGCAAGAAGTCCTTCATGATAAATTGAATACCGGTATGCCAGCATGGCTGAATGCTGCTGCGTTGAACTTGAGAGCGATGCCGTGATCTGCACGGTGACGAATACAAGTGAAAGAGCAAACAGATAGAATGCGTTCCCTGTTTGAGCCGCACTGAAATTCTTTATCATTCCATACACGGAAAGGCTGGCCAGAAAAACGAAGAAGATCACCAGAAACGCGGCAACAAAGACCAATCCGCTCAAGGCAGAGACCGGCAAAGTCACAACGGACAAAACGACGAACAATGGCTGCGCAAGGAGCGTCACCAATCCGAGCGATAATGTATTCTTTTTTACATGTTCCGCATATTCAGCCGTGAGGTTTTTCTTTCCCCCTTCCCAGGAGAAAGTGAAAAACAGCGTACCGAGCGAAGCGATCGTCAACGAAAGAAGTATGAACTGAACGATCCTGACAAGCACATCCAGGGAAAAGAGCAACTCAAGCACATTGGAGACAGACATCCACCGGTTCGGATCAGCGGCAAGCGATGTACCGGCAATAAGACAATAGAGCGAAAGTGAAAGAAATATCAGCGCGTATTTTCCGGATGTTCTCCGGGTTTCACTCAACTGTACTTTGAACGATTCAACTTCGTCGTTCTTTTGATTTCCCGTATCAAACATTCCGCTCAGTTTCATTGCCGAATGATAGGACAACGCGAACGCTGCCGCCGCTGCAAACAACAGAACGCCCCAGGTAAGAATGCTGGAACTGATCGACGAAGTCTGCTGCAATAATTGTGCATAGGCAAATGTCAGCGCCAAGAACGGCACAACGCCGAACAAAAGAACGATGCTTTTCTTCGGAAGAATATGAGCGATCACATCCCGTGAAAATTGGATCGAGTGAACGTCATTGTTCGTTCGGCCTTTGCGGTTGTGATACAGCGAAAGAACAAGCGCGCCGAACAAATAACTGAGAAATGGAAGCAGCAGGAAATAAATGACATTCAACACAAGATGAAGAACGCCGATGTGCGCATCCGATTGGGGAAAAGCGATCTGTTTCAAAAAATCCATTGTCGTTTAACCAGAAATTAAGATTATTTTAGAACTTGTGCGGTGAGCGTCGGCTGCAGTCCCGCTTTTGCCGATGTTGCCTTGTACCATGCATCAAAATCTTCCTGCTTCATAATATAGACTGCCGAATACATTCCGGAATGCTGCAGACCGCAATATTCCGCGCAGGCAATATCATATTTTCCGATCTTTTCCGACCGGAACCAAATATCATTATTCTTGTTCGCGTACACATCCTTCTTAATGCGGAATGCAGGGATAAAGAATGCATGGTTCACATCAGTTGAATGCAGTAAGGCACGGACCGCTTTACCGACCGGCACATACAGTGTATCGGTCTTCAGTCCGTTCGGATATTCGAAACTCCACTGCCACATACGGGCCGTTACGTTGATCTGCATTGCATCATCGGGAATAGCGCGCATATCTTTGTATCCCACCCAGCCGAAATAGAACATGCTGATGAACAATACGAGCGGTATCACTGTCCACAGGATCTCAAGTGTCAGGTTCTCTTCGATATGCGTCGGGACAGGATTGCGTTTTCTGCTGTAGCGAATAACGAAATAGACCATCGCAACAATAATCCCGATCAGCACAATAAGCGACAACCCGGCGATATAGAGGAATACCGCATCAACACTGTTAGTAAAATTTGACGCTGACGTGAACATTCACTTACCTCACAAAAGAATAGTCCCAGAAGGTGAATCCCAGGAAAATCATGAACGTCACCAATGCCGTGACGATGAATATTTTAAACACTTTGTCTTCATACTTCATGTGCATGAAATAATTCAGCACATACCAGGACTTCACGCAGGCGATGAACAGCGCAATGGCGATCGTCCAGTTGCCGAGATCGATGCCGGAGACTGTAACGGTAATGCCGGTGAACGCCAGCAGTCCAAGCCAGATGAAGATATAATTACCGTACTCGATAACGTGTGATTCTTCGTGTTGATGTTCGCTCATTGCAAACCCTTTAATGGATCAGATAGAATAATGGGAATAAGAAGATCCAGATCAGATCTACCAAGTGCCAGTACAGCGCAGAATTTTCCAAACGGACATACCGCGTTGAATGGATCTTACCCTGTTTGATCTGCCGCAGGATGAACAGAAAAAATATCACTCCGATGATCACATGGAACGTATGCAGACCGGTCATAACATAATACAGTCCGAAATACAATATCTCACCGTCGGGTTTCGCCAGCAGGTCCTTTGAGCCGGGAAAAATGCCGTGATTGATCTTTGCGCTCCATTCGAAGAACTTGTTGACCATGAACATGAACGCAAATCCGATCGTGATCCAGATAAGCCCCTTGGAGAAACGTATGTTCCCCTTCTGCATTGCCGTGATCGACATTGCCGCGGTCATACTGCTTGTCAGCAGCGCGATGGTATTGATCAGACCGATCGTCGTGTTCAATTCCTGCGCGGCCATGTGGAACTCTTGCTGATGCATATAACGATAGACAGCATAGATAATGAACAATCCGCCGAACAGGATCAATTCCGTGAACAGGAAAAGCCACATTCCCATTCGTGAGCCGTAATCGTCTCTATGGCCATGCTGAAGAACAGCCTGATCTGTAGAACTCACTTCGTTGTCTCCTTTTTAGCCTCATACTTTGAATAATCATACGGTCCGGCATGGATATCCGGTACTTCGTGGAAATTCTCCAGAATCGGCGGCGTCTGAATCTTCCACTCAAGCGTCTCGCCGCCCCAGGGATTCATCGACGTCTTCGGACCTTTACGCATGCCGATCCATAAATTTGTGAACATGATGATCAATCCGATAATCAAAATCCATGATCCGATCGTCGATGCAACATGATACGGCTGGAATTGCGGAAGATAATCAAAATACCGCCGCGGCATTCCCAGATACCCCATAATGAACATCGGCATATAGAGCATATTGTAGCCGACTGTTACTATTCCCCATGCCCACGTTGCCACTTTCAGATTGTACATCCTGCCGAACATCTTCGGCAGCCAGTAATGCATCGCTGCAAAGATCCCGAAACCTGTTCCGCCGAACATCACATAATGAAAATGCGCTACAACGAACGACGTATCCTGCAGATGAATGTTCAGCGACAATGCTCCGAGCATCAGTCCGGTGAATCCGCCGATAGAAAATTGAACGATGAACGACATCACATACAGAAACGGCGGATCGAGTTTGATGGACCCTTTATACATTGTGGAGAGCCAGTTGAATACTTTAATGGCACTCGGAATGGAAACCACATACGTGATGAACGAAAAGACAAATTGCGCCGTATCGCTCATCCCCGCCGTGAACATGTGATGCGCCCAGACGAGCGAACCAAAGAAGGCAATGGCAAGACTGGAGAACGCAATGAATTTATAACCAAAGATCGAACGGCGCGAGAAGACCGGAATAATTTCGGAGACGACACCCATCGCCGGAAGGATCATGATATATACCGCAGGATGGGAATAGATCCAGAACAAATGCTGATAGAGAACGGGATCACCGCCGAGTGCCGGATCAAAAATACCGACGCCAAGCAGACGTTCAATTCCGACAAGCGCCAATGTGATACCGATAATTGGGGTGGCCAGTACCTGTATCCACGCCGTTGCATACAGCGACCAGACGAACAACGGCATCTTAAACCACGACATATCCGGATGACGCATGCGGTGAATGGTGGTGATGAAATTCAAACCGGTAAGTATCGACGAGAATCCAAGAATGAACGCAGCGATCAATGCCGGTAATACGTTTGTGTTTGTGCGGACCGAATACGGTACGTAGAACATCCAGCCGGTATCAGCCGATCCGCCCGGCAGCAGCATCGATGCAACCGCAAACAAACCTCCGAACACGAACATGTACCACGACATCAGATTCAGACGTGGGAAAATGACATCCTTCGCACCGATCATGATCGGAAGAAAGAAATTTCCGAACACGGCGGGAAGTCCCGGAATGATGAACAGGAAGATCATGATGATGCCGTGAAGCGTAAACAGCTGATTGTACGTCTGCGCATCAATGATCGTTCTTCCGGGGGCGATTAGTTCAAGACGGATCAGAAACCCAAAGATCACTGCCACCGTGAAGAACGCCATCATGGAGAAAAGATACAAAATGCCGATACGCTTATGGTCAACGCTCAAAATCCAGGAAAGGATCCCTTTCTTGTGCTTGTTCGTCGACACCTCAAGGTAACTCGGTTCTACTTTCTCTTCCGGCATTGCCGTTTTTGCCATACGTTAGCTCTCTTTTACAAAAGTTTTTTCTTTGGTTTTACTGTTAAATATACAACAAACACCGCCGCAAACAACAAGATCACTCCGCCGGTCACACGCTTTACATTGAATACATACGTGCGGCCTTCGGGATTGTAACTGTAACAATAAGACACTAATTTTGCAATCGTCGGTCCGGTCTTGCCTTCGGATGCTTCCGTCAGCGCCATCTTCACATCGAACGGAAGATATTTGGTTCCGTTCAAATACCGTGCAATCTTCCCTTCCGGCGACAGTACGATGATAGCCCCGGCATGGATAAAATCATTTCCTTCGCGCTTGAAATTGAATCCGGCCGCATCCGTTACTGCATGGATCGAGGCACTGTCACCGGTCAGAAATTTCCACGAATCTTCCGGTATCTTTTTTTTCAGCAATGCAAAATAATTGTCACGCTTTGCACTTCCCAGTTCGAACTTTTCGCGGTCATCAAAACTGATCGTTACGATCTGATAATCTTTGCCGATCTCCATATCCATGAAGTTCACAATGGATGTCAGTTCGGTCAGAATCGGACTGCAGATTCCGGGACAGCGAAAATAAACAAAATTCAGGATCGTCGGCTTCTTAATGATCTCTTTCAGCGCAACGTAATTTCCTTTTTCATCGAAGAACTCAGCATTCAGCGGAATCGTATTGCCGATCTTCTCTTCGATACCGACCTCGATCTTCTTCACCGGTTCGTTCGCACTCAGGAATCCGGCGAAGATCATCATCAACATCACAAATTTTTTCATAACGGGTATTTCTCCTTCGTCTTGCCGACGAATGTCAGTAACCGGTCAGCCAAAAATGTCTGACCGACTAACTATTTTTTTCTTTGCTGACTTTAGATAGATACAGATACAACGCGCTCCACTCTTCCCGGCTCAAACGAACCACGGCCGGTTTGAAACCAACGCTGACCGGATCTATCGATACGGCACTAATGAATTCATCCAGATTCTTTTCTTTCGTGGAAAGTGCGGCGGTAAAGAGCTTTGTACTGTTATTCATCAATTGCTGCACAAGCGCCGCTCCCTGTTCATCCTGTTTCTTTGATGCGATCGAGACAGCTAATTTTCCCACATAGATCGAATCTCCGGCTGATTCCTTCTGTAATTTTGCCATAGCCAGTTTCACAGGAATCTGCGGCGGAAGCTGGCTTCCTTTGGAAAGACTGTATACTCTTTCAAGATCTTGCAGATCAGAAAGACTGTCCACCGGAAAATCGTTTGAAAACGTTCTGACAAAATGAATGAGCGCAAAACGGTCTTCGGCCGGAAGATAATTGAACGACTGCATTCCGTTCTGCACGATCCCTTCCTGCAATGTTTTATACATATTCGCAACTTTGCGTCCGTTCTTCCATCCCTGTGCGGAATGAAAATTCCTCGGTTTCACCGTCATCGATGCGGCACTTAAACCATCGCCCATTCCGTTGTCGCCGTGACACGATACGCAGTTCGCTTTGAAGAGATTGGCCCCTTTGTCGATCAGCGCCTTTGACGAACGGCCGACTTCCGTAACATTGACCGGAGCGATCATCGCACCGCGCTGCATCGGAATATCCTGAACGAATTGCGTAGAGTCACGCAAAAGCACCGGAGCAATTCCGTTCCGTGAAACATCGTTCATGTTCCAGATGTAATACGCACCGATAAATCCGGCAACAGTCAGGAAATAGAAATACGACAGTCCGAACAACCGGACCGGGTTCTTCAACAATTCCAGAAAATCAATTTCATCTTTGCGCTGCATTCGAGGTTAACCTTCTTAGAGAGTGAAATCAATACCACGTTGTAATTTCGGATCGCCAACGGGAACAAGATTGTATTTCTTTGCCTGCATAGCGAACAGAACAATGATCACGCCGATCGACAGGACCGGAAACGCTAATTCATAATAACTCAGGACGGGCGACGCGCTGTATGTCGGCATCACCAGCCAGTACATGTCAAGGAAATGCGCCGCAATAAGTATCGCCGCCGATTGTTTCAATGTTCGCGGTTTCATTTTTGACGGACGTGAGACCAGCATAAAGTATGGTATCCAGAAATGGAGCAGCACGATCGCCACCGAAACATATTCCCATCCATTCTGCCAGCGGGCGATGAACCAGAAATTTTCTTCCGGCAGGTTCGCGTACCAGATAAGCATGAACTGACTGAACGCGATATACGCCCAGAACGACAGCAGTCCGAACAACAATGCGCCGAAACTGTAGTAATGATTCTCGTTGATCCCTTTGAAAAAGTATCCTTTTTCGCTCAGCACAACAACAAAATAGGTCGTTACGGCAAGCGCTGTAAGAATGGATCCGGTGAAATAATAGACACCGAACATCGTGGAGAACCAGTGCGGTTCAAGACTCATCAGCCAGTCGATGGAGAACAAAGAGATCGAGATGGCGAGCAGCGGAATGAAAGCCGCGGCCAGGGCGATATTCTTCTTCGTCCTCTTTTGATCGCTGTCCTGATCCTGCTTCAGCGAATTATGCCTGAAGATAAAATAAAAGAGGGACCAGATGACGATATAGATAACGAACCGGATAGTAAAGAACTGCTCGTTCAAATAGGGAGATTTACTTTGCAGTACTTTGTCGTTTGCCACAACATCGGCATGCGTCCAATGATAGAGATCGTGAAAATTCATGAAGATCGGAATTGCCAGCAGCACTACCGGGATGAGCAGCATGCCCAGGAATTCCAGCACGCGCCGGAAGGGTGTGCTCCACACGGCACCGGCGATATATTCCAACGCAATAAAAAATACTGCGCCAACCGCCACGCTTGCAAGGAATGTGAATCCGATAATATTATTGAATCCGGCACGCTGCGCATCGGTAACATAGGACAGGACAACCAGCACAAGGCCGATCACCGTTAATGCCCAGCCGAGCTTTACGATGTTTGCGGGAAGTTCTTTTTTCGGGATAATGACTGATTCGTGAGCGCTCATTGTAGGTCAGACTCCTTCGCATTGTATGCGCGCTGTAAAGTTCGGATATAGTTCACTATCGCCCACCGCTCTTCGCGGGAGATCTGATATTGATATGACGGCATCACATTTTGTCCGACGGTGATCGTATGGAAGATCGCACCATCCGGCCATGTGCGCACCTTGTCCGAATGCAGCGTCGGCGGATTCGGGAATTGTCCGTTCATGCGGCTGTCCCCGTTGCCGAAATTACCGTGACACGGAGAGCAATATGTGAAATATTTTTTCTTCCCAAGATCGAGCGTAGTTTTGGTCGGCAGGAGCGGGTTCACCAGAAATTTCCCTACGGAATCAGCTTTTGCTCCCAAGGCATACGGATACGGTATGAATCCGCGTGCAACTGTTCCGGCAACCGGAAGACGCATGCCAAATCCATCAGCATAGAATTCGCTCATTGTCTGCGGATTCACTTTGGGCTGCATCATCATCCAGTCGAACGGAGGAAGATAAAGCACTTTGTTAAAATAAAGATATCCGCCCGCCGATGTTGCCAGTGCAATTCCGGCAAGCAGAACAATGAATTTCGGATCGAACGTTTGCGGCTTGAAGGTAAGAAACTCTTCGCTGTAATAGACAGCTTCCACTTCCCCGCCGGCAGATTTTAATAACTCGCGGACTTTCTTTTCGTCGAACTGTTCATCGTCTGCCTGGATGCTGACGCCGAATTTGTCCGCAGAAACTTTTTTCATATACGGTGTATCATGAAGCGGATGACTGATGTTCGGGAACTTGAAGAAGAATGCGATCATCGCTCCAACCGTTCCTAATACTGCCAGCAGAACCGCGATCTCATACGTTACGGGAACGAACGCCGGCCATGACCAGTACGGCTTTCCGCCGATCACTTGCGGATAATCCACAACGGCCACCCACGAAGCAAACGAGATCATCCCCGCCGCACCGACAATTGCCGCTGCAAGAGTAACAAATCCTAATTTTGTTTCTTTCAATCCCATCGCACCGTCCAAACCATGGATCGGATACGGAGTGTGGACGTCGAATTTTTTATACCCTGCGTCACGCACCGTTTTTGCTGCACGGATGATGTCGTTGGGATAAGAATAAATTGCTGTGATAGAATATAATTTCTTTTCCATAATCAATGCGACGCTCCGTTTCCGTGATGTGTCGGCTGAGCGCCCGGAATAACCGCTTTGATCTCCGCCATGGCGATTGCCGGCAGGAATTTAACAAACAGAAGAACGAGCGTAAAGAAAAGACCGAAGCTGCCGATGAGCATCCCGAAATCCCACATGGTCGGGACGAACATTCCCCAGCTTGACGGGAGGAAATCTCTGTGCAGCGATGTTACGATAATGACGAACCGTTCGAACCACATGCCGATGTTGACAAAAATTGCAAGAATGAATGAAGCCAGCAGCGATGTGCGGATCCGCTTGGACCAGAACAATTGCGGGGTAAAGAGATTGCAGGTCATCATCGTCCAGTATGCCCACCAGTACGGTCCGAATGCGCGGTTGACGAATACGAACAGTTCCGTTGCGTTACCGCTGTACCATGCAATGAAGAATTCCATGATGTATGCGTAACCGACAATTGTTCCCGTCACGAGAATAATTTTATTCATCTTCTCGATCGTGTCCATGGTGATCAAATGCTCGAACTTAAAGGCTTTACGGGTAATGATCAACACATTCTGCACCATCGCAAATCCGGAGAAGATAGCACCGGCAACGAAATACGGAGGGAAAATTGTGGTATGCCAGCCCGGAATGATTGAAACGGCAAAGTCAAAACTAACGATGGTATGCACCGACAGAACAAGCGGCGTGGCAAAACCGGCCATGATCAAATACGCGCGTTCATAATGCTGCCAATGGCGGTTGGAAAATCTCCAGCCTAAGCTAAGAATGGAAAACGTAACTTTTTTGATTGTTGTTGTTGCACGGTCGCGCAATGTTGCAAAGTCAGGAATAAGTCCCAAATACCAGAAGACCGCCGATACGATAAAATAGGTGTTCACCGCAAACACATCCCATTCAAGCGGCGAGGTAAAATTCACCCAGACGCCGTGCTGATTCGGATACGGGAAAAGCCACGCCATAGCGAGCCACGGCCGGCCGGTATGGAAAATTACGAACTGCACCGCGCAAAGAACGGCAAACAGCGTCATCGCTTCCGCGAAACGCGCAATACCGGTACGCCATTTCTGACGGAGCAGAAAAAGAATGGCAGAGATCAATGTGCCGGCGTGACCGATACCGACCCAGAACACGAAGTTCACAACGTCGAATCCCCACGCAACAGGTTGATTGATACCCCAGACGCCGACCCCTTTCCAGAGCAGCCAGGATAAACTGACCACGCCGATCATCAGCATCGTACCGGTGATGGCAAGACCGATGAACCATCGGCGCTGCGGAAAATCGTTGATCGGTTTAACGATCGTCTCGTCAAGCGCCGCCGCTGTGGGCAGACCTTCGATGACGGGAATTTCTTTCGTATAATCTAATACAGTCGATGACACTATGCTTTCTCCGTTTGAGATTCTACATTTCGAAGTTTTGCAACATACGTTACGTTCGGCGCAACATTGATCTCTTCCAATACGTGATAACCAATTTCATGATGCCGGTATTTATAGATCTCTGATTTCTTATCGTTCATATTTCCGAAGACAATCGCATCGGCCGGACATGCATCCTGACACGCAACGGTTACACCGCTGCCGTCGAATACCGAACCGTTTTCGATTGCGAGTTCACGTCCTTCCATAATGCGCTGGATGCAGAAAGTGCATTTTTCCATCACGCCGCGCGAGCGGACCGTCACTTCAGGATTGTGAAGCATGTTCAGCGGCTGCTGATACTGAATGCCGTCGTTGAACTCGCTGCGGAAATCAAAGAAATTGAAGCGCCGTACTTTATACGGACAGTTGTTGGAGCAATACTTCGTTCCAACACAGCGGTTATACGCCATCTGGTTCAAACCGTCGGGACTGTGCGTAGTTGCGATCACCGGGCAAACGTTCTCGCACGGAGCGTTATCGCAATGCTGGCAGAGCATCGGCTGATTGCTGACGCTCGGCGCCTCCGATGTTCCGGAAAAATACCGGTCGATGCGGATCCAGGCCATTTCGCGCCCTTTGTCGAGCTGATCTTTTCCGACAACGGGAATATTGTTTTCCACGTTGCAGGAAAGCGTGCAGACTCCGCATCCGGTGCATTTATTAAGATCGATCGCCATCGCCCACTTCACACCGTCGTATTTGATCTTCGGAACGATGGTCGATGCGGAATGTTCTTTTTCCAGGAACTTCGGATCGGCCAGAAACTGAACGACCGTCCCTTCCTGAATGATATCGCGCTTCTTATGAAGGTCCTTCAGGAAAGTATCGTCGAGCTGATGATGTTCCTGCGACGATGCCAGAAGATACTTGTCGCTTGTCTTTGTCACCTTCATACCGGAATAGAGCCACGGTGAGAGCGACGCCGATTTCGACATGAAAATATTTGCGTTAAAGCCGACGCCGGTGCCGACCGTTCCGGAAACCGTACGGCCGTATCCGAGCATCACCGCAATAAATTTATCGGAAAGTCCGGGCTGAACATGCACGGGCAATTTCAATGCGCGTTCACCGACGGAAACTTCGATCATCGCGCCTTCGTCGATCCCCATCTCTCTGGATGTTGCAACGCCGATCGCCGCGTAATTATCCCACGCGATCTTCGATGCCGGATGCGGCATTTCCTGCAGCCATCCGTTATTGGCGCAGCGGCCGTCTCCGACAAAATAATTGTCGTGAAGGTAAAGAACAAAATCAT
>CAJBTU010000297.1 GCA_903958625.1 uncultured Ignavibacteriota bacterium | reverse complement strand
GGAGCCGGCATCGGCATCGATGGATATCTTCGACGACAATTATATGAAAAAAGATGACATGAGCGAACGGATACTGAAAGCCCAAAAGATAGTCCGTGACGAAGGGTATCGGTCACGGAACGAGCGGCAATACACGGACAGATTCATAAAATACACGTCCGATATCCGCTGATCGGACAAAAGGTGAAAGAAAGTTTGTAATATTGTTTCTTCTGCCGGCCGCAGAGAAGGGGATACGGCTGCCGGTGATGTGATCATTCCCGAATTCATAATACACTAACACAATCAAGTACGAGGTAAGCATGAACCGTTTTATCTTCACTATTCTGTTCCTTCTATCCGGCATCCTGTCGGCGCAAACAAACAAACTGCTCTGGAAAACAGAGCTCAAAGACGATGTGAAGATGATCAAGCCGGTCCAGAACGGCAAATATCTTTTTCTCTGGTCCGATGAATATGCGTGGCTGTACGAAAATGCGACCGGAAGGAAAGTGTGGAACGTGGTCATCGACGAATACAGTGAAAAGGCATTCCATCAGTTGGTGAACGATTCGCTCTACCTGGTGGCAAATGAAGACACGCTTCTTTGCTACAATATTGTTGAGAACAAACTGTCGTGGAAAAGATCGTATCAAGGAATACAGCAGGACCGCTTCAGCGGGAATATCTTCTCCGATACGGTTCTTATCCTTTCATTCCGGAGCATCGATCTCGGAATAAACCTTCTCACCGGGAAAGAAATATGGAGAACGCCGATCGCGTATCAGAAATCGTTGATCGAAAATGGGACCG
This sequence comes from uncultured Ignavibacteriota bacterium, assembly GCA_903958625.1. GTDB lineage: Bacteria > Bacteroidota > Ignavibacteria > UBA10030 > UBA8401 > UBA8401. Next base: position 9,925 of record CAJBTU010000297.1, on the reverse strand, counting down.
TTTCATCGATCTTGTTCGATAAGGCGCAAAAGTACATGGTCTTTGCGGAAAATGATGATTGCTGCCTTATCTCATCGGTCACAGGAAAAAGATTGCTGACGCTGCCGAAATCGGAACCGAACAGTGATCTGATCAAGCAAAAAAGGGCTTGGTTTTTCGTAACAGCAGATCAAAAATATGCAACACTGATGTTTGATAAGAATGTCGTCGTGATCGATATCGAAGCGGACAAGATCGTTGCCCAGCGACCGGTGAGTATTTCCGATCAGTATAATATCTTCCTTCCAACCGCCGTTGGTTGCGCGGTATTTGGCGAAGAAAAAGTGCTCCATATCAACTATTCGAATGGTGCCGTGGCAGAGACCAAGATCGACATTGACGAAATAAGGAATGTTGTCATCGGACAGGCAGATTCTGCCTTGGTCATGGTGATCAGTCAGGAGAATGCAATGGTCGGACTGAATTTGAGCAATGGCAAAGTTTTGTGGCAAACGCCTCCGAAATACCAGATCGCAAACGGATTCATCCATCGATTCGTTGTCAACGATTCGAACAGAGTCATTGTCACGTATCTCGATCCAAGCGATGATCTGAAACTCTATCTTATGGGAATCGATCTGATGACGGGAAAGATCAACTTCCGCACATTCATCGCGCATGCCGATGAATCACTGCCGAAACGTCAACTACCACTTGCCGCACGTTCGTCTGTAACGGAATCAACACCGGTGACGTTCGGTTATGACGATGCCGGATTTACCTATACTGTTTCAGCCGATGCCGTGAACATTATGACCGTTATCCACACATCGTCAGAAATGATCGAACCGAACAGTAAGAAGGCCGGCGGTGAAGGCGTTGTGTTGGTGGACCGGATGAGTGGAAGCGTAATCGGGAAAAATTATATGAAGATTGCCGACGGCCTTTCGTTGAAAGGCGGGCGTTCTTCTCTGGCGCCGCCAATGAAGATCGGAAACATCATGCTCCTGCCCGGGAATAAAAATCTTGTTGCACTGGATGCAACCACCGGCATTCTGAAGTGGATGCATATCGAACAGGATTTGAACGGCAGTTACGTGTTCGATATGGCGCTGATCGATTCCATACTGTATCTTCGCACGGGCGGATTCAAACAGGATTTTTCGTACGATCAGAAGAAGGAAAAATTGACAGTAAAAAAACTTTGGGAAGAGGATGGATATATGCTTCTTGCTGTCGATACCTCGGACGGGAAGATCATTTGGAAAAAAGAGTTCGATTCCGATCCGGGCAGGATCTTCCACGATTATTCCATCATGAACTACTCGTCGGACAGCAGCGCAATATTCTATGGCGACGAGAAATTCCTATATTCAATTTCAAGCGCAAAAAAAGGGAAGCTCAACTGGAAATTTGAGTTCTCGGACAGCGGAATAGGGAAATTGAACTATGATATTCTTTTCCGGCAATCAATAGCTTGGACGGGAGAACGTTCACTGAACTACGATCCCTATGAATTCAAGAATGACGAATTGATACTTCTCAAGAATGCGGTGGCTGTGCAGGAAACTCTGACCACGGTAGTTTCAAAGGTTCTTCATGTTAACTACAGCAAGACAAAAGATCGACTGATCGTATTCGGGGAGGATGGTATTGCTTCCGTCAATCCGGCAAATGGAAAACGCGCATGGTATTATGAATGGGACTATAATGAAAAAGCAGTGCATCATCGTCCGATGATCCTGAAAAACAATATCTTCTTTTGTGTCGACGGAATGGCGGTTCTGCTGAATATTGAAACAGGAAAAGTTGTCTGGCAGACGAAAGTCGATAAAGACAATGCGCTATTTATTATGCCTGACCGTTCGTCAGTGATTGCCGTCTATAAAGATGTTGTGAACGGATTTATCATTCCGTAGATAAGGAACGAACATTATGAAACTTATGCTCAGTTTCGTCATTCTGTCGTTCATCAGCACCTCAATGATGACGGCTCAGGACACGACAGAAACAAGTGAATTTGAGAAATTCAAAAAGCAGGAAGAGCAGGGCATCCGTCAGGATGAACAGGCCTTCCGGCAATATACGGCCGAGGTTACTAAGCAATTCGACGATTATGCCGCTGAGCAGGAAAAACTATTCAAAGAATATACCGGACAGATAGAGAAGAAATGGGGGAAAAGCAACGTAAAGACAAGTACAAAGAAGGAATATGTCTTTTACGATCCGAACTTCTCTTCACGAAAGTCTATTGATTTTGAAGAAGGGAAGGCTACGGTAGAGATTCTTGTTACGGAAGTTGAAGCGAAGAATCCTGCGCTCATCCAGCAAAAACTGAAAGAGCAAATCGCACAGCTTGCCGTAGCAAAAGGAGGGACTGATCCGCTCGAAAAGAAGAATGACATAAAGCCGGAACAGAAGCCGATCATTTCGGAGCAGCTTGCGGCATCCGACGGAAAACCGGTCACGGAACGGAATGCAAAGCAATTTGCGGAAGAGACCATTAAGAAAGCAGAGGTGACGCAGGAAGTTGTTACCGGCAAGGATGGGATCAAGCGAGTGGTGATCGGCGTACAGATGCCTCTTGTGCCGGACCACGTGAAGAAACGGGCCACGGAATTCCGTGAAATGGTGAAAAAAGAATCTGGCCGGTTCGGTATCGATATCACACTTGTCTATGCGATCATGCATACCGAAAGTTATTTCAATCCGAAAGCAAAATCTCCGGTCCCAGCATATGGACTGATGCAGCTTGTTCCGAAATCCGGTGCACGGGATGCATTCTTCTTTGCGAACAAAAGGGATTCTCTGGTGACCGGTGAATATTTGTATATTGCCGGAAATAATATAGAACTCGGAACGGCATATCTGACAAAACTTTTTACCATCGACTTCCGCGGAGTTACTGATCCTAAAAGCAGAATGTTTTGTACGATCTCCGCCTATAACACCGGACCGGGCAATGTGGCAAAAGCATTCACCGGAAAGCGGAATGTTTTTCAGGCATTGCCGAAAATAAATGCGTTGACTTCCGAACAGGTGTTTGCCTTTTTACGGAATAATCTTCCGTATGAAGAGACAAGAACGTACGTTGGGAAAGTCAGCGAACGGATGGGATTGTACGACGAGTGGAGTAAATAGCCATTACGCAATTGTCCCGTTCAACTGGACGCAGCTGACCGAATAAGGGAAACTCTACAGTTCGTTTAGTTTTTTCATAAGATTTCCAATTAAAAATCATCAAGGTTCACTGTATCTTTGCGAAAGTTGTCCTCTTCATTCATCCAATCCGTACCGTTATGAAAAATCTACTCCTATTTGTCTTCCTTACCTCACTGATCTTTTCGCAGGGGAAAAAACCGGACTGGGTTGATAAACGTCCGAATACACAGGGATATTATCATGGGATAGGCGTCGTTCCGAAGAGCGGAACAACGAACGAGTATTTACAGCGCGCCAAAGATGCTGCTTTGAGCGACATTGCTCAACAGATCGTTGTTTCCATTGATGCACTGCAAAAAAGCAAGCTTTCGGAAAAACTCGGCGAGTTCAGCGAGGAATATCAGTCGGCTGTACAGACATCAACAAAAGCAGATCTTGAAGGAGTGGAAGCAGTGGATACGTGGGACGGTGGCGGCCAATACTGGGTCTATCATCGTTTCTCCATAGCGGAATATAAAAAGATACAGGCCGAAAAACTGCGCAAAGCCTCTGCGCTGGCCCTGGACTTCTTTGCAAAAGCAAAGAATGCCGAAAAGGGAAACTCCTTAGGTGAGGCTTTGCAATTATATATTCAGGCGCTTTCATCCTTAGAAAAATTTCTTGGAGAAACAATGGAAGTGCAATTTGGGACCGGCAGGATATTTCTTGTGAACGAAATATTTTCTTCGATACAGTCGACGCTAAATATGGTAGAATTGAAAGCGAAGAACGGCAAAATCGAGGCTCAGGTCGGCAAGCCTCTTCGCACGCCGCTGGAAGTGATCGTGAACAATACCGCCTCAGTTGCGGCGATCCCGAATTTCCCTGTCCGATTTTCGTTCATTCGCGGTTCGGGAGATATTGTTCCCGCGGCGCGATCGGATAAGAATGGGATCGCATCAACGCAGATCGCAAAGGTGATCGCAACGGACAAACTGCAGCTTGTGAAAGCCGAAGCGGATCCGGCAGCTTTTCTCGGAGAATCCGCTTCACCGGTGATCTCAACGTTGGTGAAGAGCTTCACGCTTCCTTCCGCGCGGTTCACTATGAATGTCGTTTCACTTACCATTGTTTTCGAAACGGAAGAATCACTTTTCGGGAATCGGTTACCGATTCCGCGTATCGAACCGATGCTGAAGAATACATTGTCCACGCAAGGATTCTCCTTTGTGGACGATGCGTCGAAAGCGAATATTCTGATCTCGGTAAAAGCGAACGGCCGCGACGGTGGCGAGTATAGCGGCATGTACACGGTGTATGTTGATGCAAATATTTCCGTCACTGATCTGAACTCGGGAGAAGAGATCTATAAAACGTCGTACAATAATGTGAAAGGGATCAGTATCAATACAGAGAAAGCGGGAATGAAGGCATACGACGAGATCGCTGCGGATCTCCAGAAAAAAATTATTCCGAAGATATTGGAACAAATAAAAAAATAAAGATGGAATTGACATTAATCGGACTTGCCATTGCTCCCGGTGCGGCCATCGCACTGTATGTCTATTTCCGCGACAAATACGAAAAAGAACCGTTGTCACTGCTGTTGAAGACATTCTTTGCGGGATTCTTTATCGTCATTCCTGCGGCATTGATCGAATCAATGCTGTTCGAGTTGTTTCCGGCAGGCAATGCGAACCTCTTGTACGACGTGATCCATAATTTTCTTTTTATCGGATTCACGGAGGAGGCTTTTAAATTCTTTTGCGTGTATGCTGTTGCTTATGCAAGCGCGGATTTTAACGAACCGTTCGACGGCATCACCTATGCCGTTATGGTCTCGATGGGATTTGCCACATCGGAGAATCTTATGTACGTCATGGACGGAGGATTCCACGTAGCCGTTATGCGAGTGTTTACGGCTGTTCCGGCGCACGCATCGTTTGCCGTACTGATGGGGTATTTTGTCGGATTGGCAAAGTTCAGGAATGATCATATGCCCTACCTGATTATCGGTCTAGCCATTGCAACGATCTTCCATGGCGCTTATGATTTTTTCCTCTCCAGCGATGCCTTTGAATTAATCGCACTCGGTGCGCTTGTTTCGCTCGTCGTAGGAATCCGGTTATCATTCAAAGCGATGAAAATTCTAAGCGAAAATTCTCCGTTCAGGTATTCAACGATCATTCTTAGACAAAGAACGGCAGACCACCTATGAAAAATATCCTATTCATTTGTTTTGTTATATCAATTTCCCTTAATGCGCAGATTACGACAAAGTCCGCGGATATGTTTGAAGAACTGGAATCCGGAAATCTGACACTCAGATTCACCAACGCCGTGAACGGAAAACCTATCTACGGCGGAACTGTTGCAGTGGAAACTATCGGTGAGTATACGACGGATGAAGAAGGGAAGATCGTCTTTCCTTCTCCGGCAGAGTATGGAGTTCTTCGGGTCAACTTTCGTTCAGAAGGTTACATCCCGACGGAATTCCCGATTGAAATAATGGCCGGTACATTGTTCTTCAACCGTATTTCTGTCTCTCCGATGATGGATATGAAGTTCGTCCGGATCGTTGTGGATTGGGATAAAGAACCCCGTGATCTTGATGCACATTTTGTGAAAGCAGGAAGCGGCGGTTACCATATTTCGTACCGGAACATGAGAGTGCTGGCCGACGGGAGCGGTATGCTGGACATCGATGCGATGAAAGGGTATGGTCCGGAAACGATCACGGTTAACGAGGTTTCTACTCGGTCTTCTTATGAATATTTCATCCATGACTTTACGAACCAGAGGAATAAACATTCAGCCGGGCTTTCGGATTCAAAAGCGACCGTAAAAGTGTATGGCGACGGCAAATTACTGAAGGTAATTCAAGTGCAGAGGAAAAAGGAGGGGACGGTCTGGAAAGTCTTCAAAATTGAGCAAGGGCAAGTATGTGAGGTAAATCAACTTGTAAGCGATTAAGATAATCGCTGCTTTCTTTTTTCTATGAAACTCTCTATATTCGCATTACCCTGTAAACGACTTATAACTCAAAATCAACTTTTTTCACATTCACTAATTGGAGGTTTTATGCAGATTCTGAGATCTTTATTCGCTGCTGCGTTTGTTGCCGTGTTGCTTGTAGGCTGCGGCGGCGGAAGCGAACCATTACAAAAAACAGACACAGGTGATGTTCCGGATTGGTACACCAGTCCGCCATCCGATCCGAATTATCTTCATGCAGTAAATACATCAACATCAAAGGATATGCAGACCGCGGTTGACAAAGCAACGCAGGCTGCCCGCACAGAACTCGGCCGTCAGGTTGAAGTAAAGATCAATGCATTGCAAAAGCGTTTCACCGAAGAGACCGGTATCGGCGACGATGCGCAATTGCTCGATCAGTTCACGCAGGCTTCGAAGACCGTTGTGTCAACAAGTCTGAGCGGTTCGAAAGAGAAACAAAAGAAGATCGTGAAAGACGGGAACAACTGGCGCGCATATGTTCTTGTTGAATATCCGCTTGGTGCAGCACAGGAAGCACTTCGCGAACAGATAAAAAAGAACGAACAGCTTTACACGCGCTTCCGCGCATCGCAGACTTATAAAGAACTGGATGACGAAGTGCAGAAGTATGACGCAGCTAAAAAAGGGCAGTGATCATTTTGTTTGCTGATGCAACACAACGCCGTCGGGAGAATGCTCCCGATGGCGTTTTATTTTGAGTGATTAATGAGAACATTATTACTTCTGCTGCTGATCACCGGTATCGCCGTTGCTCAGGAATATCCGCGCTGGTTCCTCTCTCAGGACCAAGTGCAATGTCAGCGCAAGATCGTTTCCGTAATGCGCGCACCATCGCTGCACAGGGATTCCGCCGTTGCGCTTGCCTTCAGAGTCAGCTGCGACCTTCTGGCAAAATATACCAAGGTGAGTGTGAAAGGGGGCCAGGCGTTTTGGACAACGGAAGCCGGCGTTTCTTCCATGGGTGCGAGTTACACGGAAGAGTATGATTCTTCACTCAACGATATCTATCAATCGACATTGAAAGTGCTGGATACTTTTATTGACAAGCAAAAGACGATCGTTCTTGCCGGCGACTCGTCGTCGTGTGCAATGAATGATCTTCTGCGGGAGCGGGTCTCTGTCGGGAAGATCAAACAGCCGGAGTGGGTGGAAAAACTGCCGGATGACAAGAGGTATTATTACGGCGTCGGTTCTTCGGAAGAATATTTTTATGAATCAAGTTCATGGCAGAGGGCGGAACATAATGCGTTCATGTCGCTTGCAAGGACCGGACACAGCACGGTTCAGTCGCTGCAGAAAAAAAACGTGATCGAATCGCAGGATGTGTTCAACGAAGACGTTGATGTTACGCTGCAGAATGTAGAAATCGTTGCCCGCTGGAGGGATGTGAAGAAAAAAGTATTTTACGTAATGGCCAAGACCAATCGATAATGGGATGCGTCCGTTAGGCGCTGATCCCCGTTATATCAGTTTAAAGGTCCCACCGGTTTTTTTTGTGCGAGAATAATTGCACCGGAAACAAGAGCAATGCCGGCTGCCACACTCACCGTTATCCATGGATTGATATTTCCGCTGTACAGACTTGGAGCAGGAGGACGATGTTTCTCCGCGAACGGCTTTTCCGGCGGCAGAACCCGTATTGCTGCTACTTTGAATTTGAACACATATTCGCTTTTTTTGTCGCCGGTTTTTACCGGGAGAATAAGCACTAATTTCCTTCCGATATTTTTTGTGACGTTCTTCCTGCCGGACACCGTTCCACTATCCAAAGTCGCGAAGAGATCCTTTTCAGTCCAACCATTCTCTGACCAATAGATATTGTTCCGCGGTATGATAATATCCGAAAGAGAACCGCGTGCGGGAAGATTCAGTGGGGCGAACCCTTTTACGCTGTCGGAGTAGAGACTGACAATGTTTCTCACCGGCGTAAAGGTACTGTCGATACCCAGCATGGCGGAACCGGATTCGATCGAGATGGTTTTGTTGGTGAGATTCAAGATCGTGTAAGAGATTGCTGCATCATCGATCGAAAAACTTATGCTGATTTGCGAATCAATGAAATCCAACTTTGTCAGATTGACCGGCTCGACCAGCTGATACAAGTAAGTATATTTTTTCCCGTCGATGCCCGGTGCGGGATAACTGCTGCCGCATCCGCCGAGGATTTGGAGCGAAAAGGAAAACAGGATGATGAACACGATTGTTCTATGAAATTGTTTAGTAAAATGTCTCTCCATAATTCCGATCTCTTTCTGCAACACTGTGCTACTTGATATAGACCATTTTCTTTGAACTGACAAAATCTTTTCCGATCAACTGGTAAAAATAGACACCGGAAGATACGGTTCTGCCGTCATCATTTGTTCCATTCCAGAATACCGTATGCCGTTTGGCTTCATGTTCGCCGGAAGCGAGCGTTTTAACCCTTCGTCCAAGAATATCGTAAACAAATAGATATGCGATCTTCAGTTTACCTTCGACATCCGGTATATCATAGTCGATCTTCGTGCCGCCGTTGAACGGATTCGGATAATTTTGATAGAGCGCGAATGTTGTGGGATATTGTGATGGTGCCGCAACGGATTTGGTCGTTAACGGCTGCACCGATCGTCCGCTGTCTGTGCTGACAACGACGTAGACCGATTCGATATCGGCTGTGTTGCTGAGAATTATTGGAAGCCGAAATAATGAACCGGATCCCGTGTCGATCGGGGTATTCGTCAAGTTGTATGCGACCAGGCGTAAAATATTATTTTCAGAGCGTAGCCGAATATCCATCTGCTGACTTCGGCCGTACACGACATCTGTCCGTTGAGCGCTGATTGTATTCTTGAAGCGGATATATGCCTGAAGGCCGACGATCGATTTGGTATTGACCATATTGATGCGTATACCCACCTTCGTCATTTCAACATTCACCCTTGCAACCATAGAATCAAGTGCGGCAACAGTTCCGGCAGCGGCAGCCGATTGCTGACTTTTTTCAAGAATATCCGGTGTTGGAACACCGGTCGAATCGATCCCTATCAATCCGGAAAGGATGTTTGTCCGGATGGAATCAATATCTTTGAAATTGACCGTGCCGTCCTGATTAATGTCGGCATAAGAGAGTTTATCTCCGTTCAACGGAATTTTCGCGTTGATGTGTGAGATAATGGAAGTTACGTCGGCAACATCCATTGCAAAATCGTTGTTCGCGTCGCCGGAAACGATAGCGGCAGTCGCTTGTAATTGAATTCCGGTGATGTTGAGCGATCGTGCACGAATAAAATATTTACCGGCTTTGTTTCCGAGAATGATCTTCGTTTTGGCTATACCAAGAGTATCGGTCAAGACCGTATCGGCCGTAAAGCGTTGTCCGACAGCACCGGCTGGAACTGCAAGAATGGAAAATATGATCTTCTCATTCCGCAGCGGATTGTTGTATGCATCAAGCAGTCTTGCACTTAGCGTCTTGGATGTGTCCTTTGCTTTTACCAACTGATTGTTACCGGCCGATTCCTGTACGGCATAGGGCGACCATTCATATTCAGATTTTCCCAGAAGATGTGCCGTGTCCGCGGCTGTCCAGCGGCTGAATGCTACGATGCCGGATTTCGTGATCGTTTGCGCCGTCGTATCAACGATTCCCCCCTGACGTCTCCAAGTTGAATCGGCTGACTGGTATCTCCACAATTGAAGGGAGGAAGGATCATGTCCGTTCAATTCGTTCTTCGTGAATTTGAAGACGAGCGTAGCATTAACATATTTATTTGTTGTCGGTGAAATATCATAATACCGCAGGATT
>CAJBTU010000296.1 GCA_903958625.1 uncultured Ignavibacteriota bacterium | reverse complement strand
TATTAGCGATCTCACATATCTCATTGAGAACTTCAATCTGTTCCGGATGCCGTGGAATGTTGCCGATAGATTTGCCTAGATGCCAGTCTGCTGTATGGAGTATTTTCATAATTAATATTCGGGATAAGGATTCTTTGTTACCAACAGTTCGTGAAAGGAAGAACGACGTAACAATTCAGGCAGGACGGCGAGAGAAATGTCGGCAAGTGAGTTTGTTATGCAGAACCGATTATTTAAATGCTTCTCTTTTCGGTGACAATTAAATTGCATTTATTAATATTTTATAAATAAGCAACAAGGATAATATTTCATAGCAATTTCAATTAAATACATGATATCAAATCCAATTCATCCATACCAAATGTTTTTTATCGGACATTTTTACAGTATTTTCAATTGAATTTTAAGTATAGTTAAAATTATACAACGGTCATTCTTTGCGACTCTTGTTTATTCATTTCTTGCAGCGTAACACCTGCCTCTTCCACCCATTTCTCAAATGCAGACCGGTTCACCAATTTTACTTGGTTAGTCATAGACAATATGTCTGCCGAAGTACTGAAATAATTATTAGAAATCACTACCAATGAAAATGTTTCGCGGAATTTGATCTCATAATAATTTTTTGCCGTATAAATCTCCCGTACGGCATCGTTTCCAATAACATATTTGCTTTGCTTGGCCTGCAGTAAATAACATTCGCCATCTCTAATTGCCACTACATCCACCCCTTTATCGTTGGAGTAAGGTGTTAGATAGGTTACAAATCCTTTTTTTGAATAAAGTGCCGCTATAAATGCTTCAAATAGATTTGGGTTTAAGCTGTCTATTTCTCTCATTGTCAGAGGGGTATGTTTGCTTTCTGCATTTATGCCGAATACATCTGCAAATATTTCGTCGGGCCTCACTTCTGCCTGCTCCGATGGAAATAGCGTATGGGAGGCTAGCAACTTTTTCCGGCGTAGTAGTTCGTCCAAAATGAGGTCAAACGATTTGAACTCTTCTGATACTGCCATCGGATAATATACATGAACATCCCGCTTTTGCCCTATTCGATACGCCCTATCGGTTGCCTGTTCCTCTTTTGCGGGATTCCAATGACGGGTGTAGTGAATAACGTGGTTTGCGAGTGAAACATTCAAACCTACACCCGCAGCAAGTTGAGACATTACAATAACATTAAAACCGTCTTTTGTTTGAAACCGATCGATGGTCTGTTGTCGGCTTAGTTTGGCTCTTCCTTCGTTTTTGGTCGATGGGGTGTCGCCATTTACGATGCTGGCGCCTATCTCAAAACGGTCCCTAATCACTTGCTGCAGCATTTTTTGCGTCTCTTTTCTGTCTGCAAAAACGATTGCTTTTTCATCTTTAACCTGAACATCAAGAAGTATATCGACCAATACTTGAAGTTTTGCCGAGGATGAAATAAGCTCATCGGATGGAATTCCGGACAATTGTCTTTCTACCAGATACGGATGGTCTGATATGTCCCGAATCGCCCAAAGTGATTTGAGTATTTGATTTCGTTTTTCAACTCCCGTCACTTCACTATTTTTGGCCTGTTCAATTTCGTTTTTATACCGCTCCAATTGAACTTTGGGCATCTGCTTCTTTATTTTGGAGTTCTCATCGTCAAACTTATTAGGCAGATCCTTCGCCACATCCTTTTTCAGCCGGCGTTTGATGAAAATCCCAATTTGCCT
>CAJBTU010000295.1 GCA_903958625.1 uncultured Ignavibacteriota bacterium | reverse complement strand
CCTTTACCCCATCTCTCTGATTTGAAAAATACCGGTCCCGGATTGTATATTTTTTGAAGGATAAATATTAAAGGAAACAACCAGGAGAATATAACAAGGGACAGTATTATTGTAAAAGAGACATCAAAAACCCTCTTCACAATTCGCCAAAATGGTTCCGTCAATTTATCGATGCTGACCGAGAAGACCGGAATATCGGCTAAATATGAATACCGGTATTCACAAACATTAGAGGAAACTACATCGGTAAGTATCTTTACCTCAACGGTATGGTTTCGGCATATATTTTTTATATTATCGATAACTTCACCGTCATTTTGGAAAAGAGTAACAACAACCATATCGACAGAATTTTGCTGTAATATTGATTCTAATTGCCCGATATTGCCGAGAATATTTTTTTCATACTTGGTGTTATTGTTTTCGTCGATGTATCCAATAACACTGTAACCTACAGAATTCGTGAGTCTTTCATAAACACTCTGCCCCAATTCATTTGCGCCAACAATAACAACTTTGTTTGCATCAACGAATTTCTCCTTCAGAATCCTCAATAATGCTCGAATACCGATCTTGCCAAAAAGTATGAATGTTGCAGCGAGGATGCTATAGAGAAGAATAAAGGTCCGCGTAAGGACCCGTTCCTTGATGATGAAGAGCACTAAAATCAGCAGCATCACCTGATAAACGATATTTTTCAGAATAGTTAAGATGTCGATGGAGTATATTTTTGTCCGCAGGTCGTCATACAATCCGGTCGACCGTGTACTAAAATACCACACAAAAGAGATCAGCGGGAAGATATATTGGATACTAAAATTATCCAATGAATACTCTGAATAAGGTATCACATACGAGGAGATAGCAAACGACGCAGAGACCAGAAGGGCAAGAAATATCGCCGTCAGATCAACAAACAAAAAAAGCAGATAAATGATGACGGATCGGGTTCTCAATCTATTTTATTTAATAAGTTCTGGTTTACTAACTATGCAATAGACAACTGCATATTTGGGACGTTATCTTGTCATTGTATTATTCAAAAACTATTCCACAAATAAATAAATATTATCAATGCTTTTTAGTATTTTCTTCATACATAGTGTAACTTTTAGTTTACATCTGTCAATTTTTATGCACTATAAATTTTCTAATTTTAACACCAAAAACATTGTTTTGACTGGATTGATGAGTGTCAAGAAAGTAACATTTGACACATCTCAAGAGAAACATGCCATCCTTACTTGATCGGAGATCAACTCAACAACGTATAACAACAATTGACATTCAACCTTTAGATATTAAAACCAAAAGCCTTTGAAGAAAACTCTCCAAAGGCTATGGCTGTAACATTTGAAAATATGCATTTACATTTCATCAGCGGTGTTATTCTTCACCGTGACGGCTTTTTTCGTATTCCTGAATGATCTTATCGGCTACCTCGCGCGGCACTTCGTCGTAATGCGAGAACTTCTGGCGGTGTATGCCCCGTCCCTGCGTCATCGAGCGTAATGTGGTTGAGTAGTGATAAAGTTCCTTTAGCGGCACGGACGAACGGATGATCTGATGCGAACCATCAGAATCCATGCCGATGATCTTGCCGCGGCGGCTTGAAAGATCGCCCATCACATCTCCCATATGGTCGTCCGGAACGGTCACTTCCACCTCGCAAATCGGCTCTAGCAGAACCGGTTTTGCTTCCTTGAAGCCTTTCCGAAATGCCTGCGATCCCGCGATCCTGAATGACATATCATCGGAATCAACATCGTGATAGGAACCGTCGAACAATGTTACTTTAACATCGATCACCCTGTAGCCCGCAATAATCCCGCGCTCCAGAGTCTCGGCAACGCCTCGTTCTACGGCCGGGATGAATTTTCCCGGTACAACGCCGCCGACAACCGCATCTTCAAACTCGAAGCCTTCGCCCCGTTTTTTCGGTTCGATCTTAATGTGTACGTGGCCGTATTGACCCCGTCCGCCCGATTGTTTCTTATGCTTGAATTCCACATCGGGTGCAACCCCTTTGATCGTTTCTTTGAACGGGATGCGCGGCTCGATCAGATCGACCTCAACGCCGAATTTTTCCTTCAATCTGCGGATGATGATGGCAAGATGCAGTTCACCCTGACCGGAAACAACAGTCTGCTTGATCTCGGGATCGACTTTATACACGAATGTCGGATCTTCCTCGTGAAGCGTGTGAAGTCCGCTGCCGATCTTATCCTCTTCCCCTTTTACTTTCGGAATGATCGCTTCGGTAATGACCGGTTCGGGAAACACGATGGGATGATAGATCACCGGAAACGTTTTCGTGCAGAGTGTATTATTGGTATGGGTATCCTTCAATTTCACAACGGCGCCAAGATCTCCGGCGTGCAGTTTGGTGATCTCTTTCCGTTCGCGTCCGTTCATCACAAATACCTGGCCGAGACGTTCCGGTTTGCCGTTCGATTCGTTCACCATATCCATGCCGGGAATGACCGCACCGGAATAGACCTTGAAGAACGAAAGTTCACCAACATGATGTTCCGACACCGTCTTGTACACAAAAAGCGATGCAGGGCTTGCATCGTCGATCT
>CAJBTU010000294.1 GCA_903958625.1 uncultured Ignavibacteriota bacterium | reverse complement strand
TCTCACCCAACCCGACGCAAGCCTGGCTCGATTCAGGATTAAGATTCAATGCGTTCTCGAATGTCAATATCGCTTCGTCCCGTTTTTCAAGATACAACTGACTGAAACCTTTAATCACTTCAAGAGCCGATAACCGATGATCATCTATCGACTGCATCATTTGAGATTCAACAAGAGAGACAGCCGCAACAACTTCCGCATACTGTTTTTGATTGAAGAGTGAATCAATTTCATTCATCACTATATCAAGAGATACTGTATTGCTCATTTTTCCTCTTCAATGTTCCGATGGTAGGTGTGTTCAAGAATTAGCAACTCATAGGACGCAAAAATAAAAATTGTTTGTTTACGACTCATAGAGCGAAAGGTGTTTGAATAACCGGTATCTGAGCCAATTCAAAAAATTCTTTCATTTCATACACCTGCATCTGAATGGTCTTCGTGCAGAGAAGTTTTGCATAGGAGTATTTGCTGGACAACGATCTGTCGCATAACTGAGATGCTTCGACCGGCTTAACGGAAAGATGCAGTTCATAAACTTCGCTGAGAATCTCAAAGAGGTCCTTCCGCGAGATCGTGTTGGGCGAGTGAAGATGATAGATCCCTTCAAGGTACAGGTCCTGATCCAGTATCTTCTCAATGATCTCTGCCAGATGCACCGTGGTTACACCGTTCCAGAAATGGTTCACTAAGCCGATGACATCTTTCCCCTGTTGATTGCGCGCCCATTCCATAAGCGACCGCGACTGACCCCGTTCTTCGCCAATGATAGAGGTCCGCAGCGTCATGCAATTCATCGGTTCTCCGGCATTCTTCGTCATTCCGTAGATATCCGGCGCATCGAACGCATCATCCTCCGAATACGATCCCTCGTTGCCGGTGTACACGCAGCTGGTGGTGATATGGAAACACTTGATGTTCATTTTTTTGCAGAACAACGCAAGGTTCTTCGGAAAAACGGAGTTCACCGCAAGAATGCTCTCAATGGTATTTTTTTCCACCTGCGAATGAATGATGCCGGCACAGTTCACCACCACATCTGCATCGACCAGCATCTGTTCCAATGCCGGCATCGGATCTTTTGTGATATCAAAATCCGCGCGGGTGATCTTCTGCACATTGTATCCGCGAGATGCAAAATATTCGGATACCGCAAAGCCGAGCATTCCGTTCGCCCCTATCACCGTTACTGTTGACATTTTCATACGTTTCCTCTGCCGTCTTCATTGAAAAGCAATTTTGCAAAACATTTTTTTCTGCTCAAACCGGTGAAATATACCGGCGGTAAAAAAACACTTGTCCGTACATCCTGTAAGGTCAAAGCTGTTCAGTCAATAAGTTCTGCCCGAAGGGACAACACATGAATCTTCGTTTCACAGAGTTCAAAGAGTGTGCCTGAAATATTATGCTTTTTGCTTGCTTTTATTGGTTTATTCGCAGTTATCGTGGTCATTATTGAACAGTGTGCGCAATATTGGCCACTTATATCTGAGGAAAAAAACGGAGCTTTTGCCACAAAGACACGAAGGCACAAAAAAAAATAGCGGACAACCAAAAATGGATGTCTAACAAGATTGTGGGTTGACCAACGTCGGATCTTCCCGGACAACTCCGGTTCAACGTATTAAAAGGTCTTTTACTCCGTCTTTGTAGGAGGTTTTCATGTTATAAAAAACCAAGCAACAGTATACCCGAATTAAAATTTCCGAAAATATTTTTAAACCGCTGCGGTTGTCATTCACCTTGATTCTATTGCAGATTGACCCCCTTTGATTAAAATCTTGCTTGTAAAAAAGGGACATAATCAAAAATGATTAAAAAATTCATTGAAGTTTTTGCGTTTGTCGCCGATAACTATAGCAGAGAAGCAATGAACCGCTTCGCATACGGGCATGGATTGCCCGAATTACTTATTAACAAACTATATGGAGGTAGTTATGCGTAGATTTTTTGTCAGTTTTTTGTTGCTTGCCTTGGCAACGTTATCTTACAGTCAAACTGCGGTCAGCCCAATCACCACTAGTTCATCAGCAAAAGTTACATTCGGTTGGGATAAAGCTACAGGTACACCTGTTTATTTTGAAATACTTTATTCAACTATCGCTAGCGATTTGCCTTCAGGAACAACAGTTCCTAGCAGTGGAATTTGGGGGGCTGGTTATAGCACTAACACTCCATCAGCGACCAGAGGATGGCTTAATTATGGCGGATCAATGACCCCCGCAGGAACTAGTCCCCATTTTTCGTATGACTTGAATGCGTTGAAAAGTGTACTTTTTCCAGTGGGTGCTACTGTGTATTGGAAAGTGAAACAATACACCAGCGGAGTTTGGGGCAATTGGAGTACAGTTGCTAGCTTTACGACTGGAACCCCGACTATCACTGCGCCAGCATCAGCACAGGATCCTGGCTCAATTTCAGTAGTTTGGAACGCCTATGGACAGACCCCCACTAAAGTGTACCTTTCTGAAGATGG
>CAJBTU010000293.1 GCA_903958625.1 uncultured Ignavibacteriota bacterium | reverse complement strand
TATGAACACAAGGTCATGGCGACATTATTCTATAAATCGTCCACGCGGACCAGGTTCTCGTTCGAGTCCGCAATGTACCGTCTTGGCGGCCGGGTATTATCCACGGAAAACGGAAAGGAATTCTCTTCGGAAATAAAGGGAGAATCGCTGGAAGATACCATCCGCATTATTGCAAATTATTCTGATGTGATCGTTCTGCGTCATACGGATGAAGGGGCCGCTAAACGCGCCGCAACCGTATCACCTGTTCCGATCATCAATGCCGGTGAAGGAAACGGCGGCCAGCATCCCACTCAGGCGCTTCTGGATCTCTATACGATCTATAATGAATGTAAAACGATCAACGGCCTGTCGGTGGCGCTGATCGGTGCACTCGATAACGGACGGACGGTGCGTTCTCTCACCTATCTTCTCAGCAAGTTTGACCGTATCAAGTTCTATTTTATTGCGCCGCCGGAGATGCAGGTGAAACCGGATATTCTTGCCTATCTGGACAAATACCGTGTTCATTATGAACTTACAGATGATCCTAAAAAAATAATTTCACAGGTCGATGTTGTCTATCAGACGAGGATCGATCGTGAACGTCTTCAAAAGAGCGACATAGATCTTTCGCTTTATAATATTGATACTGATGTGCTGAAGAAAATGAAATCCAACGCCATTATCATGCATCCGCTCCCCCGGTCGGTCGAGATCGACCAGGCGATCGATGCTGATCCGCGCGCGGTCTATTTCCGCCAGTCACGGAACGGTCTGTTCGTGCGCATGGCATTGCTGACGATTTTGTTCGACAAGGAATAATTCCATGGCTCTCCTTATTTATTATTTGAACATGTTGTAATGCCTCCGGCGTTGCTCTTCACGATCGCTGAGAACATTCCATATTCATTTTTTAAAAAAGGATTGAACCATGAAAACGCAAGAATATATTGCGCTGGAAGAACAGTACGGCGCGCATAATTATCATCCGCTCGATGTCGTCATTCAAAAAGCGGAAGGGGTCTGGGTCACCGATGTTGAAGGAAACCGGTTTCTCGACTGCCTCGCCGCTTATTCCGCCGTCAACCAGGGACATTGTCATCCCGCTATCCGGAAAGCATTCATTGAACAGGCGGACAAAGTAACGCTCACCAGCCGCGCATTCCGCAACGACCAGCTGCCGCTCCTCTACAAAGCGCTCCACGATATGACCGGTTTCGAAATGTCGCTGCCGATGAATTCCGGCGCCGAAGCAGTGGAGACCGCCGTTAAGGCCGCGCGCAAATGGGGATACAAAGTAAAAGGTATTCCGGAAGGAAAGGCAGAGATCATCTGCGCAGCGGATAATTTCCACGGCCGCACCACAACCATCGTCAGTTTCTCCACCGATGCACAATACCGTGACGGATTTGGTCCGTTCACTCCGGGATTTCCGATCGTAAAATACGGCGACATCAATGCGCTGAAAGCAGCCATCAATCCGAACACTGCGGCATTTCTCGTCGAGCCGATCCAGGGCGAAGCGGGTATTGTGGTGCCGCCGGAAGGATATCTGAAGGAAGCGGCCCGTCTCTGCAAAGAGAACAACGTGCTGCTGATCTGCGACGAAATTCAAGCCGGACTCGGCCGGAGCGGGAAAATGTTCGCGTTTGAGTACGACAATATCCGTCCGGATATGGTCATCATCGGAAAAGCGTTAAGCGGCGGATTCTATCCGGTCTCTGCTGTTCTTTCATCCAAAGAAGTGCTCGGCGTTTTCAAGCCCGGTGATCACGGCTCCACGTTCGGCGGCAATCCTCTCGCGGCGGCTGTTGCGTGCGCTGCGCTGAAGGTGCTGAAGGATGAAAAACTGGTCGAGCGTTCATTCGAACTCGGAAATTATTTTATGGGAAAACTGAGAGCGATTAAAAGCAAACACATTGCCGAGGTCCGCGGCCGCGGTTTATGGATCGGATTTGTTCTCGATACGAAGGCGCGTCCGTATTGCGAGCGGCTGATGAAAGAAGGGATCCTGTGCAAAGAGACACACGAGAATGTCATCCGCTTTGCACCGCCGCTGGTGATCAAGAAAGAAGAGATCGACTGGGCGTGCGAACGAATCGAACGTGTCGTATTATCGCTGGATTGAACCACGGAATTCAGAAATTGTGCAACCGGTTTTTGTCGTGAATATTTTCAAGAATAAAAGCAATCGTGCAATGGTCGCCCGGAGAAAGTCCCGCGTTATTTGAGGGAAGAATCAAAAAGTCACACTAAAATTTTAATGTCACTATTAATCATTGAAAGAATATCATATGTCAAACACTAAACCAATTATTACACTTATTGTCGGAGCAGCCGGCAGAGATTTTCATAATTTTAACATGATCTACCGTGATAATCCGGCATATACTGTCGTTGCGTTTACGGCAGCGCAGATTCCTGATATCGCCGGCCGCAAATATCCTGCCGCACTTGCCGGATCGCTGTATCCCAAAGGCATCCCGATTTTCGAGGAGAAGAATCTTGAAGAATTGATCGCAAAATTTTCTGTTCAAGAAGTTGTTTTCTCATACAGCGATGTTACCTATCGGCACGTCATGAGCATTGGTTCACGCGTTACGGCCGCCGGTGCTGATTTCAAGATCCTGAGTGCGGGCGGGACTATGATCAAAAGCAAAAAGCCGGTCATTTCAGTCTGTGCGGTGCGGACCGGAAGCGGGAAAAGTCAAACAACACGGAAAGTCTCCGCGATTCTGCAGGGAATGGGGTATAAAGTCGCCGCCGTGCGGCATCCGATGCCGTATGGTGATCTGGAAAAACAAAAAGTACAGCGCTTTGCCACCGTTGGCGATCTGAAGAAACATAATTGCACCATCGAAGAGATGGAAGAATACGAACCGCATATCGCAAGCGGTACCATTATTTATGCCGGTGTCGATTATGCCGCAATTCTTGCACAGGCAGAGAAGGAAGCCGATGTCATTCTGTGGGACGGAGGCAATAACGACCTTCCGTTCTACGCACCGGACCTGCACATCGTGGTTGCCGATCCGCTCCGGACCGGCAACGAGTTAACATACTATCCGAGCGAAGCAAATCTCCGCTTGGCCGATGTTGTCATCATCAACAAGATCGATTCGGCATCGCCGGAATCGGTCAATCTTCTTCGCGAAAATATCCGTTCGGTGAACACGCATGCACGCATCGTTGATGCCGCTTCACCCATCGGCATTGAGCACAGTGAAAAAATAATGGGAAAAAGAGTTCTCGTTATTGAAGATGGTCCGACTTTGACGCACGGCGAAATGAAATTCGGCGCCGGCACCGTTGCCGCTCAGAAATACGGAGCTTCGGAACTTGTCAATCCTCGTCCGTATGCCACCGGTGAGATCAAAAAGACCTACGAAACATATCCGAAGATCGGCATTCTGCTTCCGGCAATGGGATACAGCGATAAGCAGGTGAAAGATCTTGAAGTGACCATCAACAAGGTGCCGTGTGATGCGGTGATCATTGGAACGCCGATCGATCTGAACCGTATCGTCAAGATCAAGAAACCGACATTCCGTGTAACTTACGAGTTACAGGAGATCGGTGAACCGAGTCTCGGCACAATTTTGAAGGAGTTTGCCGCGAAAATAAAATAGCCGTGGAATAGAAGCATTAGCGCCCGTCCCGATTATTTCCGGACGGGCGTTTTTATATTGTAGAAAGCCACCGCTCTGTGTTATGGTGTTGTTTCAATCATGATGTATAGTTTAAGAATGGTTTATCACCATTGGTGCCCGCCGAAATTACCTCGATACAATAGCCATACATTTACTTCATCTTTGAGTTACCATTGTAGAATGTAGAAAATTCATTTGCCCGAGCAGATCGCAATGAAAATCAACACTGATCTAAAAAATAAATAGTGGCTTAACATTTGCATTGTTTGTAGCGATACCAAACC
>CAJBTU010000292.1 GCA_903958625.1 uncultured Ignavibacteriota bacterium | reverse complement strand
CACGACCAAAAGCGTATCTCATTCCTCAATCTCAGTCTGCGATCATTGAACTATTACAGCGCCATGGTGTGCAGATGAAAAAAATTGAAACATCGTATGTGCAAAACGTTGAAAAATATACGATCACGAACACTGCACCGGTTTGGATGGAAAATAAACCATTCATCAATATTTCGACTCAGGTAAAAAACGGAACAATGACTGCGAAGCCCGGCGACTATCTTGTTTCTCTTTCCCAGCCGGCATCAACGATGCTGGTGATTGCACTCGAACCGGCTTCCATGTGGGGAGTGGCGCAGGAAGAATCGTTCTCCGCACTACGGATACTGAACAGCGAATATCCTATTTATAGAATTGTACAATAACCAACGAAGACCTCAAATCCATTGTGAAAGCAAAGAATGAATCCTTCATCAAATACCGTGAAAGAGTTGAAAAAAAAGCGTAAACCGGAACTCTGGGAAGCGTTTGTACCGATCATCGGAATGGCAATTCTGCTCGGCGTCGGATATGGTGTTCTGCAATATCCCGTAGAGATACTGCTGATCTGCGCCTCCATCATTGCCGGAGGCATGGCGCTTCGGCTGGGATATAACTGGAAGGATATTGAAAGCGGTATCATCGATTCAATTGCAAAAGCAATGCCTGCGCAGATGATCATTATTGTTGTCGGCGTTATGATCGCATCATGGATCGCGTGCGGCTCCATTCCTATGCTGATCGACTACGGACTGGGAATCGTTTCACCCTCGATGTTTCTGGTGACGGCGTGCATTGTTTGCGGAATAATTTCGCTGTTGACCGGTACGGCATACGGTACGGCGGGCACGGTGGGAATTGCATTCATCGGCATTGCACAGGGAATGGGTATCCCGTTGGCACCTGCAGCCGGTGCAATCGTGGCCGGTGCGTATCTCGGCGATAAGATCTCCCCATTTGCGGCATCGGTGAATCTTGCTTCGGCAGCCGTTCGCTGCAATGTGATAGACACCATTCAGCATCTGCTCTGGACTACGCTTCCCGCATACGTCATTGGTCTTATCGTCTATTGGATCGCCGGTACGCAATTTGCCATTCATAGCGTCAGCACCGAAAAAATTATTCTTATTCAAACAACATTGCGGTCGAACTTTACTTACCACTGGCTTCTTCTGCTGCCTCCCCTCATCGTTCTTGTGCTGACCTTCATGCGCAAGCCGGCTATTCCCGGAATGCTTCTCTCGGCGGCAACCGCGCTTATTCTCGCGTCAACACTCCAGGGAAAACCGCTGATAAACGGAATGGAATATTGTGTTTCCGGTTACACGGCTGCTACGAATATGCCGGAAGTGAATCAGCTTCTTTCCCGCGGCGGATTGCAGGAAATGATGAAGATCTCTCTGCTTGCATTCTGCGCGTTTGCCTTTGCAGGAATTGTGCAAAAAGCCGGAATGCTCGATCTTCTTCTGGAAAAGATCCTTCACTTTGCAAAAACAACCGCTCTGCTCATAGCTTCCGGAGTTGCCGCTGCGTTGATGACGGCCCTGGTGACCGGAAGCGCCTATTTAAGCGTGCTGATTCCCGGCGAACTATTTGCCCCCGCGTTCCGGGCAAAGAATCTTGCGGCAAAAAACCTTGCGCGCGCTACGCAGGAAGCTCATTCCATCGTTCCGGTTGTGCCGTGGGCAATAGCCGGCGTGTATATGACCGGCACACTGGGAGTTTCCACGTGGGAGTATGCGCCGTGGGCAGTATTCAATTATATTGGATATTTATTTCCGTTACTGTACGGAGCAATAGGTTTTAAGACCGCACCGTTGAAACAGGATGATGAAACGATTGCAGGAAGTTGATGCAGATGATACCATGACAGAACAGGTTGAAAATACCGAGAAGTTTCCGAAAGCGTTTTGGACCGCTAATTTCATGGAACTGCTGGAGCGTGCGGCATTCTATGGATTCTATATTGCGATCACGCTGTATTTGACGGATCGAGTAGGATTCACTGATAAAGAAACCGGCTATGTTGCCGGTGCATTTGTTGCGTTCTTATATTTTTTACCTCCGTTTGCCGGTGCAATTTCCGACAGGATCGGCTTTAAGAATGGACTGGTGACCGCTTTTTCACTTCTCACTATCGGTTATACACTGCTGGGTCTGTATCAAAGCAAAAGCGTTGTCATCTTCACTTTAGCAATGATCGCCATTGGCGGTTCATTCATTAAACCGCTGATTGCCGGAACAATAACGAAACTGACGACGGAAGAAAATCGTGCAAAGGGATTTGCACTGTTCTACTGGATCGTCAATATCGGTTCATTCAGCGGAAAAACATTTGTCCCATTCATACGGATCGGCTGGGGCCTCGATTTTGTTAATTTCTTTTCGGCGGCCATGTCGTTTATAGCGCTGCTGTTTGCATTGTTCGCATTCAAAAATGAGCCGGGTCAGCGGCAGACAAAAAGCATCAAGGAAATTTTCCATTCGCTTCGGAAGGTTGTCTCAAATCCCCGCATCATGCTGCTGATCCTTATTGTCTCCGGATTTTGGACAACGCAGTATCAATTATATGCTACGATGCCGAAGTATGTGATCCGTCTTCTGGGAGAAAATGCAAAACCGGAATGGATCGCCAATATCAATCCGTTAATCGTGGTACTTTTTGTTGTGCTGATAACAAAATTGATGAGCAAGAGAAAGGCGTCAACATCCATCTTTATCGGAATGCTGCTTGTTCCGGTGGCGGCGTTCGTTATTTCCCTGGGGCAGATGATGGAAGGTGCGGTCGGCAGTTCAATATCATTCTTCGGACTTTTTTCCGCTCATCCTCTTGTTATCACATTGGTCGTAGGGATCGCGCTGCAGGGATTTGCGGAAAGTTTTATTTCGCCGCGGTATCTCGAATATTTTTCATTGCTGGCGCCGAAAGGGGAAGAGGGGGCATACCTCGGTTTCAGTTATCTTTATTCTTTCTTTGCCGCCATTGCTGGATTTATTCTTTCCGGATATTTGTTGGACCGCTATTGTCCCGATCCGAAGACGCTTCCGGCAGGATTGACCGTACTTGAGCGGGCGGTCTATTATCAGGACGCGCACCAGATTTGGTACTACTTTATCGGTATCGGCCTTTTTACTTCTGTCTGCCTGTTGTTATTTATTATTGTAACGCGGCGGAATGATATCGCGAAAAATTCTTCTGTTGTCAAAGAGGTTCAACGATGAAAGGATCTCTCAAACGTCCGGATGGTGAGATATATTTTGAAACAATAGGAAGCGGTCCGGCTCTCGTTTTTGCCCATGGCCTGGGCGGCAATTATCTTTCCTGGTGGCAGCAGATACCATTTTTTTCGAAACATTTCACCTGTGTCACCTTTTCCCATCGCGGTTTTTGGCCCAATGCCGCCATTCAAGAGATTCCGGGCATTGCTGATTTTACCGATGATCTTGCTGCACTTATCGATCATCTTCAGTTTGAAAACGTTACATTGGTTGCGCAATCGTTCGGCGGGTGGGTATGCCTGGAATATGTTATGCGTGAACAGACGCGCGTACGGGCTTTAATCATGGCGTCGACCACCGGTACGCTGGATTATGCCGCGATCGCAAATACAGAAAATGAGCGGATGAAAGAGTGGTCCGCCTGGGCCGACCGGCAGAAGAAGCGTCTTCGAGAACTCAGCATTGTCCCCGGTGCAGGCTCGCGCATGGCAGAGGAACAACCATCTCTGCATTATCTTTTCCGTCAGATCAGCGATCTGACGCCGTCACCCTACAAGGAATCTCTCCGGACGCTTATTCATAATTCCCGCACACTTCCGCCTGTACGTTTTTCCGAACTGAGAATTCCGCTCCTGCTTTTAACCGGTGACGAAGATCTTCTCTTTCCGCCGGCAGCGGCAGGGATTGCATCGCTTCTTGTTCCCGATGCGTTATGGAGATCGATTCCAAGGACGGGTCATTCAACCTACTTTGAACGTCCACAACTCTTCAATCAGATTGTCGGTGAATTTCTCTCTGGTGCGGGTAAGTAAGAACCTCAATAACGGCAACAGTAATTAAACATTGAAAAAATAAACATCCCATTTATTTTTTTTGCTTAAGATTGTAGTAGAGCATTTTTGAGAAGAGCAATCGCCGGTTAATGTTCAACAACTTCGCTGTTAATGTCCGATTCCAATTTGTTTTTTCCAGTGCCTCCACGATCAGATTCTTTTCCGTCGTTGTCAGATACGATTTCAAATTGAATCCTTCCTGCAAAAGAGTATTTCCGCTATTGTTCCCTAACGCGGGTGGCGAAGAGAAAGGCAGATGATCAATCGTGATCAGACTTCCCTGAGTCATCACGAGCGCGCGCTGAATAACGTTCTCTAGCTCGCGAACATTACCCGGCCAGGAATATGTCATAAGTTTCTTTAACGATTCTTCCGGCACCACAATCTTTTGCGTCGGTTTTATCCGTTTTAAATAATGATCAACCAGCACAGGAATATCTTCCGGCCGGTCACGCAGTGGAGGGATGACAATATGGATGACATTAAGACGGTAGAAAAGATCCTGACGGAATCGTCCGGCCTTCATTTCATCTTCAAGGTTTCTGTTCGTGGCGGCGATGATGCGCACATCAACGGTATGCGTATCTTTCCCGCCGACGCGTTCAAAGGTCTTTTGCTGAAGTACGCGCAGCAATTTCATCTGCAGTGCGGGAGTCATATTGTTCACTTCATCCAGCAGAATTGTTCCGCCGTCAGCCAGTTCAAACCGTCCCTTACGCTGGGAAACAGCACCGGTGAACGCTCCTTTTTCATGACCGAATAACTCACTTTCCAGCAAGGTTTCCGTCAATCCGCCGCAATCAACTTTGATGAACGGTTTTTCTTTCCGCAACGAATGCCGCTGAATGGCATCGGCGATAAGCTCTTTTCCTGTTCCACTTTCCCCCTGGATCAGAACGGTTGCTTCGCTCGGGGCTGCACGCCCGATCAACTTGAAGATCTCCTGCGATTTTTGGCTGATGCCGACAAGCTGGCTTGTTGCGGAAAGCTGCGTGTTGATGGAGACCGTGGAGCGCAATTGCTTCACTTCGCCGAGAAGGTCGCCGAACGTCAGTGCCCGCCGGACCACCAGAAGGAATTCGTCCAGTTCGAACGGTTTGTCGAGATAATCGTACGCTCCCGCTTTCATTGCTTCGATGGCCCGCTCGCTGGTACCGTATGCCGTAAAGACAATAACAGGAAGGTCGGCAAAATCCTTCTTGATCTCTTTCAGTGCCGTTATGCCGTCGATCTTCGGCAGATTGATGTCGAGCAGCACAAGATTCAGCGGATGCGATTTCACCGCTTTCAATGCCTCTGCACCGTCCACCGCTTCGTACACGGAATAACCTTCGCGCGACAATAATTCAACAACATTGGTCCGCATGGATGCTTCGTCATCGACGACGAGAATTGTTTTTCTTTCTTTCATGGAATTATTTTCTCTGCTCAAAATGTATGGGTAATGTGATGCGGCAGGTTGCCCCCTCTCCTTCGGTCGGAATGAATTCTATCTTACCGCCGTGTGCCTTTACGATCTCGTACGAGATGGAAAGTCCGAGGCCGACGCCATGTTCCTTTGTCGTAAAGAACGGATCGAAGATCTTTTGCCGCAGTTCTTCCGGTATCCCTTTGCCGGTATCCTTGAATTGAACGACGACCGATCCACCGTCGCCGCTGATGGATGTTGTTATCGTCAACGTTCCGTGATCCTGCATCGATTCGACGGCGTTCACACAAAGATTAATGCACACCTGCTCCATCGCCTGATGATCGAATTCGAGAAGCGGCAGATCCTCTGCGCACTCCAGGAGTACGTTGATTTGTTTGTTCTCCGCCTCCACTTGAATGATCAATGCCGTTTGCCGGACGACATCGTTGATATTATGCCGCTGGAATTTATTCTGCGTCGGTTTTGCAAAGACCAGCAGACGCTTTACCAGATTGGAGAGACGGTTGATTTCCTTTACGACCAGTACCATTGAATCATCGGAAATGGTTGTACGTAATTCGCCCTCCGGTTTTTCCTGACGGAGATCGCGCTGCCACATTTGTATACGTGTTTTAATGACGGCCAGCGGAGTTTTTACTTCGTGTGCAACACCGGCTATCAGTTTTCCGAGCGTCGCCATTTTATCCTGCTGATGAAGGTCCCGTTCCAATTGCTCTCTTTTGCGCTGTTCCTGGATCAATGCATCGACCATTGAATTGATGGATGCAGCGATTGCGCCATAGACGCCGGATTCCAAAGGAAGGCGGTAGGACGGATCGAGTTTCACGAGATCGAGACCTGCGCGAATGGCGTTGACGTGCCTTCGACGGATCCAAAGTAGAATTAAAGCTGCACCGAGAGCGCCGACGGCTACAATGGCAACAAAATTCAAGATGCGCAGAAGTTTACTGGAAGGAAGTTCCCGTTCTACGTGAATGCGTGCCCACGTTCCGCCGACAACCCTGTCGCGGAGAATAATCGGTTCAGTCGCCAATGGAAAAACAGCAAAATCGAACGTATGAAATTCCAGCAGCGACTTGCGCAGGGAAATGGATTTTAAGATCTGAGATTTGATGATCGGATACGAACGTGGTGCTGGTCCGTATGCAGGTGCGGGATCCGGTGCCGTTGGCCACGAATAGCCGATCATTTCATCGAATGAAACAAAATAAAATCCTCCCTCCATTCCAACAACGGAAAACGCCTGTTTTGCACTAATAGATGAAAAAAGATTGTCGATATTGCGCCAGTCGTTTTTTGTCAATGTTTCCCGCGAAAAAAAATTATGGCGATCGAGACTGTCAATGAGAGAAGCTGAAGCGGTGGTTATTTTTTTTACTGTTTCTTGAGTGAGAGCGGTATTAGTTCGAACAATTTCATCCGTCCATCGGTCCAGAAAAATGCTGGTGCCGTATGCGGCAATTCCAATGAGGAGAAGAATAACTGCGGTGATAATAATGGATTTTGTCGTTATGCCGAAAATATTCATACCAAAGTTATTAGCGAAGATTGTGCCATCTTATTAAAGAGAAATCCGAGCCAAAATAGTGGATTATGATATTGGATGGGCGGATTCCGCTCAATACTGTTGTACGCATACCGCTCATTTGTTTGAAAATATAGCATTTTTTCCCTCAATTAAACCCATAAAAGATGGCACAATAGTTGGACAATGTAATACCGGTGAAATACTAAGGTTTTGCCATGCTTGGTCAATCAGATGTATATTCTAATAGAATCAGATTGATGGCACTTTGGAATTCAATAATAACGCTCGGAACGGATCATTAAAAAATTAAAAATGCGGAATACAGGATTACTTGCATTCATATTTTTACTTCTCCAGGCAACAGCAGGTTCTGTTCAATCACGTGATGTCGATGAGCATTCGTTGTTCAATGAATTTTTAAATAAAGACGAAATTATAGTCTTGATTACAGATTCAGGCCTGGGGGGAATAGCTGTTTGTGCTGATATTGAAAATCGGTTTCGTTCAGAGCATCCGTTCAAATCGGTGAAGATCATTTATTGCAACGCATTGCCGGAGTCTGATTACGGTTACAACAATATGAAGACAACGGAAGAGAAAGTCCGTGTTTTTTCCGCGGCGCTTGACGGGATGACGAAATGGTATTCACCGGATATTATTTTGATCGCATGCAATACGCTTTCCGTTCTCTATGACCAAACCGACTATTTCTTCAAGGCAAAAATTCCCGTCATCAGCATCGTTGACCTTGGAGTTGAAATGATGACGGACGCATTGAAAAAAGATCCAACCTCGTCAATAATCATTTTCGGAACCGAGACAACAATAGAAGCACGCAGTCATCTATCGCTGCTGCTGAAGAACGGAATTACGGAGAACAGGATCGTAACGCAGGCTTGTCCGGATCTTGCCGGTGAAATTCAAAGCGATGCATCGAGCGATGCCGTTGCGACGATGATCGAATTTTATTCCGATGACGCCGTAAAAATTATTTCGGCAACAGCCGGAACAGTCTATGCCGGTTTGTGCTGCACTCATTTCGGGTATGCATCCGAACATTTCCTGCGGGCAGTGAATGGCGCGTCAAAAAGAAAAACAATTGTGATCGATCCTACGCGCTCTATGAGCGGCGTATTATTTCCCGTACAGTCAAAGAAACGGTTCGCCTCAACAACAGTGAGCGTGAATGTTGTGTCACGGGCAGCAATTACTCAGCAGGAGACACGATCGATCGGTACATTGATCATGGGCCAATCCGTTGTAACAGCAAATTCTCTCCAAAACTATACGTTGAAAAAAGACCTGTTTGAGTTCCAGAGAAAGTGATGAAGAAGAGCAAAATAGTACTCCAATATTGTATGATACTCGGTTTAGTGATGAGCGTTGCGACTCCGTTACGGTCGCAGACCTTGATGTCCGGTGATATTGTTCAGTTCATCAAAACAATCAAGGATGCGATGCCGGATATAGGAAGTAATAAATTTTTTATTCCTACCAACGCTCATCTTAATTATTTTGACACGCTGTTCATCGACCTCAAGAAGAAAAATTTCTCTGCCATTTCAGCACGGGCATCACTGTACGGGTATCAGTTTATTCAGTTTGTGAATACGGCAACGAATGATACCCTGTATATACTGAAAGAAAATATCCCCGTTTTACGCGGCTGGGGAACGTATATCTTCGATCCTGCCGCAGCGAATAATTTGACGATCGAAACACCGCATCCGCTATGGGATACCAATTCATGGGAATTTGCGATAAAACTGTTTATTAAAGCGGATTCGAAATGGTTTATTCTGGCGGGAACGCACCGCTACTGCAATTCCGACTCGTCATCGGACATGGCGCACGTTACGCAATCGGTGTTTCATGTTGCCCATAAACGTTCGGGAACATCGAAAGCAGTGCAGATACACGGATTCAGCAAATCGGGAAGCAATGCCGGATATCCCGATGTTGTCATCAGCAACGGAACGCTGAATCCCCCTTCAATTCTCACGACACTTGAAACAAAGTATGAATCGAAAGGATTTACGGCGGGAGTGTTCAGTGCATCGACATATCAGCAATTGGGAAATCTCGGCGCTACGACGAATAAACAAGGTCAATGGTCGAACAGCAACGGGCAGTTATTTGTTCACATTGAGCATGACTATCCGCTCCGAACGACCCTATCGAAACAATTATTATCAATCGATGCGATCTGTGAAACATTCACTCCTCCAACATCGGTTGAAAAAAAGAATACTGCTGCGGTAACACATTTTGAATTGCTCAACAACTTTCCGAATCCGTTCAATCCATCAACGACGATCCAATTTTATCTTCCGACCAATGACTGGGTGCGGCTGTCGGTGTACGATCTATGGGGAAAAGAGATCGACCTCCTGATGAACGATCACATTGAGCGCGGATTCCATTCCGTTCAGTTTAACGCCGAACAATATTCGTCCGGAATATATTTTTGTAATATAAAAACAACTTCATACATACGAACAATTAGGATGGTACTGATCAAATGAAATCCACTTCATCCATGAAACATCGTGTCATATTTGCCGCGTCCGCGTTACTGCTGCTGTTTGCGGGCTGCGACGTGTTTGACAGCGACGGGAACACCGATTCGTCGATCGTTCCCGCCAAAGGATATTTTTACATCACGGAAAGGAATTCCACATCCATCATCATGCTCAATTCCGATCTGCGGGAATTGAAACGATGGAATTATTTTCTTGTCACGGCAGACAGCAGTATCCAGGGGATCACCTCTGACGGGAAATCGCTCTGGCTCTCGTCAGCCGG
Source organism: uncultured Ignavibacteriota bacterium (assembly GCA_903958625.1). GTDB lineage: Bacteria > Bacteroidota > Ignavibacteria > UBA10030 > UBA8401 > UBA8401. The sequence continues at coordinate 14,012 of CAJBTU010000292.1, read as the reverse complement.
AAATTCAGACAGGATCTTTCAGGTGGATGCGTCAAGCGATACGCTGCTTGTGATGAAATCGTTCGATGCACCGCCCCTCAAACAGGGCACAGTGCGGGGCATTGCGTGGGACGGGAGCAATCTGTGGGCGCTGAACAGCGGATCGACCACGTATGCAACACCTGCGAAACTATATAAATTGGATGGAAATGGAGTTGTCCTTTCTGAATTCCTGCTTCCATCATCCGATCCTCGGGGTTTGGTATATGTCAGTCCGAAATTGGATGTTTACGGACGCGGACCGGATCCGGGCCTTTATTATTCCGATGTAACGTCCGATAAAGTGTACAAATTTCTGCCGTCAACACCTTACTTTGATACGGTTTTTTCGGCACCCAAACCGCCGCTTGGAGCCAGCTACATTTATCCAGCCGGATTAGCATATGATGGAACATTCTTCTGGCTTATCAACAGCAGCAATGTTGCCGATCATTTATATAGAATATCGTATACCAATAAAGAACAGATCCGGTATGACCTGCCGTATCCTTCAATGGCAACACTCGTATGGTCTTCAGTTGATGTACGTGTAACGGATGCGATCTCCGTTTCATCTGTTTCACCTTCTTCCGGAGTCCCTGGTTCAAATTATTCCGTGGATGTATTTGGGACAGGATTTAAACCTGGATATGGTGTTGCTGTCGATTTTGGTGTGGGAATTTCGGTCAGTGCTCCGCAATATGTCAGCGCGTCGCAACTTAAAGTAAACATCATTATCGATCCGGCAGCGGTGACCGGAAAAAGAAATGTAAAAGTGACCAATCCAAGCGGCAAATTTGCCGTCGGTGATTCGCTCTTTGAAGTGACCGCCACACTGCAGATTCCGTACCTCTGGATCGCCGATCAGGCAGCAGGACAATATGCCGTTCATAAAATACGGGCAACAGATACAACGCTTGTCAAATCGTGGTCTACAACTGCCATCCTTTCTTCAAGCGGTGCGCAGGGATTAGCATTCGACGGAACGAATTTCTGGATGAGCACATCCGGCACAGACCGGAAGATCCATAAGATCGACACAACCGGCGCATCGTTGGCTTCGCTTGCGTCGATAACCGTTCCTGCGGTTGGCGGAACTGTTCGGGGAATTACGTTTGATGCAACCGGAAATGTCTGGGTCTCCATTAGTCTTATCACGGGCGGCGGCGGAAGGATCTATAAGATGAATTCCGCAACCGGAGCCGTGTTGGATTCTATCGCATCACCGGGGCAAAATCCGAGAGGAATTACATTTGCCGGCGGCATTCTCTACTGCAATGATACTGATCTTGATTCTGTGTACAGTTTCAGCGGAAGCGCATGGAGCGCAAAGTTCCAAACGCCGACGTATGGCGGGGCCAGCAGATTTTCAACGGGGCTGACGTGGGACGGAACGAATTTCTGGATCGCCAATAGCACGACGGCGTCGGATTATGTATTCAAGGTCTCAACAACAGGAACAGTGCTTCAAACATTCCGTCCGGCAGTAAGCGGTGACCCGCAATTCACCGGTTTAGTCTATGTAGCAAAATAAGGATCGCACTATGAAGAAAATATATTTTTCAGTAATCACCGCTTGTATTGTTTTGTTGATACCATCGCTTCAGGCATTTGCCCAGATCAATGTTGAGGGAGATTTCCGGATGAGATGGTATTCCGACAGTTTCGGCTGGGCCCGCGATAACCGTGCACAGGAAAATTATCTGAGGTATCTCGGACGGCTGCGGGCAAAAGCAAAAGTAACAAGCAATACTTCGTTCACCACCGAACTCATCACGCTGATCGATAGTCCCGGCCAGCCCATCAGGAACATTGCGGGAACCGGCCCGATGCGCTTCGGCGTCAGTCAGATCTATGCGGAAATGTCCGAACAGAATGTTCTGTTCTTCGATCTTGCGCGCATACGTCTTGGACGCCAGCAATTTCCTATCGGTAACGGATTGTCGTTTGGAGATTCGTATTACTACACGGATAAGTTCGACGGAGGCAGACTTGACCTCGCCTATTTCCCGATCACGTTGTCATTGTTTGGAGCAATAACCGGACAGAACCTAAGCGCTTCCGGTCTTTATCCCGATCCGGGAAGCGATCAGATTTATGCCGCAAAATTAAGCGGCAATTTTTTCGAACAGGATCTGATGATTTACGGCATTGAGCAAAAACTACGTGGTCCGTACAACGATAATATTGTCTACGGTGCGGGTGCAACGGGAGAGATCTATTTTAAGGACCTCGAATATTTTGTTGAAGGCGCCTACCAGCAGTTCAATCAACCTCCCGGACTTCCGGAAAAAGGAGGGATAGGATATATGGGCGGCCTCGGTTATCGATGGGGATTGGGACCGTTTCGTTCCATCAAAGTGGAGACACGGTATGCCGCATACGAAGGTGATGATGCCAAAACAACTAAGATCGAACAGTTCAGTCCGCCGTATCCTAATTTCTTTTGGGGAGGGAGGGCCGGATATGTGAACGGCGAAGTCGGCGGGGATTATCCGCGCAACAGCCAGAATCTTGAAGGAAGCCGTATCTGGTATACGCGCATGTATGTGATACCGAAGATGTTCCCGAAGATCCGTTTTCAGATGCAATACGTTAAAGTGAATGAATACGTTGATAACGACAATTACAATTCAATGGATGACGAATTCTCCGTTCGTCTCTATTATACGGTAACGAATAATTCCGCATTCCAAATACGTTTTGCCCGTGCAATACCCAATGGCGACGATAAAGACAAGGACGGGGGCGGATTGATCACATCATCCGAAGACAGGGTCTCCATAAACAGCTATATGCTCGAATGGCAAATAGAGTTTTAAACTTTATTTAAAATGTTCAGTAGTGTCTGGTCATAATTTGAATAAAATCAATTGACGAGTTGAAGAGGAGTCCGGATAATAAACTTGAAATCTGCTATACTTCCATTTTATTTTACCATGCTGCTGTGTGTTGTCCTTGACGCAGCACCGCTCAAGTTCGTACCGCAAACAGTGTTGCAGCCCGATGGAGTCATTCTTCAATGTTATGCAAGTGGTGATGAATTTTTTCACTGGATGCATGACAGCCTGGGGTACACGATTATACAAAACCCGAACAATGGATATTTTGTGTATGCACAGCGGCTGAATGGCGCGCTTGCACCAACATCGTTTATTCCCGGCAAGGTAGACCCGGCGAAAGAGGGACTGATTCCATGGCTGAAGGAGTCCCCAGAAAAGATCCGGGCTTCGTATTCTGCTCGTACAAAACACCTTCGTTATGACGATGGCACAAGCACGAGCCTTACGTCCGGGTCGATCAATAATCTTGTTGTTTTTATCCGGTTCAACAATGATCCTGAATTTACCGATGCGCTCTCACTCTATGATGGCATCTTTAATGATTCCATCGGTACAGCAGTATCTTTACGGAATTATTTCTACGAAGTATCTTACGGGGCATTACGGGTTACTTCAACCTTTTATCCGGTTTCGAGCACGACAACGGTGATATCGTATATGGATTCTTACGCCCGCTCTTATTATGAACCCTACAGCGTGAGCAATCCAGACGGCTATACCAGCGATCAGGAAGCGGTGCGTGAAGGAGTACTAATAGAAAAAGCATTGAATTATGTGAAAGACCAAGTGTCTTCCAAATTAGACCTCGATCTCGATGACGATGGATATGTGGATAATGTTGTTTTCATCGTCTATGGTAATGCGACAGGATGGGGCGATCTTCTTTGGCCGCATAAAACATCGCTGTCGAGTTCCCGGGTTGTAATGATCAACGGCGCCCAATGTGATGAATACAATCTGACAACACAAGCAACGGCGAAGAACGGTGCCAGCACTTTCGCCCATGAGATGTTCCATACACTCGGATCTCCGGATCTCTACCACTATACGGATGATGGCAATACGCCGGTCGGGCGTTGGGATTTAATGGCGGACAACAAGAAACCGCCGCAGCATATGACTGCATACATGAAATATCGTTATGGGAAGTGGATTAGTGATGTTCCGGAGATTACACGAACCGGCACCTATGAGCTGAATCCTTTAGTTTCTTCGACGAGTAATTGTTTCAAAATCCGTTCTCCAAATTCGGCGACTGAATATTTCATGCTCGAATACCGGAAGATCGTCGGACAGTTTGAAGCATCTCTTTCGTCGGAAGGCTTGTTGATTTATCGTATCAACACTACGGTCTCCGGAGGCAACCGCAATGGCCCGCCGGATGCTGTCTATGTTTTTCGTCCGAACGGAACACACCTGGTCTATCAATCGACGGCTGATGCAACATTCTGTTCCGATGCAGGCCGCACCGCTTTTAATAATAGCACCAATCCTTCCTGTTTCTTAACGGATGGCTCAAAAGCCAATATCAGCATCTCAAATATTGGAACGCTCGGCTCGACGATTTTATTTACGGTGACGATTGATTCCGCATTTGCGGCGTTGACATCACCGGGGGTGAATGCGCAATGGGTTACCGGTTCAACGCGTACAATACAGTGGGTCTCGGGCGGAGGTGTGGATCCGATGCGGCTTGACTATTCAACTGATAATGGAATCACCTGGACTGTGTTACAGACGGCGGCAGTCTCACCGTACACCTGGACCGTACCGAACACACCATCGAGAACGTCCAAAATACGGATCCAGTCTGCCGGTTCTGCCGGCATTGCGGACAGTGTTACATTTGCTATCGCGCCGCCTTTTCATCCGCTGCTGTCTCTCTTCGATGCAACAGCGGTTACCGGCGGAAGCAACAATGCAGGAATTGTCATGATGGGAAATGAGTTCTGGACATCGCGTTTCAACAGCGCACTGCTTCATCGCTGGAGTGCCTCGGGTTCACTGTTAGAAGAGTTCAGCGTTCTCGGAGTAAGCGGCATCAGAGCGATGACCTCAGACAGCACCAGCGTTTTTGCCGTCACTGGCGGATCGAGTATGTACAAGATCGATCCGGTAACACGAACTCTTCTGGAAACGATTTCCTTGCCGATAAATGCGCGGTTTGCGACATTCGATCGGCATGCGAACATTGATCAAGGCGGATTTTGGATCGGCGATACGACCAGCGATTTGGTCCTTGTGAATCGTCAGGGAACAGAACTCTCCCGCATTAGCATGGCAGCCCATGGGCTTGCAAGAGTCTATGGACTAGTGATTGATTACATCAGCTCGTACAAACCATGTTTGTGGGCCTACATCAGAAGCGCCGGTACCGGATCGCCTCAATATCTCGTTCAGCTTAAACTGCCCGAAGGAACTCAAACAGGTTTGTTTCACGATGTTTTGCAGGAAGCCGGATCAGGAGCAGGGAGCCCGGCGGCGGCAGGACTTTCGCTTGCTCGAAATAACGATAACGGAAAAATATTTTTGTGCGGTGTCAACCAGGGATCACCAAACCGTGTTTTTTTCTATGATCTGAATGCGAAGACTGACGATCCGGTTTGTTTCTATGCTCTGGATATACCCTATTCAGAGAATTTTGATGGTTTAGGAATGGCATCCACTTTTTACCTTTTTAACAATACGTCTATTCCCGGCGTATATACCTATCGAACAATCGACAATACTGTCCCGAATGTTTTGAACCGGTCTGCCGGTGCAACGGCTACCGGCGGTTTTTATCATTACGGAAATTCACCGACAAGCCCTGATCGTTCATTGGGAGGAATACAATCATCAATCACTGGAACATTGTTTTATGGAATGAGATTCAAGAATAGCACCGGTTCACTTATTCGTTCTCTTGAAGTCACCTACAGCGGCGAGCAATGGCGAACCGGGGGTTCTGCCACTGTCAGCATTCCTAATGTGCTTGCATTTGAATACCTGCAATCCCCGAAAATTCTTGATCTCTCATCGGGGGTATATACGGCATTCAACGCATTATCCTTTACCTCTCCTTCATTAACGCCGTTCCAGACTGCTCTTGATGGGAATAATCCTCTAAATCGCACGGTGCTGCATGCCTCGATTCCGGTGCAGATCCCTCATGGTGAAGAGATCATGCTGAGATGGAGAGATGAAGATGATGCAAGTTATGATCATTCGTTTGCGATTGATGATTTTTCTGTCACGCCAAGAACATCTGCCTCAGACGTCGGTGTCGTTGTTTCACCTCCTGCGGCATTCATGCTTCACCAGAACTTTCCGAATCCATTCAATCCAATGACGGTGATCAGATATCAAGTGCCTACGAGCAGTTTCGTTACGATAACGGTATTCGATATTTTAGGAAAAACTGTTGCCGCACTGGTGCAAAAAAAGCAAGAAGCAGGATTCTATGATATTCAATTTAATGCCGGCGCTCTCACCAGCGGATTGTATTTTTACCGGTTTCAAGCAGGGGATGTTACCTGCGTAAAAAAAATGATTTTAATGAAATGACAAGCCTGAAAGATGCATAATTATTTCTATCAGAGTTTACTTATACTAATATCATCTTCAAAGAATATTGCGGATCATCCCGGGATAAAACGTTAATGTTTGTTCCAGGATTTAGCTCCAAAGGGTTTGGTGTTGCATGTGAAGCCCTTTTCGTATATGATTGTGGCAAAACAGGGCAACGAAAATATTTTATTAACAACGTAGCCGCAACGAAAAAGATTCTTTTTGTTGTCGTCGCTGGCATCGCCGGTGTGACAGCACCGATAGAGATATTATTTAAATAATCCGTTTCGAATATGCAGGTCGGAACATCCGTTTGGTGCCAACATTTTGTCGACTCTGTCGATTCGACCAACGCTATGAATTATCAATTATGAAATATATTTTCTTCCTGATATTTTTTGTTCCTCTCGCTGTAGCCGCTCAATCTCAACTACCGTCTCCGCGTGAATACTTCGGATTTACGATGGGAACGGAGAAAAAAATGATTGATTGGCAGCAGATTGTTTCCTACAGCAAACTGGCTACGGAAAAATCTCCGCGTGTTCAGGTAACAGAATTGGGGAAAACGACATTGGGGAAACCGTTCATTCTTGTGACGCTGTCCACGGAAAAGAACATGAAAAATCTTGAGCGGCTGCGTGCGATTCAAAAAATGATTGCCTTTCCTGATGGAATAACAAAGCTGCAGGATTCTGCTCTTGTTCGGGAGGGGAAAACGATCATTTTTATCGGCATGAATATTCATTCCGGGGAAATTGCTTCCAGTCAGCAGTCGGTTGAGCTTATCTATGATTATGCAACATCGCAAGATGCTGCGATAGTAAAAATGCTGGACGATGTTGTGTTTCTGTTGGTCCCTTCATTGAATCCGGATGGACTGCAGATGGTTGTCGAGTGGTACCGGAAGACGCTTGGTACGTCCGCGGAAGGGTCGATGCCGCCGATGCTGTATCATTATTACGCCGGGCACGACAACAACCGCGATTGGTTTATGTATAATTTAGCGGAAAGCCGTCTGGTAGCAAAAGTGTTATATGAAGACTGGTATCCCGAGATCGTGTATGACCAGCATCAGATGGGAACAAATAATGCCCGGTTCTTTCTGCCGCCGTATGAGGATCCTGTTAATCCGAATATTGATCCGCGCCTCTCTTCGGAAATGAATCTGCTTGGCGAATATATTGTCGCCGATTTGCACAAGCAAGGTTTGAAAGGTGTTGTTACCGGAACAACTTTCACCGGTTATTTTCCCGGCACACTTTCGAAGACGCCGATGTGGCATAACCGGATCGGAATTCTGTCTGAAGCGGCAAGCTCATATCTCGCAACACCAATATTCCTCCCCCGCGGCAGCGTGCGAGGAATGGGACAATTTCTTTCTGCGAATATTGCACAGTCAAATCATCTCGATCCGTTTGAACGTGGTTGGTGGTCTTTGCGGAATATCATCGACTATGAAAAATACGCCGTCGGTTCTATGCTCGAGTTTGCCTCGGTGAGAAAAGAAAAAATAAAAATGAATTTTCTTACTCTCAACCGCGAGGCGATCGCTGCAGAAAACACGTTTACTCCAGCCGGCTGGATGATACCAGAGAATCAGCATGACCCGAATGCCGCCTTTGAAATGGTGCGGCGTCTGGCAGTTTCCGGCGTGAAGATAAAAAAAATATCAGAACCATTTCAGTACCAGGGTCGGACGATTGCCGAAGGATCATGGTGGATCACCGCCGCGCAGCCGTCACGCTCCTATGTTAAAGATCTCTTTGAAATTCAGCATTATCCGGATCTGAAGCAATATCCGGGCGGGCCGCCGCGTGCGCCATATGACATTACTGCATGGACCTGGCCGATGCAGATGGGCGTTGAAGTAGTCGTATGTAACGAAACCCCAAAAATAGTAACAGTGCCGGCTGATTCAATTACTCTTCCTTCCGGCATAACCGGCACCGCAGGAACATTTTATGTTCTCGAACGGCGATGGAATACTGCCTATGCAATAATGAATGCACTGTCAAAGAAAAACATTTCTGTATTTGAAACGCTGTACAACGGAATAGTATCCGCCGGAACGTTTTTAATTCCGGCGAAAAAGGCTGACCGAAAATTCATGGACGAAACGGCAAAGAAATGGAATGTGCAGATCACCTGCATGGATATATCCGATACCACGTCAATGCGCGCAGCTCTGCCGGCGCGCATCGGTTTGTACCAGTCTTGGCGTTCATCGGTGGACGAAGGATGGACGCGTTATCTCTTTGATCAGTACGGCATCGCGTATACCATTCTTAAAAATGTCGACATGAAGAAAAAAGGTGAAGTCTTGAAAAAAGATTTTGATGTGATCATACTGCCCGATATGTCGGCGAACATGATTGTTGATGGAAAAAACGATGAAGATGACGATGATCCGGTCGACGGTATTCCGGTACGGCCGAAGGAATTTCAGGGAGGCATCGGCAAGGAAGGTGTTGAATCGATGAAAGAATTCATCCGCACAGGCGGCTCATTGCTGACATTTGCTTCCGCATCGAACTTTGCAATAGAAAAGATAAGAATTCCCGCGGTGAATTTGCTGAAAGGAGTGGCGAGCAAGGATTTTTATGCCTCCGGCTCGATTTTAGAAATCACACTCGATACCAATCATCCTTTGACCTATGGAATGAATTCAACTGCTTATATCTATTTCACTAACGATCCGGTGTTTCGTCTCTTGCAAACTACACGGCAGAGTGTTTCGGTCGGCTGGTATGAAAATACCAATCCTCTCCGAAGCGGCTGGCTGATCGGCGAAGACTATGTGGAAGGGAAAACAGCATTTGCTGAAATTCCGTTTGGCAATGGAAAAGTGATTATGTACGGCTTCGGTGTTCAGCACCGTGCTCAGACACACGGAACATACAAATTGCTTCTGAATGCGCTGATCGTGAGAAAGTAAACACATTAAATTGTTGTATTACCAATAAATATTCTGTCGTTTTCCTTAAGGCGTACACTATGAAAAAATATTTTCTCAGCTTCGTACGCTGCATCACTTTTCAGAAAAATAAAATGTCTCAAAACAATCGCCAAAGAATGATGATACGATTACTTGTTCTCTCGGGTTATTTTCTTGCGCTGTGTGCGGTGAATTCTTATTGCGCATTTGCCCAGCATCAATCGATGAATACAATTATTCCGCTGAGGAATATCGATGTATCCGCCGTCAACAAGGCCGAAAACGAACCTTTAGAAGAGTGCACAATAGGAGCGGCTTCCGGTAAGGCAACAAAAGACGGGCGTCCGATGATCTGGAAGACGCGTGATGCTTCCACCGGTGACAATGCAGTGTATCTGAATACAACATACCGTTACAAATTTCTTGCCGTCATCGATGCCGGCAGCAGAAAGAGCACTTGGATGGCTTTGAATGAGAAAGGGTTTGCCATTCTCAACTCAGTTGCCTACGATCTTTCCGCCGGTTCGTCGGGAATGGGAAACGGCACGCTGATGACGTATGCTGCCGGTACGTGTGCTTCGGTTGCCGAATTTAAACACCTTCTTGACAGCACGAATATTACTAAACGGAGCACTGCAGCAAACTTTGTTGTCATGGATTCGACCGGTGCGGCCGCAATCTTTGAGACAAGCGGTACTCAATACTGGAAATTTGATGCACAGGATTCGCTTGCGTATCCCAAAGGGTATGTGCTGAGAACAAACTTCACCTTTACCGGCGGAGGAGTTGTTGGGTTAGCGAGATTTAATCGGACAACCGATCTTTTTAAAAATTTCAGTGCCGGGGATTCGATCACTCCAAAGAGTATTCTTCGGTATCAGATGAGAGATTTTGCTGACTCCGCCGGAGTTCCTTACGCAATTCCTTTCCATGGAACCGTCGGCGGCGCTCCGATCGGTTATATTCCGATCCAGGAAACAATCTGCAGGCTCTCTTCGGTTTCGGCAACAGTGATCCAAGGTGTTCTGCCGAATGAGTTGGCGAGAACGTCAACATTCTGGGTAATTCTCGGCTGTCCCGCCACAGGTATTGCCGTTCCATATTGGCCGGTGGGAGAACCTCCTCTCAACTCTACGGATCTGCCAAAATCCGCATTGAACAATATCTCCAACGATATCTTTACCAAAATATCGGGAGGAACATTGTGGAGCAATTATATCAATACTCAGTTTCTGAGGGATAATAGCGGCGGCGGTTTGCTGCGAAATCTATTCCAAACGGAGGATGGTATCTTCGCCGCAGCAGATACACTGCTGATCGGGTGGCGGAAAGGGCAATATACGGCAGCGACTATGCTTAAGGCGGAGTCAACGTACGCCGCTCTTGCGTTGAATGGGCTCACAACGGCGAAAAATAATATTTCCGTTCTTTTTTCTGCAGGCCCTCTAGCTGCACCATCCGGTTTCTCTTTGTCTCAGAATTATCCAAATCCGTTCAATTCGTCAACGGTGATCCGGTTCTCCGTTGCAGAACGGGGAATGGCGACTTTAACGGTGTATGATCTGCTTGGGCGAAAAGTTGAAACATTGATCAGCGAAGAACACGCGCCCGGAACGTATATGGCTCATTGGAATGCAGATGGTAAAGCAAGCGGTGCGTATTTCTTAATGCTCCGGTCCGGCTCGTCAATGATAACGAAGAGAATGGTGCTTCAAAAATAGCTGGCGAAATAACTTACTCGTCGTAACCGGTATTAATTTTTTGTTATTTCTATTTCATGAAACAATTCAGTCTTCTCAACTTTCACACTTCATTCATTTCATACCGAAATTCCATCCTGGCATTTCTATTCATTGCCATCCACACAGTTATCGCGGCTGATTCTGTATACGTAGCAGGCCGGTCCTATTTTGGCGAAAAGAATTACATCGAGTACATAGCCGGAAATATGCCTCTCGTAATTTCCGTTCCTCACGGCGGTCATTTGGAACCGGACGAAATCACCAATAGGGAACTCGGCACAAAAGGACACTACGATGCCAATACACAGGAATTAGCCCGCGCGGTGGTCGAAGCGGTCTTTCGGCGAACAGGAAAATATCCTCATTGCATTATCAATCGGTTGCATCGGAATAAGCTGGATGCGAACCGTGAAGAATTTGATGCGACACAGGACGATCCTGCGGCGTTTTGCGCATATAAAGAGTTTCATCAATTTATCGATTCAGCCGAAACATCCGTGTGGAGGTCTTTTGGATTTGGATTGTACATTGATCTGCACGGACACAGACATAAGATTCAGCAGCTGGAACTTGGATATCTTCTCGTGGGATTACAATTGGAAATGAATAATGATTCTTTAGACGCACAAAAATTTCTTTCAGCGAGCAGTGTTGAATCGCTTGCCATACACCAGCATCTGTCGCTCAGCGAAACGACCCGCGGTCCGAAAAGTATCGGCGCATTATTTGAAAAACACGGTATCCCTGCCGTGCCCAGTCCCAGACAACCGTCACCGGGTCGCACACCGTACTTTAGCGGAGGATATAACCTGGAGCGGCATAGTTCTGCAGGGGGCGGACTGTTGGGAGGTGTACAGCTCGAAACATATATTGACGGATTGAGGGACGAAGAAATAAATTGGAGGGCCTTTGCCGAGACGGCGGCAGAGGTGTTTATAGAATATCTTCATGAATATGAACGACGCATTTCCAGAAAAACCAATTAACAACAACGTAATTCCGTTAAAGAGTGATGGAAAATTGAGGTTTTTGAATATATATGGCATTGCGCTGTTTGCGCCCACTTATGAGATGATTGTTCCCACTAATTCATTCCAATGAGATTAATTCGGGCAATTTTTCAAGGTTTTCATGGCATAATCATTGCACGGTCATAGAGGTTGAGTGTTTGTTATCAACTGAAACACTCATCATATTTCCGTCTGAATTAGATTAGTAAGATTTTTTGTTCATAGACATTCACAATATCGACAAGTGTTATCCGGTTCTTTTTACCATGCTATCAAACACACGATACACCGTAAATTATCAGTCATACCATAATCGTAAAAGGCTCCCATGAAACGTCTGCGCAAAGTAATCTTCGTTCAATGGTTCCTCCCGTCAATTCTGATATTATTTTCCTCAATCGTCATTGCGGGCACGACCGGAAAAATTGTTGCGAGAGCTGTAGATAAAAAAACAGGTGAAGCACTGCCGTCGGTTAATGTGGTTATTGTGGGAACCGCGATCGGCGGGACAACGAACACGGAAGGTTGGCTTACGATCATCAACGTTCCTCCCGGCTCCTATAATGTCCGCTCAACGATCATTGGGTATGCATCCCAATTAACCACGAACGTGATAGTGAGTGCAGATTTAACGACCAACCTTAAGTTTGAAATGAATGAAACCAGCATTGAGCTCGGCAATGAAGTTGTTATTGTTGCCGAACGCCCCATGATCAGAAAAGATGAAACATCTAAAATGTCCGTCATTTCCGCAGAAACATTCTCGGATATGCCGATCGCCAGTTTTCAGCAGATCGTTGCCCTTCAGGCAGGTTTTGTTACCGACGGAAGCGGCGATATTCACGCACGCGGCGGACGAAGCGGCGAATTGGTTTATCTGGTTGATGGCGTGCCGACACGCGATCCGCTTTCGGGAGGAATGGGCACGCAGCTTGATAAATATGCTATTCAGGAACTGCAGGTGCTTACCGGCGGATTCAGCGCTGAATATGGACAGGCGTTATCGGGTGTCGTGAACATCGTAACGAAAGAGGGGGGAACGAAGTATAATGCAAGATTGGAATACGAATCTGGACAGCTCAATGAATCACCGTATCACACGGAAAATGCATTGGCACTCGACTATATGGGGCTTAATCCTGACGGAACGATATCGCCCCGCACTGATGACAAAGGCACGTTGATCAAAAACATTCCTTCGGCATATAAACAACAAACACTGGAAGGAACACAATCACTCTACCCCGACGTGAACATGCCGGGACAAGTGTCACTCATGGTAAGCGGACCAATGCCATTGATTCCATCATTGAAGTTCTTTGCGACCGCCCGCTCGGAAAACGCGCTTTATCAATCTCCGTGGGGTTACAATAAAGAACGTGAAACAAATGCGAAAATATCCTATCTGTTGGGCGATTTCAAATTTAGTTTTTCAGACCGCCGTTTATGGAGAAGATATAAAAGCTATTCGCATACATGGAAATATGTCCCGGAAGGCTACGGCGAAAACAAAGAAACAACTTCGCGTGAAAATTTTTCCGTGAACTATTTCCCCAGCAATGAAACAAATGCTACGCTTAATCTCTCCTATAACGACCGGCAGTCCGGCCGCTATACTCCTGGTAAATATGCAATATTTTCGCCGGATGGCATTTTGCTGGAATCGAATTACATAAAGAACACCGGAAATCAATTTCTACAATCGGGAGACCTGGGAAATTTTTCCGACAACGATCTGCAGACCTACATCGCAAAATTGGATATTTCAACACAGATCGATCATTATAACATGATCAAAACCGGTGCAGAAATTACCTCCCACGATATCAATAGACTTGCCTATTCGCAGCCATGGAAAGGCGGATCATGGGGATATGAAAATTTCAGAAAATATCCTCTTGAAGTTGCCGCGTAT
>CAJBTU010000291.1 GCA_903958625.1 uncultured Ignavibacteriota bacterium | reverse complement strand
CATTGCCGAGGATAGCGGCGGAACACTATGGTTCGGAACTTCGGGAAGCGGATTGAACAGGTATAACGAAAAAGAAGGGACGTTTACACGATTCACTACTGATCAGGGGCTGCCGAACAACTACATTTATGGAATCCTCCCTGATGCGCGCGGAAATCTTTGGATGAGCACGAACAGCGGAATTGCAAAACTGAATGTTAAAACTCTTGAAGTGAAAACCTATGATGCCGAAAATAACCTGCAGAGCAATGAATTCAATACGAATTCCCTTTGTGCGGGGCGCGACGGACGGATGTACTTCGGCGGGATCAATGGATTCAACGAATTCCATCCCGACAGCATCCGTGAACGGAACTATCGACCCCGTGTTGTGATCACCAGTTGCATTGTCAACGATACAATGACGATCCCTCTCGCAGCACGACCCGATGGATATGGATTGACATTCCCTCACAATTTGAACACGATTGAACTCGAAACAGCTTCACTCGATTTTTCAATTCCCCGCCGGATTCAGTACAGATATATGCTGGAAGGATTCGAGGATCAGTGGGTGAATTCCGGAAATCGACGGACAGTACGATATTCCAACCTTCCTCCCGGAAGTTATACCTTCCGCATGTTTGCCACAAACAGTGACGGTGTTTGGAATGAACAGGGAACAACGCTTCATGTGGTTATTGAACCGGCATTTTGGAAGACATGGTGGTTCCGCGCCCTGTATATTGCTTCCTTCCTCGGTTTCATTCTCTTGATGTATATGCGGGAGATCGCTCAGATGAGAAAAGAAAAACTTATCCGGCTGGAATTCTCGAAGAAGCAGATCGAATCGCTGGAAGCGGAGCGGAAACGACTTGCATCGGAACTGCATGACGGACTCGGTCAAAATCTGCTGGTCGTCAATAACGAACTGCACATGTTTTTAAACGATCGGAAGGAAACACAGGAAGAACTTCAGCGCGTTGCCGCATTGGTGCAGGAATCGGTGGAAAGTGTCCGGGAGATCTCATCGAACCTTCATCCGCACCATATTGAACGTATCGGGTTCTGTTCGGCTGTTCAGGCGTTGACCGACAATGTTTCCCACTCAGCAAAGCTGAATATCATCTGTACGTGTGACACGATCGATCACCGGATGCCAAAGGAGGTTGAGATCCATCTGTATCGGATCATTCAGGAAGGATTGTCGAACATCGTCCGTCATGCTGCAGCACGGACAGTGCGCATCGAGGTCAGAACTCATCCGCAGTCAATTAACATCATCATCGCCGATGATGGATGCGGTTTTGACCCCCGCGAATTCCGTGAAGATCGGCCTCCGCAACCTTCCGATGAGATCATGCGCGGGTTCGGTCTAGCCAGTATGTCCGAACGGGCAAGGATCATCGGCGGAACGCTCACGATCGATTCATCGGCTTCTACGGGAACGACAATTCATTGTTCACTTCCACTTTCAAAGGGTTGACCATGGAAACCATTATACGTGTACTTATTGCGGACGACCATGAGATATTCCGGGTGGGACTGGCGAAGACCATTGAACGCGATAAAACATTTTCTACCATCGCACAAGCGAGCAACGGGAAAGAGGCGCTTGAAATGATAAAATCCGAGAAGCCGGACATTGCCGTTCTTGATGTTTCCATGCCGATCATGGACGGACTTGAAGTTGGACGAACGGTTTACCGGGAAGGACTTCCGACGGAATTAATCTTTTTAACAATGTATAAGGACATTGCGTATTTCAATGCGGCCATGGATATCGGCGTGCGCGGATATCTTCTGAAGGATAATGCCAGCGCAGACCTGCTGGCGTGCCTGCGTACCGTATTGGAGGGGAACCATTACATCAGTCCGACCATGGGTCACCTTCTTGTGGAAAGGATAAATCAATCGGAAACTCTTTCACAGCACGTTCCAACCCTGGCCGACCTCTCTCCTGCCGAACGCATCATTTTAAAGTATCTCGCCGATAACATGACGAGCAAAGAGATCGCCGAAAACCTGTTCGTCAGCATACGCACCGTAGAAAATCATCGGGTGCACATCAGCCGTAAACTGAAGATCAAAGGTCCTCACAGACTTCTGAAGTTTGCGCTCGAAAATAAATCGGCGTTGTAACGTTTTTATTTGCCACAAAGACACCAAGACACAAATAAAAAATAAAATAAAAAGTTCGTGTCTTTGTGTCTACACAGCTCTTTCATTAAATTCTTCGCATCTTCGTGGCTGCACTGCTCTTCCCTTTAATTCTTTGTGTCTTTGTGCCTTAGTGGCTAAATGGCTCTTCCCCTAAATTTTTCGTGCCTTCGTGGCTGAGTGCTCTTTTCACCTATTTTTTTTGAACTTTTAACTCAAAAAATGCCGTTTTTCCCCTCCTAACCCCAAAAATGAGTACTTCTACTCATACCACT
>CAJBTU010000290.1 GCA_903958625.1 uncultured Ignavibacteriota bacterium | reverse complement strand
GCCGCAGATACCGTTCGCGCAGCAGCGGATACTATTGCTCATGCGGCAGCAGCTCACGGCGAGCATGGCGGTGAAGAAAATCTGTTCACGCAATTGTTGCACCACACCCGCGATGCTTCCACAATCGAAGTGCCATGGGGGCATATTGAACTTCCGGAATTCCACCTGTTCGGTTTCGATATGTCCATTACCAAACACGTTGTCTTTTTATGGCTTGCAGCGTTGATTTTAATTGTTGTGCTTTCGCTTGTTGCGCGAAAAAATCTTAAGAACAGGGTACCGAGAGGATTTGGTAATCTTGTGGAAGTTTTTGTCGTATTTGTGCGCGATGAAATTGTCGTGCCGAACATGGGGAAAGCCGGACTGAAATACCTTCCGTACCTGTTAACGAATTTTTTCTTTATTTTGGTGATGAATCTTCTCGGTTTGATACCCTGGGGAGCTTCGGCAACCGGAAACGTAAACGTTACGGCAGGTCTCGCAGTGATTGCGTTTTTAATGATCCAGATCTCGGCAATCCGCGCACAAGGCATCGGACATTATCTTGCACATTTGACCGGAGGAGTTCATTGGTCATTATGGCCTATCATGATACCGATTGAAGTGCTGGGACTGTTCACTAAACCGTTCGCACTCTGCATCCGTCTTTTTGCCAATATGACCGGCGGACATATTGTTATTCTTGCGCTGATCGGTTTGATTTTTGTTTTCAAATCACTTGCTGTTGCACCGGTGTCGGTTGCATTTGCACTCGGAATTTACATGCTGGAATTATTCGTTGCATTCCTGCAGGCATACATTTTTACGATGCTGACCTCGCTGTTTATGGGTCTCGGTATGCCGGCGGAATCGCACGGACATGAACATTAATAAATTAACTACATACATCATTAATTTACATACCATCTAACAGGAGATACAATAATGGAATCAATCGGTCTTGGATACTTAGCAGCAGGAATCGGCGCGGGCGTTTCTATCATCGGCGCAGGTCTTGGCATTGGCAAACTTGCGGCAGCAGCAATGGAAGCCAGCGGACGTCAGCCCGAAGCGGCAGGTCAGGTTCGTACATCGATGCTGATTGCAGCAGCGCTTATCGAAGGCGCTACATTTTTCGCGCTAGCAATTTGCATTATTCTTGCAACAAAGTAATTTATTTTACGCGGGACGGGGCTGACCCGTCCCGCATTCATTCAGCGAACAAGAGAATCGTATGTTAGAAATCAATCCCGGATTAATTATTTGGACCCTGATCACCTTTGCACTATTGGTGGTTGTCCTTGGAAAATTTGCATGGACGCCGATCCTTCAAGCGCTACAATCGCGCGAGCAGGAGATCGCTGATTCGCTGAAAAAAGCGGAAGAGGCGAAAAAAGATGCTGAACGCATGATGCTGGAGAACAAGGCCGCTATGGAAAAGGCGAGCAGTGAAACGGCCCGATTGATCGCCGAAGGGCGCGCAATGGCGGAACAATTAAAGAACGATATCGTTGCAAAAGCGAACGAGAGCGCGAAGAAAATGCTGGAGCAGGCGAAGGATGAGATCGGACGGGAGAAGGAATCCGCAATGGCGCAGCTGCGATCCGAAGTTGCCGATCTTTCGATTATTGTTGCGGAGAAGATCCTTGACGAATCGCTCGACGGTGCTAAACAGAAAAAGATGGTCGACAAAGTGCTTCAACAATTACAGAAGAACTAATGAGCAATATACGAGTAGCTGCACGGTATGCCTCTGCACTGATGGAGCTTACCAACGAACAGAAGAAACCGGACGTGATCGCAGAAGACCTGATGGTCGTAAAGAATGCGATTGATGCATCGCGCGAGTTGCGTAATGTCTTTGCAAGCCCGGTTGTTCCAAAAGAGAAGAAGAAAGCGATCCTGCGGGATGTATTCAAGAAGAAGGCCGGTGAAATCGTGCTGGGATATCTTGAGCATATTATTGACAAAGGACGCGAAAATGTTCTCGGGGAAATTCTTGCCCAATATTTTATCCAGCGCGATGAACAATTAGGAATAGTGCGCGTCAGCGTCAAGACAAGCGTTGAGTTTTCTTCGAAGCAGGAGAAGGATCTGGTAAAACAATTGGAGGCAATGACGAAAAAGAAAATTGAAATTGCCTTCAGTCTTGATAAGACCATCAAAGGCGGTTTTATTGCACGAGTCGGAGATACGGTGCTGGATGGAAGCGTGAAACGCCAATTGGAAATTTTGAAAGTGAAATTAAAACAAGGTTCGTTTAATAATTAATAAGGAACAACAATGGCTGAAGTTCGACCTGATGAAATAACTGCGATACTCCGCAAACAATTAGCCGGATACGAAAAAGAAGTAGATATCTATGATGTCGGTACTGTTCTCCAAGTGGGCGACGGTATTGCACGTGTGTACGGCTTGTCTAAATGTATGTCCGGCGAACTCGTCGAGTTTCCGAACGATGTATTTGGAATGGTGCTCAATCTTGAAGAAGACAACGTCGGATGCATTCTGTTCGGCGATGATACGAAGATCAAAGAAGGCGACACCGTGAAGCGCACAAACCGCGTTGCATCTATGCCGGTCGGTGATGCAATGCTTGGACGCGTTATCAATCCGCTCGGTCAGCCGATCGACGGCCGCGGTCCAATCAAGACGGATAAATTTTCGCCGATCGAACGGAAAGCGCTTGGCGTCATTCAGCGCCAGCCGGTGAAGCAGGCATTGCAGACAGGCTTAAAATCTGTTGACGGTATGATTCCGATCGGACGCGGACAGCGCCAATTGATCATCGGTGACCGTCAAACAGGAAAAACGGCTGTTGCGCTCGACGCGATCATTAATCAGCGTTATACCCATACCGAAGAAGCGAAGAAACAGGGGATCAAACCTGTCTATTGTATCTATGTTGCGGTAGGGCAAAAGGGTTCCACGGTTGCGCAAGTGGTGAACAAGCTGGAAGATGAAGGTGCAATGGCCTACACGACCGTTATCGCCGCCAATGCAAGCGATCCGGCGCCAATGCAGTTCGTTGCGCCGTATTCCGGTGCTACGCTGGGTGAGTTTTTCCGTGATAACGGACGCGATGCACTTGTGGTGTATGATGATCTTTCCAAACAAGCGGCGGCATATCGTCAGGTTTCATTGCTGCTCCGCCGTCCGCCCGGACGCGAAGCGTATCCCGGCGACGTGTTCTATCTTCACTCACGGTTATTGGAACGTTCCTCGAAACTGAGCGATGAAGAAGGAGGCGGAAGTCTTACGGCGCTGCCGATCATCGAAACGCAGGCAGGCGACGTTTCCGCATACATCCCGACGAACGTTATCTCTATAACAGACGGACAGATCTATCTTGAGCCGAACCTGTTCAATGCCGGTGTTCGGCCTGCCATCAACGTTGGTATCTCGGTATCGCGTGTGGGCGGTAATGCTCAGATCAAAGCAATGAAAAAAGTTGCCGGCCGTTTACGCCTGGAACTTGCACAATATAGAGAACTGGAAGCATTCGCAAAGTTCGGTTCCGATCTTGATAAATCCACACAGCAGCAATTGCGTCGTGGCGCACGTCTTGTGGAATTGCTGAAACAGGGACAATATGTTCCGCTAACAGTTGATAAACAGGTCGTGATGATCTATCTCGGCACGAATGGTTTGCTGGATGAATTGCCGGTCAGTACCATACAGCAATTTGAAAAAGAGTTCCTGCAGATGTTCGAGCTGAAGCACAAAGATTTGCTTACATCAATTGCTGAGAAAAAAGACTTATTAGACGATGTGGCAAAACAAATTCAATCAATTGCAAAAGAGTTCATTTCAACGTTTAAAGCGGCGTAATTAAATCGAGGGCGATGTGCCGAACGAAATGAAAATAGTCGGAAGAAGAAAGACGGCAAAAGTAGACCTTAATTCTGTACGCGGGTTTTTAAAAATGGCGAATATCCTGAGAGCAGGGAAACCGTTTTTGCCGAAAGGCGTTCATCGCTTCAAAACATTTGAGGAGAGCAATGAATGGTCGCTGAAAATGATAACGAGGGATCACAATCCAGGCTCCCGGAAATAGAAGACCTTGTTCACCTGTGCAGGAAGTGGAATATGAAACAATCAATAGGTGAAAAAGATAAACTTGATCTAACGTTTTTAAGTACACTGTTGAAGAAAAAATAAATGGCAACCTTACGAGAGATACGCCAGCGGATCAGCGGCGTAAAAAGTACACAAAAGATCACCAAAGCCATGAAGATGGTGGCAGCGGCAAAACTGCGCCGTGCGACCGATGCAATCATCGCCGCACGGCCGTATGCACGGAAAATGCAGGAATTACTTTCGTATCTTTCCGGACAGGTGGATGTAACGAAGTATCCGCAGTTCGAAGCACGCGAAGTGAAATCCGTTGCCATTGTTGTCGTAACGGCGGACCGAGGATTATGCGGCGCGTTCAACAGCAATATCATTAAAGCGACTGTGAACCATATCAATAAGAATTACGCCGAGATGAACAAAGCGGGAAAATTGAAATTGATCTGTGTCGGGAAAAAAGGATTCGACTTCTTCAGCAAGCGCGACTATGAAGTGATCGCAAAGCATATTGGCGTGTATAATCAGATGAATTTCAACTCGGCGAAAATGATCGTAACGGAAATTGTCGACGGATTTGTGAAGGGCGAATATGATAAAGTGGAGATCATCTCCAATGAATTCAAGAATGCGGTCCAGCAGAAACTGACGATCGGTCAGTTCCTGCCGGTCGTTCAGCAGCAGGCAGCCGATAAAAAAGCGCAGTTAACGGATTATATTTTTGAACCGACAAGCGACGAGATCGTTTCAGCGCTTATTCCGAAGCATCTCAATTTTCAGGTGTGGCGCGTTCTGCTCGATTCGAACGCGGCAGAACACGGCGCGCGCATGTCGGCGATGGAAAATGCATCGACGAACGCACGCGACCTTATTAAAATATTGCAATTGAATTATAACAAAGCGCGTCAGGCGGCGATCACCAAAGAATTGCTCGAGATCGTTGCCGGTGCCGAAGCGTTGAAGAAAGCAAGTTAATCACTCGTTAATCATCGGATGGCCTTACGCAATCTGATGATAGTAAAAAAAATAAAATGTTCGAAACACTTACTGAAAAATTAGACGTTGCGTTAAAAAAACTTCGCGGTCAGCACCGTATCTCGGAAGAGAATACGGCTGAAGCCTTAAGTGAAGTCCGCCGTGTGCTGCTCGATGCCGACGTGAATTTCAACGTCGTAAAATCGTTCATTGACAAAGTTCAGAAGAAAGCGGTCGGACAGGAAGTTGTCAGCAATGTTGCGCCGGGACAGCTGATCATCAAGATCATCTATGATGAATTAGTTGAATTGATGGGATCGGCGAAGGCGGAGATCAATCTTTCTACTGAGATTCCGTCGGTTATCATGGTGGCGGGTCTGCAGGGTTCCGGTAAAACGACATTCAGCGGAAAACTTGCGCTCTATCTTAAGAGCAAAGGTAAACTTCCCCTGCTGGTAGCGGCCGATACGTACCGTCCGGCGGCGATCGATCAGTTGATCGCGCTCGGACAGCAGATTGATGTTCCTGTTTTCAGCAGCAGAACGAACACTGCGCTGGAGATCGCGAAAAAAGCTGTTCCCTATGCAAAAGAGAATGCACGTGATGTGATCATCATTGATACGGCAGGTCGCCTGGCGATCGACGAAACAATGATGAAAGAGGTCGCGGATATCAAGGCCGCGGTGAAACCGCACGAGATCCTGTTTGTTGTCGATTCGATGATCGGTCAGGATGCCGTGAACACGGCAAAGGCGTTCCACGACCGGCTGGATTATGACGGCGTGGTGCTAACGAAACTCGATGGCGATACGCGCGGCGGTGCGGCCCTTTCGATCAGAAGTGTGGTCGGAATACCGATAAAGTTTGTCGGCGTCGGCGAAAAGATGGATGCCCTCGAGCAGTTCTATCCTGAGAGAATGGCATCGCGCATCCTGGGTATGGGTGACATTGTTTCGCTTGTTGAAAAGGCGCAGCAGACCTTCGACCAGAAGCAGGCGGAAAAACTCCAGGACAAGATCATCAAGTCGCAGTTCACGCTGCAGGATTTTTACGAACAGCTTCAGCAGATAAAAAAAATGGGACCGCTTTCGCAGGTAATGTCCATGATTCCCGGGGCAAGCAAGTTGGGCAACACGAGCGATATCGACGATAAAGAATTGAAATATGTGGAAGCGATCATCCTTTCCATGACGAAACAGGAGCGCGAGAATCCGGGCATCATCAACGGTTCGAGGAGAAAACGGATTGCGAACGGAAGCGGTACAACGATACAGGAAGTGAACAAACTATTGACGCAATTTACCGAGATGCAGAAAATGATGCGGAATTTTTCAAAAGGAAAAAGTCTTGCGAAAATGGTGGGACAGCGTCTCGGACGATAAGCAGTACAACGGCTCGAAAAATTTATAAATAATAAAAATAAACACATCAACAGCAGTAAAAAAGGAGTAACAACTCGTGGCAGTAAAAATCAGATTACAACGCGGCGGTAAAAAGAAACAGCCGATCTATCGTATCGTGGCAGCAGATTCACGGTACAAACGTGACGGACGCTTCCTGGAAAGACTCGGTCAATATAACCCAAGCACCGATCCCATCACCATCGATGTCAAAGAAGGCCGTATCATGTATTGGCTCGGCGTTGGCGCGACACCGACCGATACGGTAAAGAACCTTCTTAGCCGTAAAGGGATCATGCTGAAATGGACCCTGAAGAAAAAAGGGAAAGATGAAGCAACCATTGCGGCAGAATTTGAAAAATGGTCGGCATCACAGCCTTTAAAGCGCGAAAAAGAGCTTGCAAAGAAAGCACGGCGCAAAGTTGCAAAGAAAAAAGCGTCAGCACCGGCAGCAAAAGATGCACCAGCAGCCGAAGCACCAGCTCAGGCATAATAAAAAAATAACACTCTTGGAAACACCGCGGATTACTTCGTCTTCTCGAACAAACACAGGAGGCAGATATGCGAGAATTCCTCGAATATGTTGCGAAGCAACTTGTTGATAGTCCAGATTCTGTCCTTATTACGGAAGAGGAGAAGGACAACAAGGTTATATTTAAAATCAAAGTCGCTCAAGCCGACATTGGAAAGATCATCGGCAAGCAGGGTCGTACGGCCCAGTCTATGCGCGTACTGCTCAGTGCTGTAGCGGCAAAATCGGGCAAAAGGGCGATCCTCGAAGTTGAAGACTAAACAGCAGCAGCAACCGCTTCGCGCGGTTGCACAGATCCGGAAGATCTTCGGCGTAAAGGGCGAGATGAAGATCGAGTCGTTTGCACGAACGATGGATGAGTTTGAACGGTTGGAACACATTGTGCGCGGACCGGACGAAACCAATGTCGTTCCGTGTGAGATCGAATCGGTAAAGATGCGCGGCGACGAAATCTATTTGAAATTGCGCGGCATCGACGATAAGACGGCAGCGGATCCGATCAGAGGGCAATATCTGTTCGTCGAAGAATCATTGAGAAAGAAATTGCCGAAAGAGAAATTCTTCATCGATGAATTGATCGGATGCACGGTGATGAGTGAAGCGGGAAAGACCTATGGTACGATCAGTGCGGTGGAGGCGTATCCGGCCCAGATGATGTACACGGTACGCACAAAGCAGGGGCTTGTGATGCTTCCCGCGGTTCCCGAGTTTATCGTGACCGTGGATGTGGAGAATAAAAAGATCGTAGTTCGTCCGCCGGTTGGTCTTTTTCACGGTGAAATGCTGTAAGTGTGAGCGAGCATATGAGAATAGATATTATTTCAGCGGTCCCGCTGTTACTGAAAAGTCCGCTGTCTGAAAGCATTCTCAAACGGGCGCAGGAAAAGAAACTTGTACAAATCATTGTTCATGATCTGCGTTCGTATGCGCACGATAAACATAAGATTATCGATCTTCCTCCGTACGGCGGAGGGGCGGGAATGATCCTGAAACCCGAACCGATCTTTGAGTGTGTGGAGAAACTGCAGTCTGAGCGTACGTATGATGATATTATTTATGTAACGGCAGACGGTGAAGCGTTCGATCAAAAGATGGCGAACGATCTTTCGTTGAAGAAAAATCTCATCATCCTCTGCGGGCATTACAAAGGGATCGATCAAAGAGTGCGTGAGATACTGGTGACACGGGAAATATCGATCGGGGATTATGTGCTGACGGGAGGGGAACTTGCGGCAATGGTGATCAGTGATGCGGTGATCAGACTGATTCCCGGCGCGATTGGAGATGGAGAATCAGCGCTGACGGATTCGTTCCAGGACGGACTACTTGATGCGCCGAGTTATACGCGTCCTCCGGAATTCAGAGGAATGAAAGTTCCCGAGGTTCTGCTCGGCGGGAACCATAAAGAAGTATCGAAGTGGAAAGAGAAACAGCGGAAGCTGAAGACGCAGCACCGGAGAAAAGATATGATGCAATAAGAGTGACCGGTGTTATGCCGGCAGAGAAACGGCATGATGAATTCAAAGAGTGAGAATTAAAAAAAAACATAAATCAATCATCGTTCCGGTCAATCGGAACAAAATAACGAGGTAGGTATGGACAAAATCAAATTAGTGGAAGCAGCATTCATGAAGTCCGAAATCCCGGATTTCAAAGTGGGCGATTCATTGAACGTGCACGTGCGCGTTGTTGAAGGGGAAAAAGAACGTATTCAGCAATATCAAGGTGTCGTGATCGGACGCCGCGGAGAAGGAATGGGAGCAACATTCACCGTTCGCAAGATCTCCGACGGTGTCGGTGTGGAAAGAATATTTCCGCTTCATTCACCCCGTATCGCAAAGATCGAACGTGTAAAAGAAGGTCATTCACGCCGGTCGAAACTCTATTATCTGCGCGGACTTGCTGCGAAGCAGATTCGCCAAAAGACAGGCGCAAACCAGTGAGTTCACAGATTCGCATCGGCCCGAAAGGGGTCTGGCGGATCGGCGCACTTCGCGAATTGTTCACACAACCGTTGTATCGCACGCTCAAAAGTTCCTCCGGTTTCCCGGGGGAACTTTTGTTTGATAAACCATCCGTGCATATTGATGGACTGATGAGCAACGAACGGAATGTCGCTTTTGTTCTGCCGGTCGATTTTGCTCAGAACAGTTCAGGGATGGTCCTGTATCCTGGAGTCGGTGTTTCGTCATCCGGCTACAGCAACGCTGCTCGGTTGTATCTGCGGAAGCATCTTCCGGTGATCAAAACGCTTGCTGTCGGAAATGTTTCCACGACCGACGTTGCGCTTTCACGCATTGTCCTTGGCGAAAAATATGATTCCGAACCGGTCATCATCCCGTTTGTAGGATCGATTGATGAAATGCTGGCAAAAGCGGATTGCGCTCTTGTTGCCGGCGACTCGGTTCTGTCGATTCAAACCGACCATCCGTTCATTGATATCGTCGATGAATGGTCGGATATCACCGAACTTCCGTTCGTTCATTCGGTCTGCATCGCACGCAGTGATATATTCTCCAAAGAACTCAGCACCTTGCTTCTCTCTTCGCAGGATACGGGAAAGAAATCTCTTGAATTGATCGCCAATGAATTGGCTGCCGAGACAAGCCTTTCTGCCGATCTGCTGCAAAATTATCTGTCGCATTTTTCCTATGGATTCGACGAATTATCGAAGGCATCGCTTGAAGAATTCTTCCAGATGGCGTTCTATTATGGTATGCTGCCGGATATTCCAGAGATCAATATTGCACAATAGAAACACTCTTCTTGAAACTCACCATATTTCAGTGTAATTTGGGTCAATGCTGAAAAATCTCCTCATTAAAAACTACGCGCTCATTGAAGAAATTTCCGTCGATTTTTCTTCCGGTCTGACCATTATCACCGGCGAAACCGGTGCGGGAAAATCCATTCTGATCGACGCACTCGGACTGCTTCTCGGCGAACGAGCCAGCACAGAGATGATCCGCAGCGGTGCAGAAAAAGCCATTGTTGAAGGTCTGTTTGCAATACAAGGAAACTCCCGTGTTACGGATATCTTGCGCGCAAACGAAAACGAAATCACGGAAGAGCTGATCATACGCCGTGAAGTGACGAACAAAGGTCAAAGCCGCTGCTTTGTGAACGATTCGCCAGTTTCCGTTTCCCTGTTAAAAGAGATCGGCGATGCTCTTGTTGATCTGCACGGTCAGCACGAACATCAATCGCTTCTTCATCCCGAAACACATATTGATTTTCTGGATGATTTCGGCGGGTACGGAAAAGAAATTGAAGCGTACCAAAAACTATACCGCTCGCTTGCCGAACTGACGTCGAAGAAACGGGAACTGCAGGAACAGGAACAGCAGTTGAAAGCAAAAAAATCCCTGTATGAATTCCAGATAAAAGAGATCGACCTGGTCAATCCGCAGAGCGGGGAAGAAGAACATCTTGAATCCGAACTGAAGATACTGGAGAACACCGAAAAGCTGAACGAACTGACGAACGGGATCCATCAGCTTCTGTATGAAGCGGAAAATTCCGTGCGGGATGGATTGGTGAAGGCCCGCAAAATGATGGAGCAATTAGCGGAGATTGATCAGACCTTCATAGAATCGGTGACCGACGCCCGTTCCGCCGAAGTGATTGTTGACGAGCTCTCGAAACAAGTGCAAAGCTATGCGTCACGGATCGAATTCAATCCGGATCGGTTGGAAGAGATCCGCGAACGGCTCGGCGCACTCTCCATGCTGAAGAAAAAATATGGCGGCACGATAGATCTGCTGATCGAGTTCAGGAAAAAGATAGGCGATGAATTCCGTTTTGCGGAAAATTTTGAAACGGAGATCGCTAAGCTGGAGAAGGAGATAGAAGCAGTAAGAAAAGAATGCGGTGATGCGGCAAATATCATCACGGCGAAGCGCAAAGAATCCTCCGGGAAGCTGGAAAAGGCGATCCTTACATCCATCGGCGAACTGGGAATACCAAAAGCGCAATTTGTTACCCTCATACAGCAGCGTGTTGTCGACCGTTCCGCCAATATGCTGGCCGTGAAAGTCGGCACACAACTGTTCGAGGCTGCAGCGAACGGCGTGGATCATGTGGAATTTTTCATCTCCACCAACGTCGGAGAAGAGCCGAAACCGCTGGTGAAAGTTGCGTCGGGAGGTGAAGTATCGCGGATCATGCTGGCGTTAAAAGGGGCACTCGCGCAATCCGATAAAACTCCGCTGCTGATCTTTGACGAAATAGATACCGGCGTCAGCGGAAGGATAGGACAATCGGTAGGATTGAGCTTAAAAAAACTTTCAAAGCATCATCAGATTATTGCTATTACGCATCTTCCGCAGATCGCCGGACTTGCCGATACGCATTTTGCCGTAGAAAAGACCGAAACTAATAAAAAGACCGCAACGCAATTGCGAAAACTCGACACTGAAGAACGCGTACGCGAAGTGGCAAAATTAATGAGCGGATCAGAAATCACCGAAGCGGGGCTGAAAAGCGCACGCGAACTTATGGGAATCAAATAGAACATGCCTCTTTTCCTAACAAATTCACTGACACGAAGTAAAGAAGAATTCAAACCAATCAACGCTGGAATAGTGACGATGTATGTCTGCGGACCGACAGTCTATGGCCTTTCCCATCTCGGACATGCAAAAAGTTATGTGTCGTTCGACATCGTTGTGCGTTACCTTCGTTATCTTGATTACAAAGTAACGTATGTTCAAAACATCACCGACGTGGGACATTTGACCGATGATGCTGACGAAGGTGAAGACAAGATCGCCAAACAGGCAAAGAAGGAAAAACTTCATCCGATGCAGGTTGTTGAATTGTACACCCGGGAATACTTCGAGGATATGGATGCGATGAATGTCCTCCGTCCGGACATCTCACCGCGGGCCACCGGACATATTCCCGAACAGCTCGAGATGACACGGCAGTTGGTGGACAAAGGGTTCGCGTATGAAGTGAACGGCTCCGTCTATTTTGATGTCAGCAAAGACAAAGAGTACGGAAAACTTTCCGGACGTATTCTGGAAGATGCAGAAAGCGGAACGCGCGTTGATGTGAAATCGGAAAAGAAACATCCGGCTGATTTTGCATTATGGAAAAAGGCGGAACCGGTCCATATTATGCAATGGAGTTCTCCGTGGGGACTGGGATTTCCCGGATGGCATATTGAATGTTCCGCCATGTCGATGAAATATCTCGGAGAGACATTTGATATCCACGGCGGCGGAATGGACAATCAGTTCCCTCACCATGAATGCGAGATCGCGCAGAGCGAAAGTGTGACAAAAAAACCGTTCGTGAAATATTGGATGCATAATAATCTGGTAACAGTGAACGGCCAGAAAATGGGAAAATCACTCGGTAACTTTACGACGCTGAAGGATGCATTCAAAAAATTTGAACCGGGAGTGATCAGATTTTTCATCCTGCAAAGTCATTACCGCAGCACGCTCGATTACAGCGAACAGGCCGTCGAAGGCGCATCGAAAGGTCTGGAAAAGCTGAGAAGTACCGTTGCCCGTTTGCGTACCGAGATCGGCAAGAAACGGACCGGACCGAAAGAATTCAGTGAACGGCTGAAGGGATACAAGGAACGGTTCTTTGAGGCGATGAATGACGATTTCAACGCGCCGGCAGCCATCGGCGTTTTGTTTGAACTGGTGCGTGAAACGAATGAACTGCTATCCGACGCACAGCACGCATCGAATGATTTTTTGGTGGCTCTCAATGAATTCTTTACATCAGCTTCGGAGACGGTACTTGGCATAAAACTTACCGCACATGTATCATTGTCGAACGACCTTGAATCGCAGTTGATAGAATTGCTCATCACATCGCGCGCCGAGGCCCGGAAAGCAAAACAATTTGCACTTTCCGACAAGATCCGTGACGATTTGAAGGGGATGGGAGTTGTGCTGGAAGATACAAAAGAAGGGACCACCTGGAAAAAGGTGTGAGAATTTCGTACACTGTCATTATACAATCAAAGGCAATGAAATGAAGAGACACTATTTTATTCTGTCGGTATTCATACTGGCATCAGCGCTGAGCGCGCAAAATTCCGCCGGAGATGCGGCCAATGTTGAACCGCGGTATATCATCGATACGCCGACGGCAGGTTTGCTGAAGCGCGGGGCTTTTTCTCTGGAATCGAATTTCTTTCAGGATGGCGGACTCACGTTTGGATTGTATGCCGGCGCGCTCGATCGTTTAACATTTGGTATCTCATACGGCGGCGTTGGAGTGATCGGAAAATCAAAAGTGAACATGCAAAAACTTCCCGGCGTCATGCTCAAGTACCGTCTTTTCGATGAGAACGAGTCAATGCCGGCGATTGCATTCGGTTTCGATTCGCAGGGGAAAGAGACGTACATCGATTCGCTCGAACGGTTTACGATAAAGTCGCGCGGAATCTTTATCGCGGCCAGCAAGAACTATTCATTTCTGGGATATCTTTCCTTTCACGGCGGTGTCAACTGGTCTATGGAAAAGAATGACGGCGATAAAGATATGGATGCATTTGCCGGAGTTGAAAAATCGCTCGGACAGGAACTATCGCTTCTTGCCGAATATGATTTTGCATTCAACGACAGTCAAGGAAAAGCGCTGGGACAAGGGAAAGGATATTTGAATACCGGAATTCGTTGGTCTCTTGCCAACGGATTGACTCTTGGTTTTGATCTTAAGAATGTGGTGAAGAACCAGAAAAATGTCACCTTTGCAAACCGGACATTAAAGGTTGAATATGTAAGAACATTGTAAAATCACTCAAAACACTGACGATTTCGCATGTTATGACAAGGAACTTTGATATTTAAATATCAAATCCATATTATTCCACAGGTATTAAAAACAAACTTCTCATCTATTAAACCTTCGCTACAGTTTCTACATCTACATTGAAAGCCTTGCAGTATTGTGGTACATTGTACTATACTGTAAGGAATGAATTTCCGTTCCCAACTGTTTATATATACAGAAAAAACAACATGAGGTGCGTTATGAAATCCGTGCTGAGATTATGTGGTTTTGCAGCCGTTGCAGCCTTGTTTGCCGGCTGTTATACGGAACTTGCAACAATCGAACAGAATGATCAACAATATGTCTCCGATTCAGACACAGCCTATGAAAACGGCAATACGACGATCAACAATCATTATTATCTAGACGACGATTACCGCAGGTCGCGTTTTCGCGTTTCCTTCAACTATTATTATCCAACCTATTCACCATGGATAAGCTCGTATTATTACTCCTACTTTGATGATCCGTATTGGGGAATGTATCCTCGGCCCATGTGGGGTTATGATCCTTTCTATCCGCACTATGGCGGGTGTTTATATCCCTCGCCGTATTATGATCCGTGGTATCCGTACTATTCGCCGGTAGCGTATTACCCCGGATATTTTCCCTCTTCGGTATATGGGAATAATCCGGGAACACCAAATCGTACGAGAACCGGTGGTTCCACAAGAGATCCGCAATCCGACATACGAAGCCGTCCGCTGCCATCGACAATTCCGCAAACCGATCCGTCGATACCGGTGACAAGCACGGGAACCCGTCTGCGTGATAATGGCGAAGCATTACCGGCAGGTACTGTCGACAAAGGAAGAACGCCGGAAAAGCCATGGTGGGAAAAAATGAATACCGATCGTCCGACAAGAGTTGCGGATGAAGGAAGACCGACGGAGATCGAAAGAAAGGGCACGAGATCGTCCGGAGAAAGTGTTCCGGCTTATACTCCGTCGGTAAGAGAACGGCCGAGTTCAACCACTGACGAGCGTCCGGTGGAACGCCCAAAGAATACAAATCCAAGCTATACTTCGCCGAAGAGCGATCGTCCTGGTACCGATGCACGGCCGGTTGAGCAGCCAAAGCGTAATGAACCGAGATATTCACCTCCGGTAAAACAATCGGTGCCGAAAGACGAGGCGCGTCCGGTTGAGCGGAACCGGGAGACACGGCAGCCGTCATATAATCCTCCATCGCAATCTTCACATCCTCAATCCGCTCCGCCGAGAAGCAGCAGCGGAAGTACATCAACGGGCACAAGCGGAAGGAAGAGAG
>CAJBTU010000289.1 GCA_903958625.1 uncultured Ignavibacteriota bacterium | reverse complement strand
TAACAGCACAGGTAACGAATATTCACCTGGTCAAGGTCGGTGCCGAACTGCAGCTGCCCGATATTACTTATGGAAATCCCGGCGTGATCGATCGAGACAGCATCACCGGTGCTTTGCATGCGTATGTGAACAGTTCGCTGTTTCCGCCGCCGCAGAATTATACGCCCATTTCTTTTTCAATGTATGCGCAGGACAGGGTTGAATGGAAAGATATTGCCGTTCGCGGTGGTGTGCGGTTGGAATATTTTGATGCCAATGCAACGGTCCCCAGCAATCTTCAAAATCCTGCGAATGCCATTATCGGCGTTCCGTCATCAACGCCGCAGAAAACGACTGAAAAGATCGTTGTAGCGCCGCGGCTGGGTGTCTCTTATCCGATTATGGTGAACGGATCGATCTATTTTTCCTATGGTCATTTCTATCAGCTCCCGGCCATCAATCAGTTCTTCTCAAATTCCGATTACAGTGTATTGAAGGATCTTGCGAGCGGTGTCAGTTATTCCATTTTGGGAAATCCTGACCTTCGGCCCGAATTCACGACGCAATACGAGTTCGGTATGAAAATGCAGCTGAATGATAATTTCGGCATTGACGGAAGCATGTTCTATAAGGATATCCGTGATCTGCTCGGTGTGGAATTCATCGAGACCTATAATGCCGCGAAATATTCCCGCTTAACGAATGTCGATTTCGGTAGTGTCAGCGGATTCACTCTTGCGTTGGATTTCCGCAGCGGATCGCTGATCAACGCTTCGGTGGATTATTCGAATCAATTCGCACTCGGGAATTCCAGCAATCCTTCCGAGACAGCAACGCGGGCCGCGGCGGGAAAAGATGCAAATCCCCGAGAAGTTCCTTTTAACTGGGATCAGCGGCACACGTTGAACGGTCATGTCTCGCTGCAGGAACCGAATAATTATTCTCTTACCGCCATTGCAAAGTATGCTTCCGGTCAGCCATACACGCCGCTCATCGGTTCCGGTTTCGGAGCCGACCTTGAAAATAATTCCGGAAGAAAATCGAACGGCGTGGTCGTCGATCTGCGCGGTGAAAAGAGTTTTGTTCTCAGCGGCATCAATCTGAGCGCGTTTATCAGAGTGTTCAATGTTTTCAATGCTTCCTTCTTCAATGGTTTCGTCTTTACAACAACCGGCAGTCCCGATTATTCACTTTCGCCGGTTTCGGACAGAGTGACGTTGAACGATCCGGGAAGGTACAACGCCCCGCGAAGAATTGAGATCGGTTTTTCAATTCGGGGATCTTCATTGATTGAATGATGTATAAAACCAATAATTGTGTATGATGAAACGACCTAGTATTCTTCTTTCTTCCGCTCTTGCGGTACTGCTGCTTTCACAGGAAAGTCATTCGCAAACGACGCTGTTTCCGGTTATGCCGAAAGAACGCCGCGGCAATTTCAGTTATGAACGGGCCGGTACGCACGATGCAAATAATATCCGGACGACGTTCTTAAATTACGGAATGGTTGGTGATTATCCGGCCGATCCGATCAACGTCGATCTCAGCACATTTCATTCCGTTGAAGTGCCCAAAGGTACCGGAATGAATTATAGCGACGGCATCACACCGTTCGTGCTGGCAAAGATAAAAAAATCGAACAGCGAATTCGACTGGATCATGGAAACAGGTTTTCGTGAACGCCAGCAAAAGATCATCGGCACGCTGCGCGATATGCGCTTTGAACCGCGTCCCGGTTATTTCCAATCGGATGTATCGATCAACAAAGACAGATCACCCGCAATGAGTCATCTTCCGCGAACATGGCCGGATGAATGGATCGATAAACTTTCCGATGCTGCCGATCCCGGCTGGAAAGGATCGTGGAACGGATACTTTGGCAAACGGATCGTTGCTGACCAGGAGAGCTACTTCGTGCTGGATGATGATGAATACAAAATTGCAGCGTTCACGGCAGATTCACGCGATTCAACGCGTCGCGGTTTAGGATTGCGAATTGAGACCCGCGGATTTCAATGGTCGAACCCGCAGGCAGGCAATGTGATATTCTGGCATTATGATATTGCGAACGAAGGTACCACCGATTACTTCGACAACATCATCTTCGGTCTGTATATGGATTCCGGTGTCGGCGGTTCTGCAATCGGATGTGATCCGCTGCCTGAATCGGATGATGATAATGCTTTTTATGATAAATCGTTCGGATTGAATCTTGTCTATACGTGGGATTCGTATGGACACGGGAAAAGTCTGGTCAATAATTGCGGCCGGACCGGTTATCTCGGTTATGCATATTTGGAAACTCCCGGCAAACAGGATGATGTGGCGGATAATGATGACGACGGCATCACGGATGAAAAAAGGGATGGCGTTCCGGGTCAAAAAATTGTCGGGCAGTTGAATATTTTAAGCTATATCAATGCAAATTACAACCGGACCAAATTCGAAATGATCTACGGTCCCGTAACGTCGCGTCCGGCGTACAGGGACAGTGTGTGGTGGACCGGCGATGAAGATATGGATTGGTCGGCGAAGTTCCATGACACCGGTGCCGATGGAATTTTTGGTACAAACGATATTGGTGAAAATGACGGCAAGCCGACGCAAGGTGAAACGAATTTTGGTGAAACAGATCTGCACGAATCCGATCAGATCGGTCTCACGGGATTCAAGATCAACCGTATTGCTCCCGGAAAATCGAATCCCGGCGGCGAAACGGATGGTATCGTATTCTGGAATGATCCCGGCAGTCCGAAATTCTGGCCGAAAGAATTATATGAGCAATTCACCGGAGACAACGGAAAACAACCATTTGGCACTTCGCTGGCATTGGACTATAATATCGGTTTCCTTTTTGCCTCCGGTACATTCAGACTGCCGGCCGGAAGCAGGGAACGCTTCAGTTTGGCATTGGCATATGGAAATGATCTGTATGATCTTCGGAAAACTGTCTCGGTCGTTCAGCAGATCTACAACGCAAATTATCAGTTTGCCACACCGCCGCCGCGGCCGACGTTACATGCGGAATCGGGCGACGGGTTCGTGAAACTTTCATGGAATGATATCGCCGAGCGGAGTATCGATCCTATCTCTTATAAAAACGATTTTGAAGGGTACCGGATCTACCGGGCTACCGATCCCGAATTCCGCGACATCAAAGTGATCTCCAATGCTCAGGGAACCGGGCCGATGGTCTTTGGTAAACCGCTTGTTCAGTTCGATCTTGTCGATGATATTCAGGGTTACTCTCCTCTTTCGGTCGATGGCGTTCAGTATTTTCTTGGAAACGAATCCGGTATCCGTCACAATTATAAAGATACAACTGTTCTGAACGGACAGACATATTATTATGCGATCGTTTCTTATGACTTCGGTAACGATTCACTTGGATTCTATCCATCAGAAAATGCGGTATCTGTTTCCCGAACAGTGCGCGGCGGAATCATTCTCCCGCCGAATGCCGTTGAAGTTCGTCCGGAACCGAAAGTTCCTGGCTTCATCGCGGCACAAACAAGTTCTGTCATCCATGGGAAAGGGAGTGGAACCGGTACAGTCGATATTGAAATAGTAAATTCTACGCTCGTTCCCGATAACAGAACGCTCCTTCTGCAGTTCAAAAATACCGATGCAACAAATATCAAATCCGATTATTTTGTATTGAAGGATAGCGCCAATGGGACAGTCTATATTGACAGAGGAACGGATCTGGAAGGAAAAGGGATCGGACAGGTTGGAGCGGGAGTGAAACCGGTTATCAAAACACCATTGACGGCAGCGATCGATACTGCCGGTACGGGATTGATTGCCGGCAGTGCGGCGAATGTAAAATTCAAAGTGCTTTTTGAGGGGACATCATTCGTTAAACCGGAAAAGATCCGGCAAATGTATCCTTCTGATATCCGGATTGAATTCAGCAACTCGATCGTGGACACTTCTTTCCGGTTCAATCCCGGTTCATTAAAGAATCGTCCTTCAAAATTCAGGGTGTATGCGGTAAAAGAGGACGGCTCATTAGCAAAATTGCGGTACACTTTCTACGATAGCAACAACGACAGCACACTCAGTGCACACACCGAATTTATCAGTATTCTTGATACATCAACGCAGCAGAATATTCCCGGCTTGCCGGATGTGATATGGACGATCACAGTGGACACAACGGGACAATTTTTACGTGGACCGATCACCAAACCGCAGGGGGGAGATGCTTTCATTCTCCGTATGAAACTGCCGTTTAATGCTAAAGATGAATTTTCGTTCAAAACTACCGGCCAGCGAGTTGATGCCAACAAAGCGAAAGAGGATTTTACGCAGCAGCCGTATGTTGTGCCGAATCCGTATGTCGGTGCGGCAAGTTTTGAGCCGGAAAAATTTGCCATTTCGGGAAGAGGGGAACGCAGAGTGGAGTTCCGCGGAATTCCGGTGAATGCCGTCGTCAGGATCTACACTGTTAAAGGCGATCTTGTGCAAATGCTGCGGCACGACGGATCGCTTGACGGAATTATTCCCTGGAATTTACGGACGAAGGATAACATGGATGTGGCTCCGGGTTTATATATTTTCCATGTTGACGGAAATCTTACCGGCAAGTATGTTGGGAAGTTTGCCATTATAAAATAAATAACCTCACTGATATGAATAAATATTTTTTGTATTTTATTGCGGCCGGATTTTTTGTGCTGCAGGCGGTTTCAGCACAGACAAAGACCGGCACTACGATCGGACAGTTTCTGCTAATCGAACCGAGCGGGAAAATATCCGCAATGGGAAATGCCGGTGTTGCGCAGTATGGTGAAGCGATGGCAGCCTATTATAATCCCGCCGCACTGGGACACATGACGAATTCAGGAGCACAATTCACTCACAACACATGGTTTGCGGGAATTACGCTCGATTATTTCACCGCAGCGATGCGCGTGACCGATGTCAGTTCTCTTTCCATTTCGATCTCGGCTTTGAATTCCGGAGAGATCGCCGTACGGACGGTGGAACAACCGTTAGGTACCGGTGAACAATTTACCGTTTCGGATTATTCCTTCGGGATAGGGTACGGCCAAAAAATTACCGACCGGTTTTCTGCCGGTATGCAGCTATCGTATGTGCAGGAGACGATCTGGCATTCGAACATGTCGGTGTTTGCATTCAATTTCGGGACACTGTATCAGATCAGCGATGATGGTTTGCAACTTGGTGCAAGTCTATCCAATTTCGGCGTGCGGGGAAAATTTAACGGCAGAGATCTCCGCATCCGGTATGATCTGGATCCGACAAGAAGCGGCGACAATAGCAGTCTTCCGGGAGAACTGATCACGGAAGAATTTTCGCTTCCGGTGGTCTTTCGGGTGGGGTTCGGATATCCGGTAAGGATCAATGAGAACAATGAATTTCATTTTTCCATTGATGCATTCCATCCGAGCGACAATTCTGAGAGCGTCAGCTTCGGAGGTGAATATAAATTTATGGATGCCTTCGCTGTCAGAGCGGGTTATCAGCATCTTTTTCAAACGGATTCCGAAGTGGGATTGACACTTGGCGGGGGAATTTTGTGGGATATAGCAAATTATGTTCTTCATATTGATTATTCATGGATTCAGCATCAGCGTCTTGGTGATACCCAGCGGATGACCGTTGGAATGGAATTTTAATCACGTTCGAATAGAACCAATAACCATACAATTGTGAAAACCTTCAAAACAAAATACGGCCACTTTGCTAAGAATGGTAAAGAATTTATTATTACCAATTTTAAGACTCCCCGTCCGTGGACAAATCTCCTGACGAACGGAGATTTTGGAGCGATCGTTTCGCAGACCGGAAGCGGATACAGCTGGAAATCGAATGCGCAGCTGAACCGCATTACGCGGTGGGAACAGGATCTGATAAAAGATGAATGGGGGAAGTATCTCTACATCAGGGATGACGGCAATGGAGATTTCTGGTCGGCCGGATGGAAACCGGTGTGTGCAGATCCAGATTTTTACGAGGTCCGTCATGGCATCGGTTACTCGAAGATCACCTCTCATAATAATGGGATCGAAAGCGAACTGCTGATGTTCATTGCCAACGATGCACCGGTCGAACTGTGGAAAGTAACACTGAAGAACAGTTCAAAGAAGGCGAGAACACTTTCGCTGTACACCTATTTTGAATGGAATCTTGGTTCCGCTCCCGATTGGCACCGCGAGTTTCACAAATGTTTTTTAAATACCGAATATGATCCATCGGCCGGTGCGATCTATGGAACAAAAAGACTTTGGGAAGTTCCTTCGCCCAACGGCCACTGGAACCGCGACTGGGAATATGTTGCCTTCCATTCATCAAGTGTGAAACCTTCTTCGTTCGATTGTGACAAAGAATCATTTATGGGGATGTATCAAAACCAGCGCGCACCAAAGTCGGTGGTGGAAGGGAAACTGCACCGGCGCTCCGGCAATTCTCTTGATGCAATTGGCAGCCTGCAGATCAGAATTACATTACAGCCGAACGAATCGAAAGAAGTGGTCTTCGTCCTTGGTGCCGCCGAGAGCAAAGAAGCAGCGAAGAAATATGTGAAACAATATGCTTCGGTGAAGAATGCCGATCTTGCATTTGTGGAAATGCAGAAGAAATGGGATTCGATGCTCGGAACCATGGAGGTGAGTACGCCGGATGATTCCATGAACATTATGCTGAATACATGGCTGAAATATCAAACAATTGCCGGACGATTGTGGGGAAGGACTGGATATTATCAGACAGGAGGAGCCTACGGATTCCGCGATCAGCTTCAGGACAGTCAGATATTTCTTCCGATCGATTCACTGCAGACGAAAAACCAGATACTGCTTCATGCGCGGCATCAATATAAGGATGGACAGGTTTATCACTGGTGGCATCCTCTTTCCGAGGTCGGACTCCCAACTGATATGACAGACGATCTGCTCTGGCTGCCATACGTTGTCGCGGCGTATTTGCAGGAGACCAATGACTTTGCCATCCTTGATGAACAACAACCGTTTCTTGACGATAAGGCCGGAGCATCGCTTTATGACCATTGTATCCGTGCAATCGAAAAAGTGTACACCCGAATGAGCGGACGCGGATTACCCCTTATCGGTGCCGGAGACTGGAACGACGGATTAAGCGCCGTCGGATTGCAGTGGAAAGGTGAGTCGATCTGGCTAGGACAATTTCTTCATCGGATTTTACTGGATTTTATTCCTGTTGCTGAAAAACGGTCCGATGAGCATCGCTCTGACGTTTACCGCCTGCGAGCGGAAAAATTACGCGAATCGCTCAATAAGAATGGTTGGGATGGAAAATATTATTTTGGAGCGACAAAAGACAACGGTGAAAAATTAGGAAGCCAATCAAGTGCTGAGGGAAAGATTTGGCTCAACACACAAACATGGGGAGTGATCGGTGATGTTGCCGATGTACAGCGGGCTCATCAGGTCATGGATGTTGTGGAACAATCACTGGAACACAAAGCCGGTACGGTGCTTGTGTATCCCGGCTACTC
Source organism: uncultured Ignavibacteriota bacterium (assembly GCA_903958625.1). Classification (GTDB taxonomy): domain Bacteria; phylum Bacteroidota; class Ignavibacteria; order UBA10030; family UBA8401; genus UBA8401. The sequence continues at coordinate 8,823 of CAJBTU010000289.1, read as the reverse complement.
TACTCCCGATACGAAGATCGGATATCTTACACGATATGCTGCCGGCATGAGAGAGAATGGCGGAACCTATACGCATGCAGCAACGTGGTCGGTGATCGCACATGCTAAACTGAAACGGGCCGAAGCAGCATACCGCTCATTTTCAAAGATCAATCCGATCATCCGCGGCGCAAAACCGGACGAATACGTTGCAGAACCGTATGTTACTCCGGGAAATATTGACGGACCCGATTCACGGTTTTACGGCCGCGGCGGATGGACGTGGTACACCGGTTCAGCTGCGTGGCTTTTCAAAGCCGGAACGGAATGGATTCTTGGTGTGCGTGCGACCAGTAATGGATTGCTTGTCGATCCGTGTATCCCGAAGGCGTGGAAGAAATATTCGGTGAAGAGAATCTTCCGCGGGGTAACGTATCATATCACTGTAAAAAATCCGAAACATGTATCGCATGGCGTAGTCAAAGCAACCATCGACGGTAAAGCATTTCCTTTCACAAACGGAAATTGCCTGCTTCCATTTTCTGAAGGGATCAGCGAACACACCGTTGAAATAATAATGGGGAAACAGTAATGAGATATTTATCCTTTGTGCCGCTCTTTTTTCTCTCGTTCCTTCTTGCGCAACCCAATCAGGGTATCAACACATTGGATGATACCCCGATGGAAAATGCAACGGCACCAGGTGCTCCCAAAAAAGTTGTGGCGCGCGTCGGGGACAAAACAATGACGCTTCATTGGAACAAGAATCCGGAATATGATCTTCTTGGTTACAATGTCTACAAAGCTTCCTCGGCGGCCGGTCCGTTCACCAAAATGAATTCAACGGTTCTGGTAACGCAAAGTTATTTTGATGTCAGCGTTGTTAATGGTCAATCGTATTATTTTTTTGTAACGGCAGTTAATTCATCCCAGCAGCAGAGTGCCAATTCAGACACGGTTGTTGTTGCACCAAAAGCTTTCGCAACGACCGATGACTTCCTGGAATATGTTCAGCAGACCTCGTTCGATTATTTTTGGTACGAAGCGAACCCTTCCAATGGATTGATCAAGGACAGAAGCACAAAGGATTCACCCGCGAGTATTGCCGCCGTTGGATTCGGTTTAACGGCAATCGGCATCGGCGTCGATCATGGTTACATTACGCGTGCGGAAGGACGGGACAGAACGCTGACAACGATCAAAACATTTTGGTATGGTTCGCAGGGGACTGCGTCGATCGGCACGATCGGATACAAAGGATGGTTCTATCATTTTCTTGATATGAATTCCGCAACACGGACGTGGACCTGCGAACTTTCTTCCATCGATACAGGACTTCTGCTGGCAGGAATGTTGTATACCAAACAATATTTTAACGGGAGTGATTCGCTGGAAACTCAAATACGGGCATTAACAGATTCCATTACTACTCGCGTCGATTGGAGTTGGATGAGAAATTCCGGCCTTTCTCTCACTATGGGATGGAAACCTGAGAGTAATTTTCTTGGAAGCCGGTGGGTAGGATACAATGAAGCAATGATCCTCTACATTATAGGAATCGGCGCGCAAGTTAATCCTCTTTCATCAGTCTCCTGGAATGAGTGGACCAAAGGATATCAATGGTTCTTCAGCACACGTCTGAACGATTATTTCGTCAATTTCCCGCCGTTATTCGGTCATCAATACTCACACTGCTGGGTCGATTACAGGAATATTGCTGATGCGTATATGAAGGGAAGAGGGATCACCTATTTTGAAAATTCGCGCCGAGCAACGCTTGATCAGAGATTGTATTGTATTGAGAATCCGAGAGGCGCGGTTGGGTACGGTCCGAATATGTGGGGCATTACTGCCAGCGATGTCCCGACCGGATATAATGCGCGCGGAACAAACATGAACGACGACGGAACACTGAATCCAACGGCACCGGGCGGTTCACTGCCGTTCGCACCGGAATTCTGCATTCCGGCATTGCGGAACATGTATGATACGCACCGCGCAAAGATATGGACCGGCTACGGATTCGCGGATGCATTCAATGAAACGGTGAATTGGTGGGATAAGGATGTTCTCGGGATCGATCAGGGACCGATCATCATTATGGCGGAAAATTACCGTACGGGAAAAGTGTGGAACACGTTTATGAAAGAAAAAATTATCGCCGATGGTCTGCAAAAAGCAGGATTTACCTCGGTGACCGATGTTGCCGTCCCGGGAAAATCTGTGCCGGAGAAATACCTATTGGAACAGAATTATCCTAATCCATTCAATCCGGCAACAGTGATCGGATATCAGCTTTCGGCTCCCGGTAGTGTCAGTCTGAAAGTGTATGATGTTCTCGGAAAAGAAATAGTAACCCTGGTAAACGAACAACAATCAGCCGGGAAATATTTTGCACAATTCAACGCATCGAAGCTGTCAAGCGGCATCTATTTCTACACACTGAGAACATTCCGAAACGACGGGCAGCAATCAGGTAGTTTTATAGAAACACGAAAAATGATCTTGACAAAATGAGCAGACCATTCTTTGTACTGAAACATCTGAAAAACCTCACTTCAATGTCATTTCGAGATGCGAAGCATCGAGAAATCTCGTTTTTAACTTCAATATCAAGATCGAGATTCCTCACTTGCCCCTTCGGGGCTTCGTTCAGAATGACACAGGGAAAACAATTTTTCAGATGTCTCGTACTGATATTCTTTTCGTTCTCTCACTTCGCATTCCCGCAGAGCGGAACAAACACGCAATATTTCCGCGACGGTTTTCTTGATACGCTTGAACAACGCACATTTAACTACTTTTGGAATTGTGTCGATCCTGCCACGGGCCTGACGCCGGACCGGTACCCAACAAAAACATTTTCCAGCACTGCGGCAATAGGATTTGCGCTGACATCGTACGGCATTGGTGCTGAACGGAAATATGTTACCCGACAGGCAGCGGCGGAAAGAGTTTTAACGACGATTCGGTATCTCTACCTTCTTCCTCAGAGCGATGCCATGATGGGTGCAGGTGGATACCGGGGATACTTCTACCATTTTCTCGATTTGAAAACAGGAACACGGTTCAACAGAAATATTGAACTCTCGACCATCGATACTGCGTTGCTGCTTGCCGGAGTGTTATTCTGCCAATCGTATTTTAACAACGATGATCCGGCAGAGAAAGAAATCCGTGCGTATGCTGATTCAATGTTCCGCCGAGTCGACTGGAAGTGGCTCCAGGCGCGTCCGCCGCTGATCAGCATGGGATGGTTCCCTGACAAGGGAATTCACACATCCGATTGGCGCGGATATGATGAATCAATGATCCTCCATATTCTTGCCCTTGGATCTCCCACGCATGCCGTCGATGAAAATACCTGGTCGGGATACACAAAAAATTATCAATGGTTATCATATTTAGGTCAGGAATTTATAAGTTTCGGCCCGTTGTTCGGTCATCAATACTCGCAGGCATGGATAGACTTTCGCGGAATCCGCGATGCTTATATGCGGCAGAAGGGGATCGATTATTTTGAGAATTCACGTCGTGCGACTTTAACCCATCAGTCATACGCAATATCAAATCCTAAAAAAATGAATGGGTATTCGGAATTCATATGGGGATTTACCGCGTGTGATGGTCCGGCGGATGAAACACGGACGATCGACGGAGTGAGCCGACGGTTCTCCTCCTATAGTGCGAGAGGTGTCTCTGCCGATTGGGTGAATGACGACGGAACAATAGCGCCGACAGCGGTTGGCAGTTCCGTTGCCTTCGCACCGGAGATATGCATTCCTGCATTGAAGAATATACGCAACCGTGTGGCCGGTGTATGGTCGGACTATGGATTTCTTGACGCGTTCAATCTTTCCTACATCACCGATGCAACGCCGGCCGGATGGATAGACCGTGATTATCTTGGAATTGATCAGGGGCCGATCGTGATCATGATCGAAAATCTCAGATCCGGACTGGTATGGAATGTTATGAAAAAGAATCCTTACATTGTGAAAGGATTGCAGCGTGCCGGATTCACCGGCGGCTGGCTGGATTCAATTCCACAGAAAAAATAATTGCCTGTGCAGCATAATCATTTCACTCTCGACTCTCATGTAGCACGTAACACATTCTCCCTTAACGGAATCTGGGACATCACCGGCGGCGATGAAATAACAATTCCGTCCGCCTACTCTTCTGTTGTTCCCGTTCCGGCCGTCGTCGATATGGCACTCCCTGCATACGACTGGCAATCATACAATTACCATTGGTACCGCACAACATTTTCCATCGATTCACTGTCTCATACCAATATTGTCTTTCTCAAGATCGAACAAAGCATGTTCGGCACGGAAGTATGGCTGAACGGCCACCATGTCGGCGGTTCCATCAGCTGTTATACATCGCACGAATATCTTCTGGACGAATTTCTGCGGCGGGACGGGACGAACGAATTGGTCGTCCGTGTTGGGGCAAAATCCAAGTTGCCGCCGGAGAGTGCCGTTGGCCGCGACCAGGAAAAGGAGATCTATACACCCGGAATTTGGGGTGATGTTTCGCTTATCTGCACCGGAGGTGCACGGGTGAAACTGGTACAGGTGATCCCGCATATCGATACGGCCGTTGCGGAAGTCCGTGCATGGATCGAGAACCTTGAATTCAAAAGGGAAGCACTGCTTGTTTCAGCAAGAATATTTGGGAAAGATTCTCACGAGGCGATATCGCCGATTTGTGATACCGCTCTGTTGGTAGAGGATCATTCGACAGCGCAGGTGATCTTTCATGTTCCGATCGATTCGGTACAATTATGGTCGCCGGATCATCCATTTCTCTATGAAGTGGAACTGACGGTTCAGGAAGGGAAAAGAGAACTTGATGTGCTTCGGACGACATTCGGCATGCGTGAATTCAAGATCATTGGTCCTGACTTTTATTTGAATGGGTCGAAAATACTTTTGCGGGGAGGCAACATTGCGTTCCACCGTTTCCTTTCGGACCGGCAAAGAAAATTATTACCGTGGGACCGTACCTGGATCACAAAAGCACTCATCGACATTCCCAAAGAACATCATTTCAATTTTTTCCGCAATCATCTCGGACAGATGTACAATCTATGGTACGACATTGCCGATGAACACGGGATGCTGATCCAAAATGAATGGCAATTCTGGTGTGCAACCGGTTCGGATGAACAGATCCGGAAAGAATTTACGGAATGGCTGCATGATAATTGGAACCATCCGAGCATCATCATCTGGGATCCGCTGAACGAATCGTTCGATGATACCGTGCAGAACGAGATCGTACCCGAGATGAAGGAACTCGATCCGACCCGTCCGTGGGAATCGGTCGATTTTTTAGAAGAGCATCCGTATGTTTATTCACTCGGTATGGTGCTGAACAACCGTAAGTTTGGATTTTCACGATCCTTGGCTGAGATCGAGAAACTTCCTGTCCCATCGATGGTAAATGAATTTCTGTGGTGGTGGTTCAACGATGCATGGGAACCAACGGTTCTTACCAGGACGGTTGTGGAACGGTGGATGGGAAAAGATTATACAAAAGAGGATATCATTGCTCACCAATCGTTCCTTGCGCAGGAACTGATAGAACTTTTCCGCCGGATGCGGGTGAAAGCGATACAGCCTTTCGTGTATATCAGTAATAACGACGGACCGACAGCTCATTGGTTTGTCGGCGACATCAAAGATCTCCAGCCCAAACCGCTGTTGAAAACGATCAAGAATGCGTTTGCACCGTTCGGCGTCAGCATAGAACTGTGGGACAGGCATTTTTTTGTGGTAGAGCCGCAGACGGTAAGAATATTTGTCTTTAATGATTCGCCCGTGATCCGCCGGGGAACACTCCTGTTTGGTTTGAAGACATCGGATAACCAGTGGCTCACAAAAAAAGAAATACCGGTGGAAGTCGGACCGGTCAGCGATATGGTACTGACGGATGAATTTATCCTGCCGAATGCATTGGATCAATGGAGAGTATGTGCTGAATTGATAGAGCATGGTTCGGTCGTTGCAGCAAGCACTAAGATCACGCATGCATTTCACGCACCAAATATTCCTCAACTGAAGAAAAGAGTCACAACGCTGGACCCATCGAAAGAGATCGATGTATTTCTGTCGGATCATGGGATCTCATTTTCCGTGTTCGCAGACGGTACGTTGAATGATTCTTCGGACATTGTGCTTCATGGAAATGTACTCGGCAGCGGTTTTTATGCGAAACACAGGGAAGAGATCACGGCATTCGTGAAAAATGGCGGCAAGCTGATATTGATAGAACCTGAATTCCGCGTTGTCGGAAGCGCAGTATTCACCGTTGTAGACGGTGTTGACCTGAAAATATCACATCGCGCCGATCTTGATACGGGAGGATATGATTCGTATGTGTTCGCCGAAGATCATACACATCCGATGTGGAAAAAAATTGATAAGGATCATTTGAAATTATTCAACGGAGCCTATGGCGGCGAGATCGTTTCGCAATACGATGTCGATCTTACGGTTCCGTCAAAACGGCTGGCAAGCTGCGGAATGGATCTGAAAGTGACGGCGGCTTCGGAAGCAGAGTACGGAAAGGGGAAGATCGTTCTGTTCCGACTGCAATTACGGGGGAGATTGAATCATACGACGCAGAATGATTCGTTGTTTGCGCGCAGGGTCGATCCGGTTGCACAACGGCTGTTGCTGAATTTGCTTGAATATGTTCATCTGTTATAAAACAAAACCGATCGATCAATAATGTATAAAATGTTAAAAATAGCGATCTGCTTTATTATAGTTCTCTTCTTCAGCTGTCATTCAACTGATGAGCAGACTGTGATCAAATTCTGGGGATTCGGGAATGAAGGAGAAATGGTGCGGCCGCTGATACAGGAATTCGAGCGGCAAAATCCGACCATTAAAGTGGAAGTGCAGCAGATTCCCTGGACGGCGGCGCATGAAAAATTATTGACCGCGTATGCCGGTGAGTCGACGCCGGACGTGTGTCAATTGGGGAATACATGGCTTCCAGAGTTCAATGTTCTTCACTCGCTTGAACCGCTTGGCCCGTTCGCTCAGCGGTCATCGCGTGTCGATCTCAATGATATATTTCCGGGAGTATTAAAAACGAACATTCTTGACTCCGTTCTTTACGGAATTCCATGGTATGTGGATACGCGCGTTATTTTTTACCGGAAGGATATTCTGAAACTTGCGGGATATGAAAAATTTCCGGAAACATGGAGCGAAGTATTAAAAGCATCGGAGATTATTCAGCGGCAGGCGAAAGCAAAGAACAAAATATGCTATCCCTTCTTTCTTCCGACGAACGAATGGGTACCGGCGATCGTGCTGGGGATGCAATCCGGAGGTAATTTTCTGAAGAATAAAAATTCCAGAGGTAATTTCGGCGGCGGAGAATTCAGGAACGCATTTTCCCTGATGTCCGAATTTTACCGGAAGGATTATTCTCCTTCGGGCATGCAGCTGATCACGAATCTCTATAATTCGTTCTCCGACGGACTGATTGCTATGTATATTACCGGTCCGTGGAATATCGGCGAATTCACCCGCCGCGTCCCTCCGGAATTGCAGAATGCGTGGATGACGGCACCGCTGCCGTCGATGGATTCGCTGACGCCCGGAGTTTCGCTGCCGCTCGGTACCAGTCTGGTAATGTTCAACAGCAGCAAACACAAGGAAGCATCATGGAAACTTATCGAGTTTCTGTCGTCGGTTGAACAATCGATCGGTTTCTATAAGATTACCGGAAATCTTCCTCCGCGGCGGTCGGCCTGGAAGGATTCGACTCTGGCAAACAATAAATATATCAAAGCGTTCTATCAGCAGCTGCAGCGGGTCGATCCGCTGCCGCAGGTCCCCGAATGGGAACAGATCGTGATCCGTCTGCAGACATACGTTGAATATATTGCTACCAAAACAATGACGGTCGACGGCGCCCTGAAGCAGTTCGATGGAGAAGTGGATGTGATGCTGGAAAAACGGCGCTGGATTGTTGAGAGACAAAAATGAACAACACTTCCCGAACGAAAGAAGCATGGATATTTCTTTCCCCCGCATTGGCGATGATCGGGATATTCTTTGTTATTCCGGTTCTTGCCGCATTTACGCTGAGCTTTACCGACTTTGATATTTATTCACTCGGGAATTGGAAATATATCCGGTTCGTCGGTTTTCAGAACTACGTGCGGATCGTGGAGACACCTCTGTTTTGGACAGCATTAAAGAACACATTTTATTTTGTTCTTGTGGGCGGACCGCTCTCTGTTGCGGTTTCTCTTGGAACGGCACTGATGCTGAACTCCAAACTTGCAAAATATAAATCTCTGTATCGTACGGTCTATTTCCTTCCCGTGGTTTCAAGCCTTATTGCCGTTGCGATCATCTGGCGGTATCTCTATCATCCCGCTCATGGACTTTTAAATTATTTTTTATCGTATTTCGGCATTTCCTCGGTCGATTGGCTTGGTGATCCTAATCTGGCGATGCCGGCGATCATCATTATGGCAGTGTGGAAGAATTTCGGTTACAATATGCTCATCTTTATTGCCGGACTGCAGAACATTCCGGAGGATCTGTATGAAGCGGCGCATTTGGACGGTGCCAGCTGGAGGCAGCAATTTACAGAGATCACGCTACCGATGCTGAAGCCGACTACCGTATTCATCGTGATGATCACAATCATCGGCTATTTCCAGCTTTTTGCCGAGCCGTATGTGATGACGCAAGGTGGGCCGCTGAATTCAACAACGAGTATTGTATTACTGATGTATGAGCAGGGTTTCCGATGGTGGAGCATGGGATATGCTGCAGCGATCGCTTTTGTTCTGTTCATTAT
>CAJBTU010000288.1 GCA_903958625.1 uncultured Ignavibacteriota bacterium | reverse complement strand
CTCTGGATGAATGGGGAGCAACGATCACCGGCAAAGTTCAGCTGGTGCTGCAGGATCCGAACATCTTCAATGAGCTCGGCGTTAATCTTGCCTCACAGCACAATCTTGTCTTTGCCCAGAACGATCACGCCATTGCATTCATCGGCATCGGTCACCGTTTTCCGACGATCGAGATCTATTCGAAGTCGGCCGCTCCCCGTCCTTACCAGCATACCATGGAAGAACTGCGCGGATTCAGTGATCTTGTTCATGCGTGTCATGCCGCCATGGGAAGCGGATCGTCCTGTAACGAAGAGTGGTTCTACACTCCCATGGATGCCGTCTATACTATGCCGTGGCATGTTGAATTGAAATGGCGGGTGAATGTTCCGGCCGGATTCGAAGGAGGTACGGGTATCTACATTAATCCTGTGCTGCCGTCCGATTTTCGCGACACCATCGCAGCACAATTACACCGGCTGAACAGCAGCGGAAAAATCGGAAACATTACCATGGTGGAAGGATGCATGAACGATCCGAATCCCCTTCACTATTCAAGAACACGATGAACGTTGAACCGACACATACCGTTGCGCGTGATATACGCGCCGAGATCCAGCGGATCAACGAAGTTGTTTCGTTCCCTCCGGTCGTCGCAGAGATCCTGCAGGCAATGTCCGATCAGAACGTGACCACAACCAAAGTTATCACGCTGATCGAATCGGACCAGGGGTTGACGGCGAAGATCCTGCGGGTTGCCAATTCCCCTTTTTACGGATTGCGCAGTGATGTTACGAACATCGCGCAGGCATTACGGATGCTCGGACTCGATGAGATCGGGCATCTGCTCCTGACGTGTCAGATGAAATCCCGGCTGATGTCGCTGAATACCCGGCAGCAATTGCGGCTGGAAACTTTGTGGAAACATTCGGTCGCCGCAGCTTCGGTCTCCCGTCTTCTTGCGAACCGGTTCCGGCTGCCGACGGATGGAAAAGAATATACCGCCGGATTGCTTCACGACATGGGAAAGCTTGTGCTCATTCAGTATTTTCCCGATCAGTATGCTGCAATCGAATCACTGATCACCACGGCATCAAAAAAAGATATCGACGCCGAACTGGAATTGATCTCCATAACGCACACCGAGATTGGAAAACAGATCGGCGAAAAATGGCGTCTGCCGAAAGAATATCTTGATGTGATGCTGTACCATCATCGCCCCGCATCTTCATCCAACCATTCACTGTTGACGGCCGTCGTCCGCTTAGCCGATCTCTTCTGTGAACAATGGGGCTTCGGCATCGCTGAACAGGCGGAAGGATTTTCAATCGACACGGATTGTCTCAGCATTCTTGCAGAAGCAGATGTAAGTTTCAAGACCATGCCGATCGAACAACTCGGCGCGGAGATGCGGAGTGAATTTGAAAAGAACCTTGAGATGATCGAGATCCTTTCGTAATAGTCGTACCCCATATCATCCGGTAAAAATCCGCAATAACACCTTCCTTTTCAAACATTTTCCGTTCATGAATATTTTATTTTCGCGTTTCCGCTTTTTTCCGTACGTTTGTCCATAAGTTTTTCCTGCAAGGTTCCCTCCGTCTCTTTCGCAGAGCGGATCGAAATTACCACAGAACCATGAACAACTGGAAAAAAAATATCATCGTCGGTTCGGCCGCTGTTACCGCGCTCGGCATCGCTTTTTTTCTCCTTTGGCGGTGGGATAAAAGTGTGTTAGAGTCAATGCCCCGGAGAGAATACAACTACGATTCGACCGCGTTCCGTCCGACAGCAGCCGAACAGCGCATAGCACAGCAGTTCTCCGATTCCATACTCCCGCAGTTGAAACGCCTTGGTTTGATCACAAAGTATAATCGTACGGATGCTCAAACACATATTGCCGTCTCCGGTGTAATTTGGAAGAAACGTTCGCCATTCTTCAAGGAAAGCATCCTTGACCAGATTTTCATCTATAATAAGGTGAATGGATTTACGGTGAAGACGCTCATCGTTGATGACACAACGAACCAACTGTATGCGCAGATCTCACCGCCCGATAGGAAAAATATCTATTAAAGGGTTCATCATTTCTTCCTCATCTTCACATACTGCTATCCGCCGGATTCACATTGCACCGTGCGGTATGAATTGCGGCGTTTGCATCGCTTACCTCCGCGATAAGAACCGGTGTCCGGGCTGCAAGGGTGACTCCGATACCAAGTCCCCCCACTGTGTACAGTGCAGCATCAAGAACTGCGGCAAATTGAAAGCATCGGGAGGGAAATATTGTTTTTCCTGCGGAGAATTTCCGTGTAAACGGCTCCGTCACTTAGACCAGAGGTACAGAACAAAGTACGGCATGAGTATGATCGATAACCTTCGGTCGATCGAAAAGGACGGTATAAATACATTTGTAACGAACGAACGCCGGCGGTGGAAATGCCGTCACTGCGGAAACATCGTTTCGGTCCACCGTGCGGAATGTCTTGTCTGCAGCACGAAAAAAAATTGTCTGGGATTACTATGACACAATGGTATGAATCACTCTTTGATAATTATGGCAAGCAGTACGACCGCGAAAATTTTGCGCAGGGAACATCCGGTGAATGCGATTTCATCGAAAGTGAAATCGGCAGCGATAGGAGTTTACGGATTCTCGATATCGGCTGCGGAACAGGACGGCATTCCATTGAACTGGCTAAACGGGGGTATACTGTTACCGGCGTTGATCTGTCGGACTCCATGCTGAGCCGTGCAAAAGAAAAAGCACGGTCGCTGAACCTGCAGATCAATTTTTTACGGCATGATGCGCGCGATCTTCCGTTCCGGAACGAGTTCGATCTGGCAATCATGCTCTGCGAAGGGGGATTCCCGTTGATGGAAACGGACGAGATGAATTTCAATATTCTTCGCAGCGCCGCCAACTGTCTGCGGATGAACGGGAAGTTGATCTTCACAACGCTCAACGGTCTGTTCCCGTTGTTCCATTCTGTTAAGGATTTCCTTGCTTCAGAACAAACCGGAGGAAATGCAACCTACGAAAACAATACATTCGATCTGATGACCTTTCGCGACCATAATACAACGACCGTCACGAACGATCTCGGCAAAACAGTACGGTTACAATGTAACGAACGGTACTACGTTCCCTCGGAGATCACATGGCTGTTGCGTTCGCTTGGTTTTACGTCTATCCACATCGCCGGTGCAAGGCTCGGTGCGTTCAGCCGAAACGATACACTGACAACAGACGACTACGAGATGCTTGTCATTGCCAAAAAATGATGAGTTCCTGCATAACATCAATTAATAAGTGTTTTTTGTTAGCCTTTTACGGTTTTTGGTATTGGTGCAAAAAGAAGCAAAATATATTAAAATAAGTACCTTGCTATTAGAGCGCCGAAGGCTCAAATTGAACATATAGTTTTGGCTTCCCGCATTGCATCCCCCGGCTTTTTCCAGAACGGTTCGTCGTAAGTATTCAAGCGCGACAAACAATAAATTACATTCTCAACTCACCATAAGGAACCATCAGCATGGGCACGAAAACCGCTGAGAACATAAATACCGTCCTGTCTAACGAAGGCGGGCGCTGCATTGAACTTCTGCATTACGCGGACGATCCGTCCGTATGGATCATCCGTAGTTCAAAAAAACGGCTCGGATTAAAAACAAAGACTTCAACCGTCTGGTTTGTAACAAAAGAACTGGCGTTGGATTATGCGCGGAAACAAACAGAAGGTCAAGGAGCGCTGCAAAGGAGCAATGTAGCATGACAAACAGAGAGTACCAGCACAAACAGCACCGCGGCAGTTCGCCGTCGCGAAATGCTGACACGGGCTTTACTCGCTCGGACGGCATTCTGCCGCCGGAAGAATGGAAAAATTTAACATGGTACCCGGTCTCGTCCATGCCGTCGACCATTCCAACGGAACAATCTGCGGCTAAAGAAAAAAAATAGTTTTCAATGAACCATCGTTCTCCGGACCGAACCGGACAAAAAGGACTACCTATGGAAACAAACATCGGAAGGGTCGATCAATTAATCCGCGTCGCCGCCCTGATCATTTCATCAGTCTTTTTTTTAATGCATCGTGATTCGGGTATCATCAGCACGATTGCAGGCATCATCGTAATTTATTCGTTTATGACCGCGTTGACCAAATACAGCCCCGTATGGGAAATTCTCAACATCTCTACCGAGAAGAAGATCGTACGAACGGTTGAAAAGAAATAATCCATCCCGTATGGTTCTATTTCTGTTCTAGTTTTTTGTTTGCTTCCCGGCTGTATGATCGGGAACACCCTCCCATAAGAATATCTTGCAACATATCCGGAATTGAAATACATTCAACAACTCATTAATAGCGGAGAATTACATGAAACGAGTACTGTGTGTTGTTATGTTCACCGTTCTGTTTGCCGGCTGCAAAAAAGATGATCCGGCTCCGACGCAATCAACAACGGTGCTGCCGTGGGATATCGGACAAAGTGCTGAGACGCTGCTCGGCCATGCAACGTTCACGGCCGGCGGAACCGATTCTGTCGGACAAAATACCATCCCCGGTCCGTTCAATCTGGCGGTGGGCAGCGATGGCATGCTGTTCGTTGTGGACCAGCGTGCTCACCGGATACTGCGCTTCAACAATGCCGACACCAAATCCAGCGGCGCAAATGCTGATGGTGTTCTTGGTCAGGCGGATTTTGTCAGCAGAGTATGGAATTCCTCCGCCGGCGGAAGCACCCCTTCGGCCAAGGGATTTAATTCGCCTCTTTCCATTGCTCTCGATCCAGCCGGAAATCTGTTCGTCCTCGATCAGGCAAATCAGCGCATTCTCCGTTTCAATTCCGCTGCCGGCAAGGCGAACGGCGCGTCGGCCGATGGCGTTCTTGGTCAGCCGGATTTTGCCACCAACAAATTCAACACCACGCAAAGTGGATTCTTTTCCCCGCAGGGTATCGCAACCGATGCATCGGGAAATCTTTACGTTGCTGACGGATCGAATCACCGTGTGCTGCGCTTCAACAATGCCGCCGCAAAGGCAAACGGGGCGCCGGCCGATGCCGTGTTCGGTCAGACAGATTTCACATCCAATGCTGTAGGAACTGCCGCCAATAAAATGACCAATCCGGTTTCACTTGCGGTGGATAAGAACGGCACTCTGTATGTCGGCGAACGCGGAAACAGCCGCATCCTTGTTTTTCTGAATGCGCTATCGAAAGCGAACGGTGCAACTGCCGATCTTGTTTTGGGAAAATCGGATTTTGCTAACGGATCGACACCAACAGTAGCCAATCGTGCGAATATCTATATTCCTTATGCGCTTGCCGTCGATCAAAAAAATAATCTGTATGTTGCCGACGGCGGATTCAATCGCTTGCTGGTATTTTACAGCGCATCGTCCAAAAAGAACGGCGACTCCGCCGATGTTGTTATCGGAAAACCGAATTTCACCGGCTCATCCGTTACCGCAGCTTCTGCGGTGAATATCGGACAGCCGTACGGCGTTGCCGTGCAAAGTTCCACCGGAAAACTGTTTGTCACCTGTTATTCCAATTCACGGGTGCTCCGGTTTCAGGCAAAGAGTTCTCTTATTCCATAGAGACATCTGAAAAATCTCAAATCAATGTCATTCCCCCAAGGGGGTCACTTCGTGACGAGAAGTCCCGATGACCCTTCGACTTCGCTCAGGGTGGCATCGGGACGGCGAGTTCCGAAGGAATCCCTCCGGGAGAATCTCGATTTTCAACTCAAATAGAAGAACAAGATTCTTCGCTTGCCCCTTTGGGGCTTCGCTACTAATGACATCCAAAATATTGCACTTCTAAATACTTTAGATTTGTTCTCTATAAATATTAGTCGTCCTGAGCAAGCGACGTTTTTTGTCGCGCGGCGAAGGATCGTCATATTGAACGTGACGGTCATCTTTTTTACCGCATAAAACCGTAGGTTTTTTCCTCTTGCCTTTCAAACAATATTCCTCAAACTTTCTTCTGTTCTCATCATTGCGCTGCTCACTTCGTTTGTGATTTTCCGGTCTCTTCCGGATTCGCAGACACAAACCAAACCGTTATGGAAACAATTGCTTCGCTTGCGGACGAATTTCTTTCCCAGCCCGCCATTGCCGTTGTCGGCATATCATCATCAAAACAGACCGTTGCCAACGGTGTCTATAAAAAATTGAAGGCACAAAAACGGACCGTGTTTGCCGTAGGAAAAAATACGTCTTCGTTCGGGGACGATCGGTGCTACCCCGATCTTGCATCTCTTCCTGCTCCGGTGCATGGAGTATTTATCGCCGTTAAGAAGGAGAATACCGGACAGATCATCGACGAATGCATCAAACTCGGCATTCCGCGCGTGTGGATGCACAATTTCAGCGGAACATCATTTTCCTCGGGATCAAGCGCAACGCCGGACATCGTTCAGAAATGCCGCGACCATAATATCTCCGTCATCCCCGGCGCCTGTCCGATGATGTTCGTCGATAATGCGGATGTAGGTCACAAATGCATCCGATGGTTCCTGAACGTAACGGGAAAATTGAAGTGATTCCGCGGGCGTTGCCTGTAATGCTTTTGAATTATTTTTTGAGATTCCGCACGAATATTTTTTCTTCTTGTTTTTCACGCAATATTCCTCAAACTTACTTTTACAAGTAATGTTGTAAAACAATTGTAAAGACATACACAAAAGGAGATACACGATGAAAACGATGTTGATGATCGTCGCAGTGCTTCTGGTGGTCACGGTATGGAACGGTGCGCTCTCTGCGCAGAATAAGATCCTTCCCTACCCGATCAATCAGAAACAGCTGGCGAATGGATTGAATGTTGTCACGGTGCAGTTCGACAGTCCCGGACTTGCCGCTTTCTTCATTGTCGAGCGCGTCGGTTCGCGTAACGAAGTGGAAGAAGGGGTTACCGGTTTTGCCCACTTTTTTGAACATATGATGTTCCGCGGAACGGATAAATATCCGCGCGACAAATATAACGATGTGCTGAAATCGGTCGGGGCCGGCGCGAACGCAAACACGTCGCTGGACCGTACGATCTATCATATGACCGGCGACGCAGCGAAACTTGAAACGATGTTCGAGATCGAAGCGGACCGTTTCATGAATCTGAATTACACGGAACACGATTTCAAAACGGAAGCCGGTGCCGTAAAAGGGGAATACACCAAGAACAATGCAAGCCCGTACGCGCAGCTGGAAGAAAACCTCGTTAATACTGCGTTCGACAAGCATACCTACAAGCATACAACAATGGGCTTCCTGAAAGACATCATTGATATGCCGAATCAGTACAAATATTCGCTCGAATTCTTCAACAGGTACTACCGTCCGGAATATGCAACAATCGTTGTTGTCGGCGATGCAAAACCGGAACAGGTGAACGCTCTTGCAGAAAAATATTTCGGCATGTGGAAACACGGAACGTACGTCTCCACCGTTGCACCGGAACCAAAGCAGGATTCCGCACGCTACACTCATCTTCAGAACGGTTCCATACCGCCGTATCTCAGTCTGAATTTCAAAACACCGGCGTACAGTGACGTTGACATCAACGTGCCGGCGATCGATGTATTGAACGCTGTTCTTTTTTCCGAGACTTCGCCACTCTATAAGAAGCTCGTGCTGGAAGAACAAAAAATACGGAGCCTTAGCGGCGACATGATGTTCACGCGCGACCCCTATCTCTCTTCCGTCGAAGCATCCTTCATCAAAAAAGAGGATATGCAGTACGTGAAGGATGAGATCATGAAGACGATCGAAGAGTTCAAGAAAAACGGAACAACGGAAAAAAATCTTGCTGATACGAAATCACGGATGAAGTACAGCTACGCAATGTCCATCGACAATCCGTCGGGCATTGCCAATTCGCTCAGCACATTCATCACGCTCATCGGCGATCCGGAATCTCTGAACCGGATGTATGCTATGTATGATAAAGTGACGGTGGACGATCTGAAAGCGGCCGCTGCAAAATATTTTGTGCCGTCGGGCTTGACCGTTGCAACGATCTCGGCCGATGCACAGGGAGGTGTGAAATGATGAAAGCACTGATGCTCACAATACTGTTTGCGGCGACAATGTTCGCACAGCAGCTGGTGGAACTGAAACAGCCCAAGTCCAACAAGGTTGTTATTAAATTACGTTTTGCCAACGGTTCCATCTCCGATCCTCAGGGAAAACAGGGCCTTACGGCCGCTACGGCAAACCTGATAACGCAGGGCGGAACAAAGGATATGACCTACAGCGAGATCCAGGATAAGATCTATCCCTGGGCCGCCGGATATTATGCACAGGTCGACAAGCAGGTAACCACATTCACGTTCATGGTGCATGTCGATTTTCTCGATCAATTCTACCCGATCCTCAAAGGATTGATGCTCACGCCGTCGTTTGCGGATGCTGATTTCCGGCGCGTGATGAAGAACCAGCAGAACTACGTCGATCAGGTGATCCGCGCATCATCGGATGAGGAATACAGCAAGAAAGCGCTGGAAGATCTTCTCTTCCGCGGAACGAACTATCAGCATAAGGTGCAGGGAACGTCGGAAAGCGTAAAATCGATTACGCTGGACGATATCAAACTGCAGTATGCTAATGCGTTCACAAAGAATAATCTCACCATCGGCATAGCGGGAAATTATTCCGATGCATTCCTGAAACTATTGAAGTCAGACATGGCTTTGCTGTCGGATAAGAAATTTGCCGCACCCGCACCGGGAAAAGCAAACACGCCGGACGGCGTTCAGGTAGAGATCATTGCAAAAGATAATGCGTTCG
>CAJBTU010000287.1 GCA_903958625.1 uncultured Ignavibacteriota bacterium | reverse complement strand
CCGTTCGCATCGTTTACGGCAATCTGGTACGATACGGCAATGCCCGGCGTCATCTGAGTCGGCGCCGCGGAGGTCACTCTGGATGAACGCTTGTGGATCACCCAGAGTTTGAATTTTGCTGTGTCGGTGGAAACTTTTCCATACACATCCTGCACATATAATTTAACCTGCCACCATCCGAAATCGTCATCCGCCGGAATGCCGACCACTCTTCCCTGAGTTGTGGCCGCACCGAACCATGGATAATTTTCCCACACGGTGCGATAGAGAATCGTATCGCCGAGCGTGATATCGTCATCCCAGGCCGCAAATTTTTTGGAAGCAAAACTTTCTCCGATCACCGCCACGTAATCCGAATCGGTGGTCGTCAGTAATCGCGGCGCTCTGTTCGATGATGACGAAAAGTTAAGGGTCTTAAACCGACGCATCATCCGCAATTCGGCTTCGCGATTTCTGATCCCCCATCCGTTTAAATTCATCCCCAACGCCGCGTAGGCATCGGATTCCGCTGCGTCGCCGAAGATCATCCCTCCTTTGGGATAGCCGAGTGAATCCGCCGTATCAAAATATGCCTGGAACAGATTTCCCTGAACCTCTTCAGCATCGAGAATGCCGTTCTTGTTGAAGTCGTCGGCCGAAATCACTCCCTTCGGTTCGGTAAGCCCGATATTTGTAATGTCGCGCGTTTGAAAACCGAGTTCGAGTGCAACAACGGGTTTGGCCGGATAACGCTCCGTAACTTTTTTCACATAGGTGGTAAGGAACGTCTTGAACAAATTTTTAAAGTAGCTCACCGTATTCACGGTGGTCGTTGCGGTGTAACTTGCCGTTGTCGGACGGACGGCATCATACATGCTCACGCCGATGATGTCGAAATTTGCATCGCCCCAGAGATCGTGCCACGTAGAATCCGATGGTGTCGATGTCACTGCCGCCTTCCACGTTCCCACATGCATATAGTAGGCGATCTTTCCCGAGTAATGATTCCGTACAGAATCAACAAGCGCTTTCACCTGCGTTTTATAATTCATCGTATATCTGGTTCCGATATTCGATGTGCGGAAAAGTTCCTGCGATTCGGCACCGACCTCGAACATTTCAACGCCCAGGTCCTGACACAGTTTTGCATGATAGATGCTCACATCGGTATACGTCTTCCAGAATGAAGAAACAAATCTCTGGTTGATTGCGTTGGAAGGATTCCACGGCCATTCTGCCAGCGTGTATCCCGATGGTGTTGTCGGCTGGCCGAGCTGATAGCGCCAGGCCGCTTTGCCGGGAAGCACCGGACTCTGCGATCCGTCCTCAGGCCATGGTTCGTCGAACCCGACGGCGAGGATCACTTTATATCCGCGGTTGTGAAGTTGGTTGACCATCGTGCGGAGCGTCGCATCCGGCCAGCTTGGAACGTAGGTATCAAAATCGTTTGTATAACGCAGCTCGACCGTACTATCAACAGAATTGTCAACATGCATTGAATTGCCGATCACAACCCACTGTGTGTTCAGCCGTTTTAAATAGTCAAAATAATCTTCGGGTATCTCCGTAATGCCGGCCATACTCCCCCAGTTGCCGATGATGCCGACACCGCGCGAATAGTCTGTCGTGTTCTGACAGTGAACGGTGTGTCCGAACACGGCCATCATCAAAACAAATAGCACGGCAATCTTTGCAACAGTGGGGTGACGGTGATGCATGAGTGTGACCTTTCTCTTGAACCTGTGAATGAAATATGTTCTGTGAGAAACCAAATAATTATTTTGCCTCTTACCGTACGCCAAAATGGAATTAATTATGCGTCACTTGCCGTGGGAACGAACGGCAGAAATTCAAATTGCTTACCTTTACGTTTTTCCATTGTTTACCGACCTTTTTGCTTCAAAAATCATACCAAATTGTCTTTATTGTTTTTAATCAAATTTTGGCACTTTTTTATGCGATTATTACAATTGTTTACAAAGGGTGTAAATAATAGTGGACAATTAAAAGATTGATCATCAAAATCCATACATCACAATCAGACGTGTCCCTTTCACTATCTTCCATAGTCGAAAAAGAGAAATAAAAAACCCGCCAGGCGGCGGGTAGTATTTAATCTAGATTTTTCAATCCCAAGTTCCGTTTAGGAATGAGGCTGTAATAAAATTCATTGCCACAAAGAACACGAAGGCACAAAATTCATTACTGAGCCTACCGCAAGAATGGTCTTCCCGAAAATACATTGCCACGAAGTGGTCCTTCGGACAAGCTGCGGGGTATTTGCCACGTCACCCTGAACTTGTTTCAGGGTCCCGAATATAGATGCCGAAATCCCGCTGTACGGGATCCCGAACAACGGGACATGTTCGGCATGACGATTCATAATACGACGCAAGCGTCGGGGTATTTACCTATTAGGGAATTAATAAAAATCATTGTTCCCAGTCCCAATCGAATTGGTATATCCAATTAGCATATAACCACCATCTTTTGTTTGTTTAACCGAACGGGATCTATAGCATACAATAGACACAAATAAATATGCACCGCTAACAGCAGATGTAATATTGAATCACTTTCCGTTTTACTTTAGAATACACGATCCCGCGATTATTCTCGGTGCTGATAAGATAATTAAAACTGATCGCGGTTTTATCTAACCACACATCCCACCATATATTTTTCGGGAGCATATTATTGTCCATTTCCGACGTATCTCTAATTGCCGGTTTATCAAACTTATCATTATCAAATAAATGAGCAAGCCTCAGCATTACTTTTGCGCTGTCATCAGGTTCTCTCTCCGTTGAACCATATTCGCTAAATTTATCCACGGAAAATTGGTCGGCGTAGAGTACTTTCCCAAGACTCGACCGTATTTCAAAATAGATGGTTGATGTAAATAAACTTTTCCCCCGCACAGTAAGAATAAAATTGTCATTCTGCCCGGACGATGAAAATGGATGCTTCTTTTGCAATGAGTAAAGTATCTTTTCCGGTTGCGGATAAAGATCGTTGGAAATCACGAATGTTAAGAGTAATGTTACAAAGATCGTTTTCAATTGTTCTTCTCCATTAAATTATGTTTAATACGCCGGTACGCTGCTGCGCATTCTCATGTATTGAGACTTCTGATAAATTAGTTGTCCATTGTCATTCTCTACCCTACGGGTCGTAGACGAGTCGTAGACCGAACATTGAGAAGAATCTCGACCATGTTATTGAAGGT
>CAJBTU010000286.1 GCA_903958625.1 uncultured Ignavibacteriota bacterium | reverse complement strand
CGGAGTTCTTAGAGTATCAACTGCCAATTTTGGTGCTAACCGTGATCCCATTACGCAAGAAGGAACAGTTCTTCTTCTTAAATTTGTCGTCTCGAAAGATGCGAAAATTGGCACCACAAGCAATATTTCGATGCCTCTTTTGAGTATCGCCGACAATAACTTAAAAACTCTCACTTCATCCACAACAATGGGTAAGGTTGAGATCACACGTTTGGGCAACACTGTGGTTTCGGATTATGGTCTTTCACAGAACTATCCGAATCCGTTCAACCCGAGCACAACCATTGAATATGCGCTGCCGAAAGAAAGCTCAGTAAAGGTCGAGATCTTTAACATGCTGGGTCAGAATGTCGCAACGCTGTTCACAGGAAACCAATCAAAAGGTTATCATCAGGCTAGTTGGAATGCTTCCAACCTTGGTTCGGGCGTCTACTTATATGCAATCACAGCAACTTCATTGACCGATGGACAAACATTCCGTTCGGTGAAAAAGATGGTGTTGATGAAATAAGTAAGCAGTAGATCAGCTTCAAAATAATAAGGGTGCACAATCCGACAAGGGTTGTGCACTTTTTTTTTATGCTATATAATATCGCCACGAAGGCACGAAAAAAATTTAAAAGAGAATTTGCCACGAAGGCGCAAAGACACGATAAATAAATGAGAAGAGCATTTGTTGCGAGGACCAGACAAAGAACGCGGCGGGTCCCAAAGGGACGCCCCAGTTCTTTTGGCCTTCGGCGCAGTCGCGACGTCAAGAATCATTATAAAATTGACATCAATAGGTCAGTCACCCCTCCCTACGGCCTGCGGCTCGTCTACGACCCGTAGGGTAGAGGATCGTAGATCGTTGGAGTTTACCCCGATGAATATCGGGGCTCGGGGTGACAATAAGCTCCTGTTAATGTTGCGGGTTGTCATGGCGAGCGGAGTCGAGCCATGAGTGCGGTAGGGCATGCACGTAAAAAAAAGAACCGCATTTGCCACGAAGGCACAAAGGCGCGAAAAAAAAATGAGAAGATCATTCGTCGCGAAGACCAGACATAGAACGCGGCGGGTAGGCACGAATGAAATCATTCGTTCGATAAAGTGGGCTGTCATGGCGAGTCCACCTTCGGCGGGATAAAAACTTTTTGAGCCATGAAAGATACAAATTGAGACATCTGAAAAACCTCACAACAATGTCATTCCGAGAAGTCCCGATGACCCTTCGACTTCGCTCAGGGTGGCATCGGGACGACGAGGAATCTCGCTTTTTCCCTGAATTTGAGGTGTGAGATTTCTCGTCCCGACACATCGGGACTCGTCACGAAGTGACCATCGACGAATCCTTTCCCAAAGGGATCACTTTGTGGTGGACCTTTGGGGAAATGACAATGCACAACTAGTTTTTCAGAAGTTTCAAATTACCAATAGCTTTTCTCGTTCACATCCCGCGGACTCCGCGGAAATATTTCAATGGTCGTTTGAAAGAACCTGGGCCATGCGTTCCAAGAGTTCATGTGCTTTGTACGGTTTTTGGAAAAATCCTGCAGGACGTACATTCCCAAATTGCGTTAATGTCTCTTCTTCGGTATATCCGGAACAGAGAAGGATCTTTGCCTGCTGTTTGATCATCAATAGTTCCTGAAATGCTTTCTTGCCGTCCATTCCGGGCATCGAATAGTCCAAAATGATCATATCGATACTCGCATGATCCCGGCGATAGATTTCGATCCCTTTCACCGGATCCATTGCGCCGGTTACGGTGAAGCGGGCTTCCGTAAGAGTGTCATTCAACAGATCGAAGACAAATGGATCGTCGTCGATAATCAGTATGGTTTTCCCTTTCCCGTCAATGGGCGCATTTTTTTTCTTTTCCTGAGTTTTGGACGCTGCGGATGAGTTTGCTATGGGTAGCACGACTTCGAAGAGCGTTCCTTTTCCTTCTTCACTTTCGATGCGCAATCCTCCCTTATGTCCCTTAATGATTCCAAGAACAGCGGCAAGCCCGAGGCCGCGCCCCGTAAACTTGGTGGTGAAGAACGGATCGAAGATGCGCGTAAGGGTCTCCTGACTGATGCCGCTGCCGGTATCCCTTACTTGAATTTTGGCATAACTGCCCGGTGCAAGCGGGATATTGGTATATTTCCAGTATCCCGTGTCGTTTTCTCGGAGTTCGACCTGATCTGTGCGGAGAATGATGTAGCCCGGATTCGGTCCCATCGCCTCGCCTGCATTGATAATGAGATTCATAATCACCTGCTGTATCTGACCGACATCACCGATGATGCGCGGAGAGGAAGAACCAAGGGCATATTGCAATTGAGTTGTCTTCGGCACGGAGACTTCCAGCATTTGAACATTCTCTTTGACAAGACTGTTGAGATCAATTTCCGCGTTGATAAATTTTCCTCTACCGGAATATGCCAGCAGTTGGCGCGTAAGGTCGGCCGCATGTTCGGAGGCATTGATCGCCTTTGT
>CAJBTU010000285.1 GCA_903958625.1 uncultured Ignavibacteriota bacterium | reverse complement strand
GTCGATGTCTCGGAAAAAACCAAGTTCGGTTTTACCTTGATGAATCTCGATCAGCAGGTATTGAGCGACAAAGTGCGGTTGAATGAAGAACCTTCCAACAATTCTATTTATGGATTCGACGGCCAGACTTCCGGCGAACTGCCGTTCCTGACAAAAGCGATTGATGCATTGCCGTTCATCGACACCAAGGCCAAATCGGAATTCACACTTCGTGGTGAGGCGGCGTATATGAATCCGGATCCGAATACGAAAAAAAGCACCATCGCGGACGACCAGGGAAGCGGCATCGCCTATATTGATGACTTTGAGGGTGCGAAGAGGATCATTCCGCTCGGCGTCGGATACGGACAGTGGCACGATATGAGCGCGCCGGCTTTTCAGGATGGCGTCGATAATTATCTGCTAAAACAATTTTGGACGCTCGATACGGCAAAGATAAAATCGAAAGCACGAACCTATTGGTACAATCCCATCGGCGGTATTCCGATCGATGCAATCTATGGAACAGACGCAGAAGGGAAATCCATTAAACAGGTCGGACGAGGACAGGATCGGATTCAGGTATTGAATCTGAACTATAATCCGATGTCTCGAGGAACGTACAATTATTCGATGAACCTTCAGCAAACTTTACTGAATGAGCCAAAGAAGAATTGGGGGGGTGTGATGAAACTCCTTTCCACCAGCGCGATCAATCTTATCAGCGAGAATGTCGGCTTCATCGAAATCTGGGTACGGGTAACGCCGGGGAAAGGAATCATCGATACAACTCGAAAGGTCTATATAGATCTTGGAACGATCAGCGAAGATATCATTCCGGACGGCGGGTGGAATACGGAAGACAAAGGACAATTTAAGAACGACATCCTGGCGCAGGACGAAGATACCGGCATCGATGGATTATTTAACAACGAGGAACAGGCGAGGTACCAGGGGTTTATCGAGGCAAATAAAACCCTCTTTCCGGAAATTGTCAACGATCCGGCCGGCGATGATTTTCTCTATTCGCAGAGCGATTTCCGTTTCATCAATCAAACGGAAAAGAACAGCACAAGCGAGATCGGCCGTTTCCCTGATTCTGAAGATCTTAACCGGAACAGCAACTCGGACCGGACAAACGATTATTACGAGTATGAACTGAATCTTGATACGACCGATGCGAATCCTTTAAAGGTCGGCGGCGGAACGAACGGCTGGTATCAATACAGGATACCGATCAATACTTATAAATATAAGGTCGGCACACCGGATCAATCGAATATCCAGTATGCACGGCTCTGGTTCACCGGTCATTCGGAAGAGTTCGATTTGCAGTTCGTCGAATTCAATCTGATCGGCAACCAGTGGGAAGAAGCAAAAAAGAACGACCCGGCATTCAAGGTCTCGGTAGTGAACATCGAAGATAATTCGCTGACGGGATACGTTTCGCCTCCGGGCGTTTTCCGGGAACGCGACAGGACCAAACCGGATGAGCAAGTGTACGGCAACGAACAATCTCTTGCGCTGAATATTTTTAACCTGACCGATGGTGACAGCAGGGAAGCGATCAAAAAATTCTCGTACCGTCCCCTCGATGTATTCAGCTACCGGCAAATGAAAATGTTTGTGCACGGCGACAGCCATTTTGGAACAACGGCATCCAAAGCTTCGGTAAAGATGTACATCCGTTTCGGTTCGGACAGTTTGAACTATTACGAATACAAAGCGCCGGTTTATCCGGGGTGGGATACGCGCAACAACGTCAATATTCGTTTTGAAGATCTTACGTCCATCAAGCAAGGCCGTGACACCTCAGTATTCCGCGCAGTGATTCCTGTGCTGAACGGACCGGAAGGATCGACCTATGCCGTGCTCGGAAATCCGACGCTGACGCGAATTACATTCATTTCCATCGGAGTTGAGAATCCGGTCATTAACGGAACTGAACGGAGGATCTCCGGCCAAATTTGGGTGAATGAACTGCGACTTTCCGATGTTGATGACACACCGGGCTGGGCGTACAGCATGAGCACCAATGTAAAATTAGCGGACTTCGGATCGGTTGCGTTCAATTATAGTCAGGTCGATCCGTATTTCCATAGTTTGGAGAGCCGGTTCGGCAGTCGTGTCACGAACAAAAGCTGGAATTTCTCATCATCATTTGCGTTCGAGCGGTTTCTGCCGCAGGATTGGTCGGGAACACAGCTCCCGTTTAGTTATTCGCATAGTGAACAGATATCAACGCCGCAGTATCTGCCGAGTTCCGATATTGTGGTGACAAAAGCCGCGGATCAACGGAAAGATTTTGTGACGCAAAAGACCGGCTCTGCAGAAAAAGGGGAGGCGGAAAAACAAAAGATCCTGTCCGAAGCACAAACGCTTTCCACGACCGATACGTATTCCGTGCCGGGCTTCAAGTTCAATGTTCCGTTGGAAAACTGGTTCTTCCGCGATCTCTTTAACCGGATTAATTACGGATTCAGTTATACCACTTCAAGTCAGCGGAATCCTACGACCGCATCCCGCACATCGTGGCAATGGAATGCACGGATCAGTTATTCTTATTCGTTTATGCCGGACAATTACATCCAGCCGTTCGGATTTTTCGAAAATCTTTTCCTGCTGGAAGAGTTCCGCGAACTGCAGCTTTTCTATCTTCCGATCTCGAACATTAACACAGGCTTCAGCATTGCCCGTTCGCGCACCAATGAACGTTTGCGAAGTCAGACCCGTGATACGGAACCCGTCCGCAGTCTTTCGTCGGCAAGAAATTTTTCATTCGCATGGAAATTGACCGAGAACGGCCTGATCAATCTTTCCGGTGACTATGCAGTTGATATATCGAGTTCGATGGTTCATTTGGAATTGGACCGTTATGGACGTCAGCGCGACTTCCAGCAGATCATGAACCAAATGTTCCTGCAGGACCGCTTCATCAATTTTGGTTTTGATAATTCGTATAACCAGAACTTTACGGTGAACACACGTCCGAAAGTTCCTTCGATATGGGACATCAATAAATATGTGTCATTGGCGGCTCGCTATAACGTGGGGTACCGTTGGAATAATAGCCTGCAGCAGGGGGACCTCGGAATTTCAACCGGTTGGGGGAACAGCATCTCACTTTCCTCCGATGTCAGCCTGAAATCGTTCATCGAAACGTGGTTCCCCGCAAGCGGCATCTCTTCCGGATCGGATAAAGAAGAAACAACACCTTCGCGCGGAAGAGGCGAACGAGATGATAACGAAGGATCAGGACAAGTTCAGCAGCCCGAAAAACCGCAGCCGCTCGTTCCGCAGTCCGATACAACGCAAACAGAAGCTCCGGCCTCGAAAGGTGAAGGGCTGATCGGTTTCGCGAGAATTCTTATCAAGACGCCGTTTCTGGATTACGATAAGATCAATATCTCGTTCACACAGAATAATACCGCATCGAACGGAGGCGTTCCAGGACGCCCGGGATTTGCAAATTTCTTCGGACGCGCGCCATTTCTGCAAAAGGCAGACCGTTCGTATGGTCCAACCCGGGTATATCAACTTGGTCTGGTTTCGGTACCCGGTGCGAACATCACCGATGTTTTTGTTAAACCGCAATTTCCATTTGTCGGATTCTCAACGGATGCCGATAAACAGATCCGCGCACGCAGTGCAAACCTTAGCGACGGTTACACGCAAAATAATAAACTCACATTTAGGACCGGCCGCGAACTTTGGACCGGAGCCCGGATCGATCTGAATTGGAATGTCGGATGGAATTATTCACGGACTCAAACTCTTCGTACGGATTCACTTATCGGCAGAGCAACGATCATCAACGTCGCAACCGGCGGTTCCATCGAGAGGTCGTTCTTCTCGCTTCCTCCGACATTTGTTTTCTCGATGTTTAAGAATGGAATTGAACAGGTGGCGAAGCTCTACACAGAAGCGGTGCCGACTCCGGGTTCGCCGAACCAGGATCAGAAGCTTGCACAGGCATTCGAAGATGGTTTCGAAACACTTCCCATTTTGAAAAAGGTCTTTGGCGATCTTTTCCCGAGGGTGAACTATTCGTTCCGCTGGGACGGATTGGAGCAGTTCAGTCTGTTCAAGAATTTTGCTACCAGGGTCAGTTTGGATCACGCGTATCAATCAACGTACTCGAAGGTATTTAAGGGAAGCGCCGGAGGCGGAAATGTAACCGAATCGCAGCGTATCAATTATGCTTTCTCGCCTCTTGCCGGCGTCAGCGTTTCATTCAAAGAGGTCTTGAAGGGAACGATGAGCGCCAATGTTCGGTATGGTTCGAATGTTTCGTACGATCTAACTCCTTCATCCAAGAATATTGTTGAAACAGTCGGGAACGATATGTCCGTCACCGGAAGTTTCTCGCGGTCCGGATTTGAGATACCGTTGTTTGGCTTGAGTTTGCAGAATGACATCGATATCAGTTTCACCTATTCGCTGGGAAAAAATTCACGCACAACATTCGACGTAAAGCAAAATGTGTTCAACACGAAAGGGACACCGGGCGAAGGTTCTTCGCGAACTCAGATGGAGCCGCGTATAAGGTATGTGTTGAGTTCGCGCGTGACGGCATCATTGTTCTATCGATATACGAAAATCGAACCGGATGCAGGCGGTTCGCGTATTCCCGGCTCTTCAACCAATGAAGGCGGGGTCGATGTGCATATTGCAATCCAATAATTTCAAGAAGGCGGATGAGAATGGAAAACAGCAAAGGGAATATTCTTTGGGTCGATGATGAGATAGAATTGCTCCGCGCACACGTTGTGCTTCTGCGTGACAAAGGGTATGCTGTCGAAACGGCTACCAATGGCGAAGATGCCATCGAGATTGTCCGCTCAAAAAAGATCGATCTTGTCTTCCTGGATGAAATGATGCCGGGGAAAGGGGGTCTTGAAACGCTTGCCGTCATCAAGGAATATTTCCCATCGCTTCCTGTTGTGATGATCACCAAGAACGAAGCAGAATCATTGATGGAAGATGCGATCGGGAGCAAGATCTCGGATTATCTGACAAAACCGGTGAATCCAAGCCAGATACTGCTTGTCTGCAAAAAATTCCTTGAAGGAAAGAAGTTACAAAGCGAGCAGGTTTCGCGCGATTATACGCAGGAATTTGCATCGATCTCCCGGATGCTTCTGAATCCGATGGATTATACGGAATGGACTGACCTGTATATTAAGATTGCCAATTGGGAAATGGAACTTGATAAACATCCCGAACTTGGTCTTCAGAAAATGCTGGCCGACCAGAGAAGAGAAAGCAATGCTGAATTTTCCAAATACGTCGAAAAGAATTATCAGGCATGGATCAACCGGAAAGAGAATCGTCCGGTACTTTCGACCGAGATCGTCGAAAAATATGTCATACCGAACCTGAACGAAAAAAAATCCGTTTTTCTGTTCGTCATTGATTGTTTGCGGCTTGATCAGTGGCTGGTGATGGAGGAATACCTGCGGGAATTATATTCCATCGATAAAGAATATTATTTCTCTATCTTACCCACGGCAACACCGTATTCCCGGAATGCAATTTTCAGCGGATTGTTCCCGCTGGAACTGGAAACGCGCTATCCGGATCTGTGGCAGGGTGAGGATGACAGCGAAACAAGCCATAATAAGTACGAAAAAGAGCTGCTGATGAAATTGTTGGAGCGCAAACGTATCGCACTGAAACCGGAACCGAAATATGTGAAAATTCTCGACCCGGAATTCGGCCGGCAGATCCAGTCGAACATCATTTCGTACACGCAGAACCGGTTGACGGCCATCGTTGTCAACTTTGTTGATATGCTGGCGCACGGCCGGTCGGATGATCCGATACTGAAAGAGATCGCGCCGGACGAATCGGCATACCGATCGTTGACCGATACATGGTTCAAGCATTCGTCGCTGCTGGGAATGTTCCAGATGCTGGCGAACCGGAAAGATGTAAAGATCATTGTCACGACGGACCATGGAAGTGTCCGCTGTATGCGCGGATCGAAAGTGATTGGGGATAAGGAAGCATCGACCAATCTCCGGTATAAGTTCGGCCGCAATCTGAAATCGGATGAAAAGCAATCCATCTTTTTAAAGAACCCGAAAGATTTCAAATTGCCGCAGCGTGGCGTCACGACGAATTATATTGTGGCAAAAGAGGATTATTATTTTGTCTATCCAACGGAATATCATAAGTACCTGAACCAGTACCGCGATAGTTTTCAGCACGGCGGAATTTCAATGGAAGAAATGATCCTTCCGGTGATCACCATGGAACCGAAAGCGAAGTGAAGCGCATCGTTACCCATAGCGAGGAAGAAACAATACGGGTTGGCGAGGAATTCTCGCGGCAATTGAAGGCCGGCGATGTCGTTGCTTTAGTTGGCGACCTTGGCAGCGGGAAAACGCGTTTTGCGAAAGGCATTTCGCGCGGATTAGGCGTGAAAGAGAATGTTACAAGCCCGACATTCACGATCGTTAATGAACATCTTGGCGGCAGGCTGCCGTTGTATCATTTTGATTGTTACCGTTTGCGGACGATAACAGAACTGGATGAGATCGGTTATGACGAATATATTTATGGCGGCGGCGTATGTGTGCTGGAATGGGCGGATATGATCGCACCAAAACTTCCCGAACATCGATTCGATATTCATTGCGCACTCGGCGCCGACGAATATGAACGGATCATTACCATTGAGCAGCGATGATTTTATCTATTGAAACTGCAACCGAAATGTGCAGCACGGCACTTGTTCATAACGATGCCGTTCTGTGCGAACGGTCTGTACGGGAAAAGAATATTCATTCGGAACGATTATTGATTCTTATCGATGAAGTATTGAAGGGTTCAAAGATAGAAAAAACGCAATTGGACAGTATCGCCGTGTCTATCGGTCCGGGATCATTTACGGGACTAAGGATCGGATTGAGTGTTGCCAAAGGTCTGGCCATGGCGCTGCGCCTTCCCATTATTGCCATTCCAACATTGGACGGGATTGCCGAAGGATTTCGATCTGGTAAAAAAACAGAAAGCGATGCAGTTTTCTGCGCGATGATCGATGCGAAACGGGAAGAAGCTTTTTTTGCGTTCTATTCCGTTACACGAAATGAAATTTCACGGCTGGGTGATTATACAATTACACGAAAAAGTGAAATATTGGCAGCCGCATTGGAGCAGAACGCAAATATTCTTCAGCCGGATATTTCCGCCGTCTCCATCGGAATGCTGGCCTGCCGCAGAAACAGCGAGTTCCGAATAGCGGATTTTTCACAATTAGAACCACTGTATTTACGCGATTTTGTTGCGACTTTGCCGAAAAAGAAAGCGTAGTCATTGTTGGCGCTCTTTACGATGAGATTTTCATTGAAATAAAGCCGAATGATGGATATTTTGTCCTACCAATTGAAAGGTTCCTATGAGCTGGTTTAGACGGTCAACAGAAAATATTGCTTCGGACAATCAGAAAAAAGATATGCCCGAGGGGATGTGGAGCAAGTGTTCCTCATGCGGCGAGATCATTCACAAAGGTGCGCTCGAACAGAATCTTTGGGTCTGCACAAAGTGTTCGCATCATTTCCGCATCAGCAGCCACGAATATTTTTCCATACTTTTTGATCCGGGAACATTCAAAGAGTTCGATGCAAAAATGACATCGAAAGATCCGCTGAATTTTGTCGATACAAAAAAATATAAAGACCGCATAAAAGAGACGATTAAAAAGACAGGCTTTAGCGACGCGATCCGTTACGGAATAGGAAAAATGAACAAGCGTGATGTCGTGATCGCATGCATGGATTTCAGTTTTATCGGCGGGAGCATGGGAAGCGTCGTCGGCGAGAAAATTCGTCGCGCAATAGACAAAGCCATAAAAATGAAAACGCCGGTCATCATCATCTCGGCCAGCGGCGGCGCACGCATGATGGAGGCGGCATATTCCCTTATGCAGTTGGCAAAGACGAGCGCTAAACTTGCACAGCTTTCCGATGCCGGATTGCCGTTTGTTTCGTTGATGACCGATCCGACCACCGGCGGCGTTACGGCAAGTTTCGCTATGCTCGGCGATTTCAATATTGCAGAACCGAACGCACTTATCGGATTTGCCGGACCGCGCGTTATCAAACAGACCATCGGGAAAGACCTGCCGGAAGGATTTCAGCGCGCTGAGTTTTTACAGGAAAAAGGGTTTGTCGATCTTGTCGTTCAGAGAAAAGATCTGAAAGCCACGATTTCCAACCTTTTAGAAATGGTGCATTAAGAAAAGCATGAATATACACATACTTGGCGTCCCAATGGATCTTGGAGCCGGCCGCCGCGGCGTTGATATGGGACCCTCCGCAATTCGCATAGCCGGAGTTTCGGAAAAACTTCATTCGATGGGTCATACCATCATTGAAGAAGGTGACATTTCCACGAAGATCCCCGAACAGCAAAAAGTCGAAAATCCCAAATTGAAATATCTGCCGGAGATCGTCCGTGCAAGTAGTCTGCTCGCCGAAAAAATGGAAAACATTCTCGGCAGCAAAGGGTTTCCTCTCATCCTTGGTGGTGACCATTCGCTCTCGATCGGAACGATCACCGGTATCTCGAATTATTGCAAAAAGAAAAAGAAGAAACTTGGCGTGATTTGGGTCGATGCACACGGCGACATGAACACCGATGTCACCTCTCCTTCGGGGAATATTCATGGCATGCCGCTCGCCGCATTGATTGGCCTCGGTGCGCCGGAACTGACATCGATCGGCGGCGAAGAACGGAAACTTGATCCGAAAAATCTTGTCATGATCGCCATCCGCGAACTAGATGCCGGTGAAAAGGCAGTAATACGCAAGAAGAATATCACCATCTTTACAATGGAAGATATTGATACGCACGGGATGGCTGTCATAATCTCTAAAGCGTTAAAGAAATTAAAAGGAGTCGATTTTGTTCACGTCAGTTTTGACCTGGATGCGGTCGATCCGAAAGAATGTCCCGGAGTGGGGACTCCCGTAAAAGGAGGACTTGCGTACCGCGAAGCGCATTTGATCATGGAAACACTCTCGCAAAAACATCGAATGCATTCGCTTGAAGTTGTTGAAACGAATCCGATCCTTGATGACCGCAACCGCTCCGCAGAATTTGCGGTCGAACTGATGCAGTCGGGATTTGGAAAAAAAATTATCTGATGCAGGAAATTATCGACATAGCAATTTTAGTAACTGAACGGCTGAATAAAGCAAATATTCAGTATATGATCAGTGGTTCCGTCGCTGCGTCGTTCTATGCTGTTCCTAGAATGACCAATGACATCGATATCGTAATTCAAGTGTTTGAAAAGGATAAAGAGACACTGTTCAATGTTTTCTCGCAAGATTTTTATATCTCCCGCGAATCAATCGATGATGCGTTCTCGGGTGTCGGAATGTTCAATATTATACACAATAAGAGCGTGTCGAAGTGTGATATGATATTACTGAAGAATGACCCGTTTTCGTTAAGCGCATTTTCAAGAGCCGCGCAAATTGAATTTGAAGGTCACCAATTGAAACTTATTTCCTTAGAAGATTTGATTCTTCAAAAGTTGCTATGGAGAAAAGAATCGCAATCCGAACAGCAACTCAACGATGTCATTGGTCTTGCTGATGCCGGCAGAAATTCAATCGATATTCGGTATCTATTCAAATGGGCGGACGTATTATCAGTACTGCCTGAAATTAAAAAAATATATGAATGATACTTCTCGTGTGATAAATGACAAAATGGTTTCAATGTATTCGGAACTTTCGGCAGAAGAAAAATTTAGGAAGTGTGCTTCTCTGTTCCAATCAGCAAAACGTATAGCCTATTCATCCGTGAGACATCAGCATCCGGAATTGACAGGAATTGAGTTGGATCTAAAAGTGTTCAGAAAAATGTATAAAAACGAACTATCTGAAAAATTCTTCGTCAATTTTGAAAATTATTTTAGAAAATTACAGCCAAAGTAACTCATAGTGATCACTTATCATTCTATTGACGAAACTGATTCTTTTTTATTCAATCATCGTAATTCTAAAAGATCTATTGCCCTCGTTCCGACTATGGGATTTTTACACGATGGACATCTTTCCCTTATCAGGAAGGCGAAGAGTGAGAATGATATCGTCGTCGTCTCTATTTTTGTGAACCCGACGCAGTTTGCTCCGCATGAAGACCTTGAACGGTATCCGCGTGACATTGTGAAGGACACGGAACTTGCCCTTCAATCCGGATGTGACCTGCTCTTCATCCCTTCGGCGGAGGAGATGTACCCTGCAGGATTTTCCACCTATGCTGCCGTAGAAGGATTATCGGCACTCCTGGAAGGAAAGTTCCGGCCGACGCATTTTAAAGGCGTAACGACCATCGTGCTGAAATTGTTCAACATCGTTCGGCCGGACGCTGCATACTTCGGGCAAAAGGATGCGCAACAGAGCATCGTGATAAAAAAAATGGTGAAAGATCTGAACGTGCCGGTTCGAATTTCAATTGTGCCGACGATGCGCGAAGCGGACGGTCTTGCGATGAGTTCCCGCAATGTATATTTGAATCCGCAACAGAGGAAAAACGCCGTTGTGTTGAGTCAGTCATTGAAATTTGCGGAGAATAAGATCATCCACGGAGAACGGGATCCCAATAAGATCGTCGAGGAAATGAAAGCCATGATCCTTGCGAACGATCCGGCAGGGATCGATTATGTGGAGATCGTTGATGCAGAAACCCTTGAAACAAAAAGAATATTGAACGGCGGCGAAACAGTATTGATACCGTTGGCCGTCCGGTTCGGTGCAACCCGCTTGATCGACAACACTATCGTTACAATACAATAAAAAGGAAAACGCAATGTCAAATTTTGCAACAATTATTATGGCGGCCGGCAAAGGCACGCGGATGAAAGATCCCTCAAAAGCAAAAGTGATGTTCGAGGTTAATGGTAAACCGATGGTGCAGCACGTTGTGGAGATTGCACAATCGCTGGGATCGGAAAGGATCATTGCCATTGTCGGATTTCAGCGTGAGTCGGTCTATACGCACTTAGAAACGGTATCGCCAACCGTTGAGTTTGCCGTTCAGGATCCGCAGCTTGGTACCGGACATGCCGTCATGCAGGCCGAACCGTTTCTGCGCCGTTATAACGGAGATGTGATCGTACTTTCCGGTGATGTTCCGGTATTGAGAAAAGAGACGATCAAAAAATTGATCGATTACCATCGCGATAACAATGCGGCCGGAACGATCCTCACGGCGCAGCTTGACGATCCGACCGGATACGGCAGAATATTGCGCAGCAAAAGCGGATACGTTGTCGGCATCATGGAACATAAGGATGCCACGGAAGAACAGCGCAAGATCAACGAGATAAACTCCGGAATCTATATCTTTGATACACGGTATTTATTCTCGGCGCTGCAGCATATCAATCCCCATAATGCGCAAAATGAATACTATCTGACCGATGTCTTCGGACATTTCTGGAAACAAAAATTAGTGGTAGCGGCGATGATGACGGACGATCCGAATGAGATTCGCGGCGTAAATACCCTTGAACAGCTTAAAGAAGCGGAAGTAGAGTTGAATTCCCGGAACAAATAGGACTGTTTGAGTGTCTATATTGACAAAGCAGACAGTTTTTCATAATTTGAAGTGGAAGTTAACGGTGAATCTATGAAGAAATTATATGTGTTGATCGCAGTATGCTGGGTTGCCGCCGCCGTTGCGCAGTTTAAGCCCAAATCGTCCGAACAGCCGAGGGTATCCGATTCATTCATTCAGACACAGTCGGCGAGTGCGTGGTTCAATTTCTTCAATCCGAACAATTTTCAGATGCAGCATTCGTACTCGGCAAGTTACACCATGTCCGGCGGACAAGGAATGGCACTTCAGCGTTATACAAATACAATGACGTACCAGTTCCTGCCGAATCTTGATGCCCGCGTTGATCTCAGCCTTCAAAATTCGCCGTACAGTACATTCGATTATCGGCTGCAAAATCAATTCAGCAAAGCTTATTTAAGCCGGGCAGAAATAAATTATCGTCCGACGGAAAACATGGTCATTCGGCTGCAATACCGGGAACTTCCGTATTCGATGTATGGATATGGTTACAATCGTCCGTTCGGCGGTATGTTTTCGGGACTTGATTATTACGGAGAATAAAAGTCTTCCCATTGCGAACAATTTTTTTCATAAGAATAACCGAGTGGTCCGAAAGACTTTCTCGGTTATTTTTTTGTAGAAAATGGATACATCAATGAAAAAACAATCGCTTCTGAATATCGCCGTCATACTGCTTGTTCTGTTCAACGGAATGCAGTTGTATGGTATTTTTTCCGGACATTCGCCGTCCGTCAGTACTGCGGTGAAAAAAGAGAACGATACGACACGTGTTCCGCTGCAGATTAATATTCTAAACGGCTGCGGAGTGAGCGGTGTCGGCAACACCATGACGAAATATTGCCGCCAGATGGGTTATGACGTTGTGGAGATGGGAAATTATAAGAAATTCGACGTGGAACATTCGCTTGTCATCGACCGGAGCGGAAAAACAACCGAAGCACAGCAGCTGGCATCGCTGCTGGGCATAGAAAAAAAGAATGTCGTGCAGCAGTTCAATAACGACCAAATGGTCTCTGCATCGGTCGTGATAGGAAAAGATTTTAAATCATTAACACCATGGAAATAAAAGGAGAAATGTGACCTCAAAGAATCTTGCTAAGATCATCGCGAAAGCGGCGATAAGTAAAAAAGCGTATGATGTAACCATATTGGATCTGCGCAAACTGACGACAATGACCGATTATTTCGTTATCTGTTCTGTCGATTCCGATACGCAGGCCCGCGCTGTTGCGGACGAAATGAAGAATGAATCGATCGAAAAGGGAGAATCATCCGTTCGCAAGGAAGGGTACGGCGAAGGGCGCTGGATCCTATTGGATTATGTCGATGTTGTCGCCCATGTATTCCATAAAGAGACGCGTGAATTCTATAATCTGGAAAAATTGTGGGGTGACGCAAAAATTGAATATGTGAGCGACAAACCGCCGGCAAAAGTGAAGGCCGAAAAACCGAAAAAGACTACAACCCGGAAAAAGACAGTAAAAAAATGAAAGCTCAGTTACAGCAACAACTTAGTGCAATCCTTGCAGAACTTCAGTATCCTTCCGTTGACGTCATCTTCGACAAACCGAAAGTGGATGCGCACGGCGATCTGACAACGAATGTCGCAATGATGCTGGCAAAAGCGGTCGGCAAGAACCCGCGTCAGGTCGCTCAGTCCATTGTTGAAAAACTGAAGATCGACGATTCATTCCTCTCTGCAGTGGAGATCGCCGGGCCGGGATTCATCAATTTCCGTTTCGCGAATTCCTATGTTGTTGAGAGTGCAAAAAATATTCTCCGCGAACACGCATCCTTTGGAAGAACACAAGCCGGAAGCGGAAAGAAAACGAATCTTGAATGGGTCAGCGCGAATCCGACCGGATTGCTCCACGCCGGACATGGCAGACAGGTATTGCTCGGACAAGTTATCGGGAACCTTCTGGAATGGACCGGACATGAAGTTACCCGTGAATATTATTTCAACAATGCCGGTAATCAAATGCGCACGCTGGCCGAAAGCATCTATTCCCGCTATCGCCGGGAGCTTGGCGACGATTACCCTTTTCCCGAAGAAGGATATAAAGGGGAATACATCGTTGATATTGCAAAAGAGATCATAGCACAAAAAGGGGATTCGTTGAAGGATGCGGATGGGGACAGATCGTATTTTCAGAAGTATGGTGAAGAATGGTGCTTCAAAAGGATCAAGGAAACGCTTGCCCGGCTCAATGTGAAGCATGATGTATTCTATAATGAAGATACATTATATTCTACCGGTAAGATCAGCGAAGTGATCGAAGAATTCAAGAAGAAAGATCTGGCCTACGACAGCGAAGGGGCGGTATGGTTCCGCGCCACAAAATTCGGTGCAGACAAGGACCGCGTGATCGTGAAGAGTACCGGTGAGCCGACCTATCGTCTGCCGGATATTGCCTACCATCGTGAAAAATTCCGCAGAGGCTTTGAACTGATCGTTGATATCTTCGGTGCGGATCACATTGCGACGATTCCGGATGTGCTGAACGGCGTACAGGCGCTTGGCTACGACACCAAAGATGTGAAAGTGATCATCCATCAGATGGTTTCGTTCGTGAACGGCGACGAGATCGTGAAGATGTCAAAGCGGAATGCAAAAACATATACGCTCGACGATCTTATCGATGAGGTGGGGGTGGATGCTGTTGCCTATTTTTTTGTGATGAGAAGTGTCGGAACACATTTGGAGTTCGATATTGCATTGGCAAAAGAACAGTCCGACAAGAATCCCGTCTACTATTTGCAGTATGCACACGCACGCATTGCCAGCATTCTCCGGCATGCTGAAACCGAGCATATCAATGTTCACGATATTGCGGCCATGATGGCAAATACTGATTTTTCTCTCATTCGGGAGAAAGAAGAGATCGATCTTCTCAAAAAACTGCTGGAATTTCCCGAACTTGTCCAAAGCTGTGCACTATCGTTCGAACCGCACCGGTTAACAACATATCTTCGTGAGGTAGCCGAGACATTTCATCGGTTTTATCATGAACACCGCGTGATCAACGATGTCAAGCAACTGATGCAGGCCCGTTTGACCGTTTGTTTAATGACGAAAATCGTTATCGCCAACGGGTGCAGAATTTTGAGTGTTTCTTGTCCCGAAAAAATGTAACTTTATTCCAATAAAAGAGGAAAATCCCGCCGATTTTGATACTGCAGAACAACATGCGATATGATCAACAATTACCGTAATATCGCATCAACCGCATAGACAGTCAGTAGTGATATTCGTTGGAAATACTGGCAGTTTTTCGTAAATTCTTAAATTCATAAATAAATTTTAGGTCCGATGAAAAACATTCTCGTTACCGGAGGAGCAGGTTTTATCGGGAGCAATTTTGTTCATTTCATGCTGAACAAATATCCCGGCTATAAGATCGTCAACTTCGACTCCCTGACATATGCAGGAAATCTTGAAAATCTCACTGCAATTGAATCAAATTCAAATTATATCTTCGTAAAAGGGGATATTTGCAGCAAAGACCATGTGGTAAAAGTATTTCGAGACCATTCAATTGATACGATAGTCCATTTTGCTGCCGAATCGCATGTTGACAGAAGTATCACCGGTCCCGCCGTTTTTGTGCAGACAAATGTGGTCGGAACGCAGGTGTTACTCGATGTTTCCCGCGAGATCGGAATTGAACGTTTCCTGCATGTCTCCACGGACGAAGTGTATGGTTCGCTCGGTGCAACCGGATATTTTACGGAAGAAACGTCGCTTCATCCCAACAGCCCGTATTCGGCAAGCAAAGCTTCGTCCGATATGCTGGTGCTTGCGTATCAGCATACGTTCGGTTTTCCCGGAGTCGTTACCCGATGCTCCAACAACTACGGACCGTATCAATTTCCCGAAAAACTTATCCCGTTGATGATCGCCAATGCGCTGAATGATAAATCTCTGCCGGTCTACGGTGACGGATCGAATGTGCGCGATTGGCTGTATGTGGAAGATCATTGCTCGGCTCTTGATGTTGTTCTTCACAAAGGGACGATCGGTGATGTCTATAACATCGGCGGACACAATGAGTGGAAGAATATCGATATTGTAAAGCTGGTCCTGAAAGAAATCGGCAAACCGGAATCACTGATTACGTATGTGAAGGACCGACCGGGTCACGATAAACGGTACGCTATTGATGCGGCAAAGATCAAGAACGAACTTGGCTGGGTTCCGGCGTATCAGTTCGAGAATGGGATCAAAAAGACCGTGCAGTGGTATCTGCAGAATAAGAAATGGTGGGAGAGGATCATCAGCGGGGATTATAAGAAATATTACGAACAACAATATTCTGAACGGAAATAAAATACAATGAACCGTATAAAAAATATTTATCTGCTGTTACTGTTGTGTCTCACAAGCATAGCATTTTCACAGTTGCGTGACCGTGAGGAAGAGCCTAAAACTTCGATCTCTTCAGCAAAAACTCCGCAGATCATCACTCCTACACTTTCGGTGATCATGGACGGTCCGGTCGATCCGAAAGAATATATTGTCGGACCGGGGGATATTTTCAGCGTCAGTATCTGGTCGGCGGTACCGCTGATGTTCCAGGTTCCGGTAACGCCGGAAGGGACGGTCGTTATTCCCACCGTCAACGAAGTGGCAATAAGCGGATTAACGCTTGAGACGGCGAAGAAATCTGTGCTGGCTGAGGTCAAGAAAAAATATCTCTCCGGGAACGCCTCCTTCACGCTCTTCTCGCCACGAACATTTGTCGTAACGATAAAAGGTGCCATTGAGGAAGAGGGGAAACGTTATGTTCAGGCCACGCAGCGTGTAGACATGGTCGTTAATTTCCGTAAGGACGAACGCAAGCCGGTCGATTCGACCATAGCGCAGCGGAATATCATTCTGGAACATTCCGATGGCACACGGCAGCATGTTGATATTGAAAAGTATTATGCAACAAGAACCAATATCTATAATCCATTACTGCGGGATGGCGATGTTGTTATTGTCCCCCCAAAAACGCTCCTAACGAATTTTATTGCCGTGTATGGTGCTGTGAATAAGCAAGGATCGTTCGAGTTCGTCGATGGAGATAGTTTGATTGGTATGCTTTCCATTGCGCGCGGACTTTCAAAGATCGCAGACAGCGGCAATGTCCTCATCACCCGTTACAACGATGCCGCTCGTCCCGAATATATCAATATCGATCTCCGGAAAATTAAAAACGGCAGTCAGAACGATGTCCGTCTGCTGCGCGGCGACAGGATTGTTGTGTATGAGCAGTATATCTCGCAGCGCTCAACAAACGTTACCGTTACCGGCGAAGTGAAATATCCGGGGACGTATCCGATCACCAAAGACTCAACCTATGCCTCGGATATTGTTCGTTTGGCCGGCGGAGTCACTCATTTTGCATCACTGAAGAACTCTCAACTATTCAGGCGTTCAGTGAACCTTGCCGATATCGCCATTGAACGCTTAGAGAGCGGACGCGGGGGAATTACTCCGGAAGATAGTGCGTATTATTATCTTGAAACTGACATCCGTATCAACAGAGAACTTGTTGTTTCCGATTTTACTGAGATGATTGAAAAGAACAATACCTCAAAGGATGTTCTGTTGAGAGACGGCGACGAGATTCACATTGCGGCAAAGAAAAAAACAGTGTATGTGTTCGGGCAGGTCGTCAATCCTGGACATGTGTTGTTCGCGCCGGATAAAGATATCAATTACTACATAGCGCAATCTGGAGGTATCACCGGTGATGCACGCAGCGATATTAAAGTCATCAAAGCGGCCACGCGACAATGGCTGGAACCCGGTAAAACGTCGATTGAAGAGGGTGATTACGTCTGGATACCAAAGGAACCGTATCGGTCGTTCAGTTATTATTTGACCGTTTACAGTCAGGTATTTAGTATTGTCGCAACAGTCGTGAGTTTGGCAGTTCTGGTAGCACGATAAAAAAACAACCATAAACGCAGAAGAGAATAATGAACAATCATTCAAACATGCTGGAATATCTATCGATCCTTTTGCGATGGCGGAAGTTTATCGTCATCAATTTTTTTGCGGTGGCTCTTCTCACCGTGGGCATCACGTTACTGCTCCCCAACTGGTATAAATCGACGACGACGCTGCTCCCGCCGAAACAGCCGGATATTTTCGGTAACCTTGGCGGGGCAAGTTCGCTGCTCAAAGGACTCGGCAGCCTGGGTAAACTTGGCGGCATCGGCCAGAAAACAGGTTCGTATAATTATTTTGCAATTCTCCGAAGCCGTTCAACAATGGAGAGAGTGGTGAAGCGTTTCGATCTGACGACCGTGTATGATACAAAAAACAAATCGGTGGAATTAGCAGTGAAGGAATTATTCGACAATGTGAGTTTTGAGGAAGAATCAGATGATAATATTTCTATACAGGTGTATGACAAGGATCCTGTAAGAGCATCGGAGATGGCGAATTATTTTGTAGAGGTATTGAACGAG
The DNA here is from genome assembly GCA_903958625.1 of uncultured Ignavibacteriota bacterium. GTDB lineage: Bacteria > Bacteroidota > Ignavibacteria > UBA10030 > UBA8401 > UBA8401. The sequence continues at coordinate 6,479 of CAJBTU010000285.1, read as the reverse complement.
GTTAATACAAAACTCGGGACACTGGAAGCTAAAACAAACAGAGAATTCATTGAACATCGTCTGGATAAATGCCGTTCGGAACTTAAGATTGCCGAGGATGCGCTGCGCGCGTACCAGGAAAAAACGGGCGTGATGATCTCAACGGATGAAAAAAATTCGGGCGTTGCAGCCTATGCTGAGTTATACGCAATGAAGGTGAAAAAAGATATTGAGGTTGCTGTTCTGCAGAAAACGGTTTCAGCCGAAGATTCATATATGCGTCAGTTGAAATTCGAGATCTCTGAATTGAACAAGAGACTGGAAGCGTTCCCGAGCGCAGGACTTGAAAGTTTTCGCTTATATAGGGAAGTCGTGACCCAGCAAAGAATTCTTGAATTTGTGCTCCCGATCTATGAACAAGCAAAGATCGACGAACAAAAAGATATTCCTGTTTTACTTGTGCTGGATAAGGCTGTACCACCGGAAAAGAAGACAAAACCGCAGCGTTCTCTTATTGTTCTTTTGTTTTCCTTCCTGACGCTTATATTTTCTATAGCAATGTCATTTTTGATGCAGGGAATTAAAAAATTGCATGACGATGGGAACCAATTGGTAATTTCCTTGCAGCGGTGGGTCAGTAAAGTTTCTGGATTGTACAAGATTCAGGAAAACGGACCGGCCAATTGACTCTTATGAAAAAGGAATCCGGATCAATTCCTTCATTGTCCTCTTCGCTTGTTCGGAACACCGCGTATAATCTCTTCTCCCAGGGGATCTTCGTTGTTCTCGCGCTGTGGGCAATCCCCATTCTCATCCGTAAACTCGGGGAAGAACAATTCGGACTTTTTTCCTTAGTGTGGGCTTTGATCGGATATTTCAGCCTGTTGGATTTCGGAATAAGCAGGGCGAATACAAAATTTCTATCCGAAGCGGTTGCCAACGATGACCGTGCCGAAATTCCCAAAGTAGTTTGGACATCCCTGATCAGCACATTGTTGTTGAGCATCGTCACGTCAACATTCATTATCGCCGCAACGCCGTATGCCGTTGATTCGATTTTCAAGATCGACAGTGTGCTGAGAAATGACGCGATACGATTCTTCACGATCGCCGGGATCGGCATTCCATTTCTGATCATCTTCGGAACGCTAAAAGGTTTCCAGATGGCATTGCAGCGTTTTGATCTTGTTAATCTGTACCAGGCATTGACCGGAATTGTTCAATGGGTTGGTTCGGTGCTGCTGCTGGAATGGAACTACGGTCTTGAATCGATCATCATTCTGGCCGTTGGTGTCAGGGTCGTCTTTGCCATTGTTGCCTTCCTGACCCTTCCGGTCATAATTCCCGGTATCTTCCGTGAATATATGTTCATTGACCGGTCAACATTAAAGAAACTCTGGTCGTTTGGAGGTTGGGTGACCATTTCTCAGATCATCAGTCCGCTATTCCTTTACCTGGATAGATTCTTCATTGGAATCTTTCTCACCCTCTCGGCGGTGGCGTATTATAGCGTTCCGCAAGAAGCGCTCACCCGCGTTCTTGTTTTATCGATAAGTTTTACGGCAACGCTGTTTCCGGTTATGAGCGGTCACTCGACAAAATCCGGGAATGAAAGTACACTGATACTTTTGTACGAACGCTCGGTGAAATATTTGACCGTGATCATGATACCTCTTATTCTGGGATTCATTCTTTTTGCTCAGGAGATCGTACAGTTGTGGCTGGGTGCGGATTTTGCCCGAAACAGTGTCGTTGTTTTCCAAATACTGGCAGTGGGCTTATTGTTCAATTCGCTGGCGCAGATACCAACAACGGTTCTGCATGCATACGGCCGGCCGGACCTGACGGCAAAGTTGCATTTTATTGAACTTCTGGTAGTTGTCGTTTTAAATGTTGTGCTTATCCCGCTCTTCGGGATTGCCGGTGCAGCTACGGCATGGAGTGTTCGGGTATTCATCGATGCCGCTCTTCTGTTCTATACTACTCAGCGGTACACGATTAAGATTTCCATCCGAAAAAGCCTGGGTCTTGTAAAAGGTAAATTCCCGTTGCTGCCGTTCCTTACAGTGCTGTTGATCGCAATCGTGTATTTCAGCAATTCCGCCGGGAAAATATTCTCAACGGCAATATTCTTTGCGATCTATTGCGGAGTCACCTGGTATCACAGTTTCGACTCCGATGATCGGGTATTCTTCTTGCAGCTTCGCAGTAAAATATTTGGATAGATGATGTCAATATTGATCATACTCAGCGCAGCAATGATAGGCATTGCCATCGGCCGGATGACATTCGGAAAATGGTTCAATCATGTCTCTGTCTATTCTGCTACCTGGTGCGTTACATTATCCCTATACGAAATGCGCTTCATCCAATATTATCCTTTGGAAGCACGCACCTGGATGATCATTGCGACCGGTTGGCTCTCATTTCTTTTTGGTTCAGTCACAGTGGCTTTTGCCCGGCTGAATAGACAGAAACAAAACATTCAAACGGCGGTGCCGTTCGGCATAGATGATGGGATGCAAAAAATCTTGAAGAAAGTCCTTTGGGGACTGAATATCATAACGCTGTTCGCTGCTCTCCACAGCCTTTACATCGTTACAAAAGTATTTGGTAGCTTCACAAATGCATTGGTGATGGGTAACCTGCTGTACTCGTACCGGGTATCCGAAGGCGGAGGGCTGCCGGGAAGTATCCCGTATCTGAGCTCGCTGGTCTTTGCGGCGGCGATGTTGGGCGGACATTACACTGCCCGTATTGGAAAAATATCACTCGCCGGTATCCTGCCTCTTATTATTGTGGTAATGATCGACTTTGCAAACATGGGCAGGGTGGACATTTTGGTTGCAGCGATTATTTATACAAGTTCATATTTTATTACGCAGAAAAAAGAGGTTCGAAAAGGTAAAGTATTTTCATCGAAGTTCAAAAAATTTGCTATGATGTTGGTGATCGTGATGATCATAGCCGGCGGAGCCGAATTTATTCGAAGCATCCGAAAACCGTCCGAAGGTTTTACCGGAACATCGAAAGCCCTCTCGAAATTCAGCAAGGCAAGTTTTATAACGCCATCCATTTATCTTTATTTCAGCGCACATAACGGGGTTCTCGACCAGTATTTAAAAGATGGAGGAGAGCAGACTCCAATCGGCGGACATACATTTTCGCCGATCTACCGGATACTTGAAAAATTCGGTTACGAACGGACTGTGAACACGTATCAGGTGGGATATAAAACTCCTGTCTGGACAAATACCGGAACGTATTTACGCGAGTTGCACGGAGATTTTGGTGTCGCCGGCATTTTGCTCGGCCCCTATATCATCGGTTTGCTGACATCGTTTTATTGGTTCCGCTATAAGGACCATGGGAGATATACCGACCTTACTATTGCCACATTATTGTTCGTGGTCGTCGGACTCAGCTACTTTACAATGGCAACTCGTATGGGTGCAATGCTTGTGTATCTTATCAGTTCATTAACGATCGGTTCCATGTTGGATCGAATAAAGGCAAAACAACAGAAACAATTACTCCCGGCGGAATAGTGTCCTATGAAAGACCTCTCCATTGTCATCGTTACATACAATTCTAAGGATTTTCTCCGGACATGCCTGCATTCAGTGATTCGGCAAACAACGAGCATTTCGTACGAGATTATTGTTGTTGACAATGCATCGACCGATCAAACACGAGAACTGATGGCGAATGAATTTTCCGATATAGCATTTTTCAGGAATGAATATAATGTTGGATTTGCCGCAGCGAATAACCAGGCAGTGAAAGACACAACTTCCCGATATGTACTCTTATTGAATCCGGATACAGAAATTATTGATGGGGCTATCCAGAAAACAATTCGATTTATGGAAGAACATCCCAAAGCCGGAATATGCTCCTGTAAATTGATGTACCAGGACGGCAGATTTCAGGCAAATGCGTATTCATTTCCAACAGTGTGGAACATGTTCTCCGAAGCGACATTTTTGTATCGGCTATTTCCTAAGACGAAACTGTTTGGAAGCTATCATCTAACATACCTTGACTATGCGAAAGACAATCAGGTAGACTGGCTTATTGGTGCATATTATCTTATCCGCCGGGAAGTGATCGATGCGGTCGGCCTGCTGGATGAACAATATTTTATGTACACCGAAGATCTTGATTATTGCTATCTCGCAAAAAAAGCAGGTTTTGAGGTATGGTACACTCCGTGTGCCGAAATTTACCACTTCTACGGCGGCATGAGCGGTATCAATTTGCGGTCGGTTGTCTGGACGCACCGCAGTCAGATCCTCTTTTACCAAAAACACTTTTCGTATTTTAAAAAGTTAATGCTGGTTCTCATGAAATATTTTGGTTTGACGCTGCGGGTTATACGTTATCTTACTATCGGCATTGTATCTTTAGATAAATTATTATTGAAAAAGGCTTGGTATTCTATTTTTTCTATGATGAGAATGCTGACATCGCGCTGGAAATATATTAATGGTGTTAAAGGGAGAGCAGAACAATGGGAAATTTAATAATATTGGTTGCCGACATGAAATAAAAATGAACAGTATGTTATTAACGAAATTGATTACGTACTTCCGATACGCTGCGACTATCTTCATAATATGTCTAAGCGTGACTAATCAATTATCCAGTCAATGGATTTTACAAAACCAGCAATTCTCTTCCGGTTCGGTGCATTTTGCGGATTCGAAGTTTGGGTTGGCGTTAGACGCTTATGGGAGTCGAGTGGTGCGTACGACCGACACAGGGGAGTCGTGGCAGTTTATGCCATCAAAAATAGATGGAATAGGATTTGATATTTTTCCTGTTACGCGAAACGAAGGCTATGTTGTTGGAGAGAATGGTTTGATCGCAAAAACAACAGATGGAGGAATAAGTTGGAATAATCAGGAAAGTGGAATCATTAGCAGACTGAATTCAGTATTTTTTATCAATTCAGAAATTGGATGGATTGCCGGAGATAATGGTGTTATTCTTCATACAACCAATGGCGGACAACAATGGAATTTGCAAAATAGTGGTACATCAAATACACTCGGCAATTCGTTTAACAATGCTCTGTATTTCCTCGATTCAAGTACGGGATGGATTATAGGTTACGGAAATATCGTCCTAACCACAATTGATGGCGGGTCTCATTGGATATCAAATTCAATATCAGGGAACACCTATCTAAATGTTGTGTATTTCACGGACAAAAAACATGGATGGGTTGGGGGTGGAGAATACCAATCAGGTTTTTTAACCAATACACTCAATAGGACGACTGACGGAGGTTTGAGCTGGACAAAAATTTCTCTTGGCTCAAGTGGAATGGGAATCGGAGCTCTCAGTTTTGCCGACACAAGCACCGGATGGGTTTCGAATGGAGGAAACCATATTGTCAAAACAACTGATGCCGGAAATACCTGGGTTTATACAAATCTTGGATATAGTGGTTTAAATATTTCATCAATACAATTTCTTAAGCCAAGCACCCTTATTGTAAATCATGGATACATTTACAAATCAACGGACCAAGGAGAAAATTGGAATTTAAGCCTGTTTGCGACCGGATCCAATTTCCATCAAATAATTGCAACTGATACGCTGAACGGCTGGGCGGTCGGTAGTGAGGGTATTATTTTGCACACTTCGAACGGCGGAGAGAAATGGCTTCCGCAAAGCAGTACGACAACGGATGAATTATTTTCTATTTGTTTTGTTGATAAATCCACCGGTTGGGCTGTTGGAGGCCGTCTTGGTAGTAATAATGGATATACAATATTAAAAACAACAGATGCAGGCGCATCATGGTCTATTCAGAAGCAGGGTTCTAATTACTGGCTTACATCGGTACATTTTATTGACGCAAATTATGGATGGGCGGTTGGGGGTTCCGGCGGTTCAGGGAAGTTGCTTGCGACAACAAATGGTGGCGTTGATTGGCGGCTATCTCTTCTTTCTCCAAATCTTTATAAAACTCAATTTGTTGATCATTCTACTGGTTATGGTATTGATGGTGCAATCTCGATTCGAAAAACGTTGGATGGAGGGAAAAATTGGTTCACGTGTGGTTGGACTGATAAATACTCCAGATCACTTTTCTTTATTGATGCTAACACCGGGTGGGTTGTTGGTGACAGCGGAATGATCTGGAAAACTACGAATGGTGGAGATATATGGGGACCTCAATGGAGCGGAACAAGTCAATCGTTGTCCGGCATTCATTTTTACGATCACAGTCATGGATGGATATGCGGAACTCAAGGTTTTATTGCAAAAACTTCAGACGGCGGTGCGACATGGGTTGCAGAAAAATCAAATACAACAGCTAACCTTTTGTCTTTGTATGCTTCCAGTGATGATATTTGCTGGGCGGCAGGTGAAAATGGTTTGATTTTGCGAAACAAAACAGCAGACGCAGCATTAATTAATGGGAATACTGAAATTGCCCAACCTAACTTTAACTTGTATCAAAATTATCCAAACCCTTTCAATCC
>CAJBTU010000284.1 GCA_903958625.1 uncultured Ignavibacteriota bacterium | reverse complement strand
TTTTATCGACTTGTATGGGGACAAACGAATAACCGTTCCTGATGACGGCGGGAGCCCGTCACCTTTTGTATTCAGAAAAACAATATTTTTTGCGATATGATTCACTCCGTTGATCAAACGGCCTCGTATAGAATTGCCCGTAGGAAGATTTCCGTTAAGCGTTAAGGCAGCATAAGAGATATCATTACCTGTTGCATCGAATCTGTTAACGATGCCGACGATATTGTCAAACGTCGGCTTGCCGGTTTTGTACGCATTTCCCTTCGTATCCCATACGGTGTCCGTCGGTATTGCGTTCTCGATTACCGGCCACACGCGAACAGAATCCTGATACACTTGAAAAGGCACGCGGATGAATTTTGTCTCTGCAGGAATACGTGCGTTGACAATTGCCCAATTTGTATCACTGGTAAACCGAAAATCGATAGTGGATTCCGATAAATTATACCCGCCCCAGGCAATTCCCGGACCGATCAATGAATATGTCCCCTCTTTGTTCGTCTCATTTACAATGTTTGAGCGCGACGGAGCTATCTGCTCGCCGGATCGAAATCCGACCGGAGCCGGAGAGACAAAAAGTGAAATCCCTTCGTTGGCAAAACGGTTTTCCGGAAATGAAAATACGGAACGCGAACTTGTAGCAAAATCGGGGATCGGCAGACTGGTTCTGGGAATGACTCCCTCGGATAATTGCCCGCGCATTTCACCGGCTGGATAATTTGCAGACTTGACGATTACGTACAGAAATCCTGCCGCAAGATCTCTTATAATCTCTTCCGTCAGCGGCTGCACGGCGTCTGCTGATGTCCACACACCTGATGCTGTTTTGCTGTTGACCGAAAGTATCTTTACCGTTGCGCCGTTCTGCGTTCTCGGTCCACGTGCAACTTCAATGGAGGTTATGTTGGCAGTTGTGTTCGCTTCGACGGAGAAGGTGATCTTATCGAGCGCATCATTGATCGTCAATGAAGCTGTACCGGTCGTCGTTACCGGAGGATTATTCCGTGATGAGGCCAGCTCGGCGGTTGTCATCCGCGTTTTAACTGTTGCATAATCCGACCCAGGCAAGTTCCGCACCATCGTCCAGGTTGAACTTGCTCCTGAAATACCGAACCAAAAATCATAGATCCCGCCGGTCACAGAATATGGATCAAGTATCCGTACACCAACACGCCCGTCGTTGTTTCCTAAAAAATTCACGCCGATGTCTGACAATGAATCCTTAATGGCATAGGGAAGAACTGTTTCGGGATTCGGCTGATGCGGCGTCACGGCAAATATTTGCGGTTCACTTTCTATCATCTGCAGAAGAGCAGTTGGATTACCCGAGGATGCATACGACGTCAATGCAAAATAATACTGCTGACCGTTCACCAGCGAAGTATTCCGTAGTTCATCATTCGTCAAAATAACATATCGTATGATTCCGGAATTCTTTCCTTCCTGCTTCACCTGCAGTTTCACTCTTCCGGTATACGCATCGATCTCTTCCTGCACGATCTGCGTTACTTCATTCTTCAGATCGTACGTTGCAATTTTCTTCCAGTCATACTGTGAAGCCGTTGCATTTGGCAATTGATAGAGATTATATCCTTCGAAGACGTATCCTCGTGATGAAAATCGTTCTGTCTGATTGAGACGAGCGGTATCTTTTTCCCATTCCAGCAGAATACTTTTATCAAATTCCGTGAATGTTGCGTTAGTTTTCGGCAAACTTGGCGCAGGAGTAACGAAGCGTTGGTAAGAATCCTGGACAATTTTATCATAATATTTCAGCACGTTAACGCTTCCAAGCCGGTCGGGTGATTCTGCGGCGATCAATGCCGTAACGATCTCCTGCGTATCACCAAGTGCCATGGAAAACGGTCCCGAAGAAATACATAATTCCCTTGATCCGGCAGGTTCATATATTCCGTCGATCCATCCTACACGCGACACGGGATCTCCCGTTGCCCAAAATTTGCTCATCTGCTGCGTCACAGGATCGGTCCGTAAAATATTTTCCCGTGTCGGATATCCCTGAAGCGAATGGTATACCTGTGAAACTCCGTTTGCACCGAGATTGAACGAAGGGTTCGACTGACCTGTATATGTCAGCGACGTTACCGGAAGATTTTTTAAACCTTTTTTGTATGAAAAATTAACCAGAGCTGAATCATTTCCGGACCCTTTAACAACCGGTCCCTGAACAATGTCGAAACCGATTACGGGGGGTATG
>CAJBTU010000283.1 GCA_903958625.1 uncultured Ignavibacteriota bacterium | reverse complement strand
GGTCATTTTATGATGTGAATTAGAATATTACCTACACGGGTGATTATCCCCGGAATAATTCCCGGAATCCATTTTGGCAGGGACCTGTTGGGATGGTTGGGTATGCATTTCTTGAAAGTCCGGGAAATCCGTTCGACGGTATCGATAACGACGACGATGTCGCAAAGTATGTTCCTGCTTCAACGCTTCCGAAATTCAAATCCACCGATTTTGATTCTGTCGTCGTAAAAGTGAATGATAAACTGGTCGTTATCAACAACGATTTTTCGAGGACGGTCATCACCGTTCCTTCATCACCATTTAAGATCAAAACACGCGGAAGAGATTCGGTCACGATCATTCCAGGAACCACAAAATTAAGCGAAGGCGGAACAGTGAAGGTTGGAACCAACGATGTGATCAGTGCCAGTGCCTATGACGGTGTGGATAATGACTTCGACGGAATTATTGATGAAAATGTTTATCTGCATTATCGCCAGTATAAAGCAGATAACAGCACATCGCCGCCGCAAATATTGATCGATGTGCTTCGCCCCGTTCGGTATTTCGATTACAAGACCCTTTCCTACAATGCCTATTCAATGATCGACGAAAGAAGAGACGATGGAGTGGACAATGACAAGGACTGGGATCTGCTGTTTGATGATACCGGAAAGGACGGCATCTTTGATCCGCTGAACCTGGACCAGGGGGAGAAGGACGGAGTTCCGACTGAAGGTGAACGGAATTTTGATTCACGTGATGTTGATGAATCAGATCAGATCGGGTTGACAAGTTTTGTCTATTTCACCAATAGCGGCGACATGGTCGATCTGCGTGACGACGAAGATCTCTGGAAACGCATGCAGCCGGGAACATTCTCCGTACCAAGTTCCATTGTTCTTAATAAACCTATTGCCGGAGAAGACGGAGACTTCATCTATGGATCAGGATTCTTCCCGCTGTTGCCTAAGAAAACAGAGTTCTTGTCATTGGCGCTTGTGTATGGCGGAGGAAATGACGGCTCCAGGGACAATGATATCGCCGATCTTTTAAAACACAAAAAAACAGTTCAGGATATCTACAACGCAAACTATCAATTCCCGATCGCTCCCGATCCGGCACCGACACTCACTGCTGTCGCCGGCGACGGGAATGTTAAATTATATTGGGATCGACGTTCCGAAAATGCAGTAGATCCTGTTTTGAGGTATAAGGATTTTCAGGGATATAAGATTTTCAAAGCAACGGACCGAACCTTCAACGATGCATTTGTTGTAACCAATGCTGACGGAATTGCAAAGGGTTTCAAATCGGTTTTCCAGGTGGATCTTGTCGATTCGGTGTTAGATTATTTTTATCCGCCGAAAGATATTTTTGAGGGACAGGAAGGTTTCACCTACTACATGGGAAAAAATTCCGGACTCGTCCATGAATTTACCGATACTGACGTAATGAACGGCCGGACATATTATTATGCCATTGTCGCCTATGATAATGGTGATTTCAATAAAGGGATCATGCCTTCTCAGAACAGTTGGAACATCACAACGGACGAAGGATCGGGCAAAATACAAAGTACATCGTCGAACGTTGCTGTTGTCATTCCGAGAGTGAAATCCTTAGGATATGTTGCGCCGAGTGGATCTTTGTTGAAAAATATCATTACAACGGGGACCGGGAAAATCCAATACAACATCGTCGATGAGAATAAGGTGACCGGCAATACGTATGTCGTAACATTCAAAGACACGCGTGACAGCGGGAAAATGGTTCCATCGACAACAACATATACCGTTTTGGATTCTCTGTTCTATTCCGAGACGGTGGTGCCCGGGAAAGTGGACACGCTGTTCATTTTTACTCAGCGCAAAAATTTTGTTCCCGGTTCGGTCACCATGACAGGCATCGATGGAACGGTAATCCCTTCGTCAAAATATTTGATCAATTACGAACGGGGAGCATTGCGTGCTAAAAATCCGCAGGATCTGCAGCCGGATCCGGCCAATCTAAAGAAATATACCATCCAATACCGGTACTATCCGATATACAGGAGCGTCAATATCAACAGCTCACCGTATGTAAAAGAGACGAAGGATACGGATATTTTTGACGGCGTTCAGCTGGCCTTCACGAATGATTGGGATATTAATTTAAATGATACGTTGTCCGGTTTCAATAACCAGTCAAAAGCATATCTCTTTACATTCTCAACGGTGACGATCACATTAGATCCGAACGATCCGTCTAAAGATGTTCTTCCGACACGCTATCCTGCTGATTATGACATTATTTTCAGCAATTCAATTTCTGATACGTCCGACGATTTCTTGAGTTCGCCAAAAATTCCCGTCAACTTCACCATAAAAAATCGCACGGACAATAAGTCAACGCGGTTTCTGTTTGACGATCAGGATTTTGACGGAAAACTCGGCCCGAACGATAATTTACTCCTATACGACCGTGATGGAAAAGATTCGTTGCGATACACCTGGTTCATGAATTTTAATTCTAAAACAAAAAATGATACGGTCTTTACCTATGTTGCCGGTGATACGCTGAAAATCCGGACAACGAAACCGTTCCGAAGTTCGGACATCTTCTCGTTCTCGCCGAGCAAACCGTTCATCAGTAAGGCGGTGTCGTCGAAAGATCTTGAAAATATCCGTGTTGTACCGAATCCGTATGTCGTTGCATCCATTCGGGAAGAGGCGAACTATGGTGCAAAATTCGGACGCGGGGAACGAAAGATTGAGTTCCAGCATGTACCGTCCGATTCTAAAATCTCGATCTTCACAGTCCGCGGTGAACTTGTCCGTGTGCTTAGAGCAAGCGGAGTAATCAGCACTGGCACTGTATCGTGGGATATTAAATCTGAAGAGAATTTAGATGTCGCTTTCGGCGTATATTTCTATGCCGTTGAATCATCTGTCGGTACGAAGACGGGTAAAATTGCAATTATCAAGTGATATACCGGAGACTGTCATTATGAATAAAATTTTCACACTCATACTATTGTTAATTATTGCTGGTTCGGCGGTCTCTGTCGGACAGTCAAAAGTTGCAACATCGGCCGCTCCGTTCTTAGCGATGCCGATAGGGGCTCGTGCTATAGGAATGGGAAGCGCCAATGTTGCGATTTCTGCAGATGCGCTCAGTGCGTATTATAACCCCGGTGCAATCTCAATGCTTGGGTATTCGCAGGCGTTGGCCTCTCATACCTGGTGGCTTGTGGGAACAAAATTTGACTGGGTAGGTGTTGTGATCAACCTTGATGGAGCCAATGCCGTAAGCGTCAATTTTACACAATTGGACTACGGTGAAGATATTGTCACAACGGACTATCAGCAAAATGGGACAGGTGAAAAATGGGCTGCTTCTGATCTTGCCATTGCTCTATCTTATGCCCGAAATTTAACGGACCGGTTTGCCATTGGCGGTTCTGCTAAATATATTCAGCAAAAGATATGGAATTCCTCCGCCAGCGCATTTGGGGTTGATGTTGGACTTTTATACAATACCGGATTTAATGGCTTGAAAATTGGGATGAGTATTTCTAACTTTGGGTCAGATATGCGCATGGATGGCAAAGATCTGTTCCAGGCTATCGATCTGGATCCGGCAAATTTAGGTGATAACAACAAACTTATTACGAGAATGAAAACGGATGACTGGCCGCTGCCGTTGCTGTTTCGTGCCGGTGTGTCGATGGATGCGATGAAAACAGATGAATTACGTCTGACCGTGGCTGCCGACGCACTCAGACCGAGTGATAACGGAGAAAGCATTAATGTGGGTGGGGAACTGGGATATAAGGAAATGCTCTTCCTTCGTGCAGGCAAACGTCAGTTATTTTTGGATAATCCTATGGAAGAGTATTCATTTGGCGGCGGTATCCGGTACGAGTTGAGCGGCGTCAATGCGCTTTCCGTAGATTTTTCGTATCAACAGTTCAAGATCTTTGGCGGAATTCAATCGATAGATGTTGGTTTAACTTTTTAATGTCCAATGATTTCCATAAACTTGTCTTTAATGGAGGTGAACGACAAGAAAAAAATGCTTTCGCAATACACCACACTCCACTATTTCCAAATAATTCAGTAGGAGTAATTCTATGAAACGTTCAGTTCTAATTATTACGTTGGGACTTCTTGCCCTTGGGACGCTGTTTGCCCAGCAAGAGATCTATCAACGGACACTGATCAATGTTCCCAAAATTGAGGCAGCTGGTTTTGGTAATTTTGTTTCCGGTGTTGATCTTGACGGAGACGGTAACCTTGAAATATATGCCGTCAATAACAATATCAACGATTCCGGTCCTGGCGAACTTACGCCGAGAATTTACAAATTCGAAAAGAATGCAACCACCGGTGCATGGGATTCAGTGTGGAGCGCTACATCGAGCGTTCCAGCTCAGAACACATGGCCGTCTCTTTCCGTTGCCGATATGGATGGTGATGGTCGAAAAGAGATTGTCTGGGGTATCGTCAATAATATTACGGCGACAGACAGCATCCCGGATCGTATTCTTGTGTTTGAAGCGGTTCCCGGTCAGGAATATCTTGGTAAAAAAGTAACGGGGAATTCTCTTCCGAATGCGGCATTCAAAATTACTCAAACAAAAGGTTTCAACGTGCGTCCTTTCCGCAGTGTTGTGGCTGATTTCAATAAAGATGGAAAACAGGATATTGTGTTTTGCGAACGCGCAAGCGGATCTGCTGGCACAGGAAAATACATGTTCGGCGTTGTGAGTGTTAATACGATCACGAACGATGATACTTCTACAACAGGTGTTACCTGGACATTGAATGCTTCCGGTTTTGCTGCAACATGGCGCGCCGGTACCGCATACGATGTTGCCGTGCTTGACAGCACGATCTATCTTTTCCAGGATGGTGCAACGAATTATGTTACACCAATCACCTATAACAAAGGTGTCTTTACTATCCGTGCCGTCGATTCATTGAAAGTTCCGGGTGGATCGTGGAAATCTTCACAGGTTGTGGATATCGATGCTAACGGTCAGAAAGAAATTGTTGTTGCAGGATACAACACAGCAACAGTTGGTAATAATGCAAAAGTATATGTTTTACAGCGTGTAACCGACTCTACGCTTTCTTCGACAGCCATTGCAGACTTTAGACCAATGATTGGTGCATCCGGTCGTCTGTACGGCGGCGGATCTGGTGATATTGGCGGAGACGGTAAATTGGATTTTGTCTTTGGTAGCCGTGGAACAACACCTTTTGGTGCCATTGTTCGTTTGGCGTACAAAGGCGGATCGATCACTGATTCGGCAAATTATTCAAAGTCGATCATCGATCGCGGCCTAGTTGCTTCAACCAATGATTTCCGTGCTGACGAAATTGGATTGGCCAATGTTGATGGTAAAGCCGGAGATGAAATTATCTATGGGCAGGGCTATGCAACAACAGGCGTTCCAATCGTCATTTTAAGCGACGGTGTGAAAGCCGTGAACGTAACGTTCCAGGCGAACACCGCTGGCGTTCCGGATACAATGAAAACAAATTCCACCGTTCAAATTCGCGGCAGTTCAGCGATGCTGACATGGGATAACCTTTCAGTTAAAATGACCAATGCGGGCGGCGATTACTGGAAGTATACCGGTATTTTCCCGGCTGGCGTTGCATTCAATTATAAATTCTTCACCAATGCAAAAGCAACAATTACCGGTGCTGATAATGGATGGGAAGCAGATCTTGCTCAAGGAAATCGTCAATTAGCACTTGGAAACAATGATACAACTATTGCGTTGCAATACGTTAATGCATTTGATCCTAACAAACCGGATCAATATACCGGTAGTCCTTTCCCGAGAGGGAAAACAGATACGGTTGTTGCATATCTGCGTGTGAACATGAAGAGTTTTGAAACATTTGATCCATTAAAACACAAAGTAGGCGTTCGCGGATCTTTCCCTGCATCCAACTGGGGTGTTTCTATGATTATGACTCCTGAAAAACCGCACGCAAACGGTGGTCAGGGTAATTACAGCGATGCTGATAAGTTCTATAACTTAGCTGTCTATTGGAAGAAGAGTTTCCTTGATACAGCAAGTGCAGGTGCAAAGAATATGTCGTTCAAATTCATTCTCCACAATATCAATGCTCCGAACACCGAGGATTGGTCATTGATGGTTGATAACCCAGATTATCAGATCTCATTCACGATGCCCAATAAAGACACAACCGTGTACTGGAAATGGTATCGCGGAGTTGCCTATGTTCCGCCGGCAGGAAAAGATACGATCACTGTAAAGTATCGTGTTGATCTTTCTACCGCAACACAGCAAAAAGGATTCAAACCGGGTGATACGGTCATCGTAAAATCAGGATTTGATCTGACCGCTGGTGCCATTTTTATCGATACGCTGAAAAAGATCGGTGCTACAGGATCGATCTATGAAACAGCAAATCGTGTTATTACGGGCGTTGCAGAAGGAAAGACCTTGAATTATCAGTATTATTCAATCTATAATCTTACCGAAATTCGAGAAATCTTCTATGATTTCGATTATACCGGTACAGATATCAAAGCAGAACGTCGCAAGATCACCGTTCCGGCGAAGAATTCGACGATCACAATCGCGGATACATCCGTATTCGTTGACAAGATGAATCGCCGACCGACCTTCCAAAGCAAAACGAAACTTGCTCGTAATGTTACTGTAACATTCACCTGCGATTTGCGTCCAGCATATTACCAGTTGTTGAACAAAGATTCGATCTATGCGATTCAAAGTTCATTCAAAACACTTGGTTATTCTGACAGAGACAGCGTGTATGGTTGGGGCGTTTGGATCAATGGACCTGCTGTTGGCGGTTGGGGTAATACCAACGGCGATTGGGGTTTAGGTCTTCGTGAAAATCTCAACAAGAAGATGTATGATGATGGTACCCACGGCGACGTTACCAAGGGCGACCGCATCTATTCTTTAGCGGTGAATTTCTACAAAGATTCCGCCAACAATACTGTCGGACAGGTATTCAAGTTCGGTATCTATGGCGGAGACAATGAAGGCGGAAAAGGCGGATTTGGAAATAACCACGTTCGCAATATCGATGATGCAGCCGCAACAGCAGTCGTTGCTGAAGATTTCGGCAGTGTCAATCCGAAGTTCTACAAATACTGGGATTATACAAAACACACAACAGGTGTTGAACGTGTCGGTGATGTTATTCCGCTCGTGTACGATCTCAGCCAGAACTATCCGAATCCTTTCAACCCGTCAACAACCATCAACTATAGCATCCCGATGGAAAGCCGAGTGACTTTAAAGATCTACAACATGCTCGGACAGGAAGTCGCAACTGTAGTGAACGAAACAATGAAAGCCGGAAAATACGAAGCATCATTCAATGCAAGCAAACTTGCAAGCGGTGCATATATCTATCGTATCCAGGCCGGTACATTTGTCTCGGTAAAGAAGATGATGCTGTTGAAATAATCTTTGTCTGTTCTGCATGGCAAGTGAAGAACTTGCTGTAAAACAACAAAGGGAGTAGTTCAAAAAGGCAGGGTGAGTAATTGCCCTGCCTTTTCTATATCACCAATATTGTTCATTAAACGTATGGAACAAAATATCATCATCGTACCGGATTGGGTGAAGGAAAGCGTTTTTTATCAGATCTTTCCCGATCGATTTGAGAATGGCGATACAGCCAACGATCCCCCGCAAACAGAACAGTGGGGTAAGCCGCCGAAGGGAAATAATTTTTTCGGCGGAGATATTCAGGGAATCATCAACCGCCTCGGACATTTGAAACGCCTCGGTGTTAACGCGATCTATCTCAATCCCATTTTCGCAGCAAATTCAAACCACAAATACAATACTACCGATTACTCCATCATCGATCCTGCGTTCGGCACGAACGAATTGTTCGACCAGTTTATTATGCACTGCCGCGCTAACGAAATGAAAGTAGTGATCGACGGCGTGTTCAATCATGTCGGGACGGAACATTTCGCATTCAATGATGTGAAAGAGAAAGGGAAGGATTCAAAGTATGCTTCGTGGTTCAACATCTATTCATTCCCGGTATCTTCTCCGAAAACTCCAAACTATGAATGCTGGTGGGGCTACGGTTCCCTCCCGAAATTGATGCTGCAAAATCCGGAAGTGAAGGAATATATCTTTTCTGTTACGAAACATTGGTCGGACCGGGTGAACGGATGGCGGCTGGATGTACCGAATGAGATACCGCACGAATTTTGGAAAGAGTTCCGCACGATCATGAAATCGCGCAATTCCGGATGTTATATTGTCGGCGAAATATGGGACGATGCAAGCCCATGGCTCCAGGGTGACGAATTTGACGGCGTAATGAACTACCGTTTTCGGGAAGCATGTCTGGATTATTTCGTCCGCGATAAGATTTTGACGGATGAGTTCGACAAACGGCTGGAAACCATTCGCAACTCTTATCACCGTTTCCACAATCTCGCGATGCTCAACCTGCTGGGGAGCCACGATACGGAACGTTATTTGACCCTTGCTCAAGGGGAATTCTGGAGAATGAAACTTTCTGTGATCCTACAGATGACCTATGTCGGCGCTCCAATGATCTATTACGGCGATGAAATTGGGATGGAGGGGAAGAAGGATCCAGATTGCAG
>CAJBTU010000282.1 GCA_903958625.1 uncultured Ignavibacteriota bacterium | reverse complement strand
ATGTCGATGTCATGAAAGGGGACGGCATCAATCCATTTGCGTTGTTTGGTTTTATGCCGGTGCGAATGCTTGGAAAGATTCTTACGAAGATCGGAATTATCCGGCCGAAATATCATTTTCGGTTATTCGCGGTCTGTAAACCTTAGAGTAATATATTTTCAATGGTTTGTCCGTTCAACGACGGTAATGATAACTTAAAGGATGGAAAATATGTATACCGAAATTACAAAATGCCGTATCAGTCAGAGTACAAATCTTATCACGGTGTTGTCCCTGGGCGATCAGTACCTCACGGGCGTTTTTCCGAAAAGTGTCGACGAAAAGTTGACGAAAGGTCCGCTCGATCTTGTGTGGTGCCCAGACAGCGGATTGCTGCAGATGAAACAATCGTACAGCCTGGATGAAATGTACGGCGAAAACTATGGGTACCGTTCTGGATTGAATTCTTCAATGGTGCGGCATCTCGAACAAAAGATAAAAACGCTGGAACGGCTGGCAAAACTCAGCGATACGGATCTCGTCATTGATATCGGCAGCAACGATGCTACTTCTTTGAAAGCGTATTCGGGAAAACATCAAAAAGTCGGAATAGATCCAACAGGACTTAAATTCAAGGAATACTATACGGATACTATCACGCTGATCCCAGATTTCTTTACGGCGAAGACGTTCCGTGATCGTTTCCCGGTACAAAAAGCGAAAATTATCACATCGATCGCAATGTTCTATGATTTGGAATCGCCAATCACTTTTGTTAAGGACATAGAACAATGTTTAGCTGATGACGGGATTTGGCATTTTGAACAAAGCTACATGCCAAGCATGCTGAGGACCAATAGCTACGATACTATTTGCCATGAACATCTTGAATTTTATTCGTTGAAAGTGGTTAAAAACATTCTTGAACAATGCGGTCTAAAGGTGATCGATGTTCAGATGAATGCGATCAACGGCGGAAGTTTTGCCATTACTGCCTGCAAAAAAAATGCACCATACATTCCTAACCGGCCGATCATTGAATGGTTACTGCAGCAGGAAGACGACATGGGTCTTGACAATCCGAAACCTTACAGGGATTTTGAAGAAAGAGTTTTCAGGCACAGGAAGAATCTGACGACGCTGATCGAAGCGTTGGTAGCTGATGGTAAAAAGATCATTGGTTATGGTGCGAGCACAAAAGGGAACGTACTGTTGCAGTTTTGCGGACTGACAAGCAAACATATTCCGTATATCGCCGAAGTGAATCAGGAAAAATTCGGTGCGTTTACTCCAGGCACGCATATACCGATCATCTCGGAAGCAGAAGCGAAAGCAATGAATCCCGATTATTTTCTCGTCCTGCCATGGCATTTTAAGGATAATATTCTTTTGCGCGAGAAGGAGTATTCTGCAAAAGGCGGGAAATTTATATTCCCGTTGCCGGAAATCGAGATCATTTAGGCATACGTATGGGAAGAACCATGAAAGCAATGATTTTTGGGTCAAATGGCCAGGACGGTTACTATTTGAACCGGTTATTTGACCGTGAACATATCGAATGCATTTGTATTTCCAGAAAAGGGAACGGCATACACGGTGATGTCGGCGATACAAAATTTGTTGATACACAGATCAGGGAACATCAACCCACCCATATTTTTCATCTTGCGGCAAGATCATCTACGCATCATTCGGCGTTGTTTGAAAATCACCATACCATTTGCACCGGCACGCTGAATATTCTTGAAGCGGTGAAAGTATACTGTCCCTCCGCTAAAATATTTATCTCCGGAAGCGCTATGCAGTTCAAAAATGACGGTGTCCCGATAGATGAACTGACCCCGTTTGAAGCTTCCAGTCCTTACTCTGTTGCACGTATTCAGTCGGTGTATGCAGCAAGATATTACCGGAGTAAATTCGGCCTGCAGGTGTATGTGGGATATTTTTTCAATCATGACAGCCCATTGAGAACTGAGCAGCATGTTAATCAAAAAATTGT
>CAJBTU010000281.1 GCA_903958625.1 uncultured Ignavibacteriota bacterium | reverse complement strand
CCATCCTTTGTTATGCTTGCCGGGAAATGTGGTCCGGTTCCGCGGGTTATTTGTTGCGGCTCTCCGCCTTGCTCAGAAATCATCCAGAGGTTGACGCTGCCGCCTCTATCCGATGCATAAACTATCTTCCCAAAAGGAGTCCATCTGACGTTGTCCACAAATTTCTTGTCGAAGGTAAGTCTCCTGACGGTTCCCTTTTCTAGATCACGGACCATGATCTCGCTAAATCCTTCAGCAAAGGTTTTCGTCCATGCGACATAGCGTCCATTCGCGGAAAGATCATAGGACCACCGTGATCCCAAGAAAGCAGTGTCCGCAACAAGAGATTTTTGATCAGATCCATCCAACGCATACGACCATAGTGTATCTATAGCTTGAAATGGGCTGCATTTCATAGCTGTCAGGTAAAGAATCCGTTTTCCCCCATCACAAAATCCACAGACCCCCACAACATTATTTTTCTTAATGACCTTGCTGATTCCACCTATGGGAGTCACAACAAGTTCTGAGACACCCGCAAAAGAAGTGCGCTTATACGCAATGATTCCTTCATCCGGAGAGATGGACACACCATGAATAGATCTGCTTGAGTCATTCGTTATTCTTATCGGCTGGCGTGTACTTACATTCATCATGTAAATATCGAATTTCCCTTGATCATCCGCTGCCGGGAAAACGATAGACTTGCCGCTCGCCGACAGACTGCCATACATTACATCCTGGAACGGGATCTGCAGATCCAATATTTTCATATCCGGATTGAGCTGCGTACCGGGTGAAAGGAATACGATTGCAGCAGCCGCACATGCGATGAAAACGGCGGCGAGCAGGATGATAGCGAATCGCTTCCTCGATCGGCGGTGAATATTTTCCGAAGCTTCGCCCATTCCTTCAGGATGATGCTCGACGGACGCTGTTCGAAAAAAACGACTTGTGTCCTTCTTCAGCCTTCGCAGATCGATTACCATTTCCGTCACCGATTGGTAGCGCTCATCCGGTTCTTTCTCCAACGCGCGGTTCAGGACATGAATCAACTCGGAGGAAGCTTCAGGCAAATATTTTTGTATGGGCTTCGGCTCTTCATTGACGATGGAATTCATCATCGCCGCTTCGTGTTCTCCCCGAAACGGTAAATGGCTGGTCAGCATCTCGTAGAGCACCACACCGAATGAAAAGATATCACTGCGCGCATCAACGTCCCCGTTTTGAATTTGTTCCGGAGCCATATAGGCTAATGTTCCCGCAGTTGTACTCGTTTTGGTAAGCCGCGATGCTCCCATCAACTTGGCTAATCCAAAATCCATCACCTTGATCTGGTTCTTCGCGTTGATCATTATATTGTCGGTCTTTATATCGCGATGCACAACCCCTTTGCTGTGCGCTTCCTGAAGGGCGTCACCAATATGAATCGCATAGTCAATGGCGGTTTGCATTTTTCCGATGGGAATCATCTGCCGCAGCGTACTGCCATCGATCCATTCCATAACGATAAATTGTTGATCAGGATCCAGGCAAATATCATGGATGGTACAGATATTCGGATGATTAAGTGCGGCAGCGGCCTGGGCTTCCTGGAGAAATCTGGATTGATCGTCGGCCGTGGCTGAAACGTGATGCGGAAAAAATTTCAGTGCCACATCGCGGTCGAGTTTGGTGTCATGGGCTTTGTAAACGATGCCCATCCCGCCTTCGCCGAGTTTTTCGAGAATGGTATAGTGAGATATTGTTTGGCCGATCATACTATTTCCCTTGAACTCGTCATAGTGGATAGAAGCACCACGGAGCAATCGGGAAGTCCGCGTAGTCGAAGATCCTTTCGGATCAGTTGTTCCGCCTAATGGACATGCCGGATCGTATCAGTTCCAACACCATTCCCACACATTGCCGCTCCTATCATACATACCGGGTTCATTGGCACATTTTGCGCCGACAGTGTGCGCATTGTTCATTGTAAGGTCGTGCCGTCTATAAATACGTTGACAACGACTGTAACCGAGAGTGAGTCGGCACTCCCCATTGATATTACGGGGTTTGATTTACCGGCTCTGCCGATGGATGGAAAGGGGGAAGAAACGAGGGTGGACTTTAGTTCCCGGAGTCCAATTCGCGGCATGAGCCGACGAACAGAGTTACTATATGACGCAAATGTACTTTTTTAATAACGCTCTGTCAACCTACGAGAATTCGTAGGTATGCAATTTCTAATAATGTTGCAGACAAATTCATCTCTTATTCCACGATGTGAATCACTTCTTCCCTGAAAAATAAAGAT
>CAJBTU010000280.1 GCA_903958625.1 uncultured Ignavibacteriota bacterium | reverse complement strand
GCACAAAAAAAAAGCCCAATCTTCAAAAATGAAAATTGGGCCAAGAAATAATGATGACAAAAATAATTTCTCAATCCATCCTCAGTCCTCGAAGGAGTATTGAATAATATGGCGGCAGGTCTCCTGGCTTATGACGCTTTTGGCGCCAATTACAGTTGCGGGTCAGCTCTCGATTGATCAATGAATGATCCACGAGATTCCCATTTTCACCCCGATAGCGTTACCGGGGCACCGACATTGTTATGAAAAAGAACATGTGCTGTTCATTCAAACGATGAACAGATGCGAATTATACTTTTTGCGCCGAAGTGTCCGGCAGATATTTCATCGCCAATTCATACGTACCAAAAAGAACCGTCACATAAAAAAGATCGCCAAGCAGCGCATTCCGGAAGAAAGGAACAGCAGCAACATAACATTCGACCAATCCACCCATTGTCATCGGGTAGAATGTACCGCTTTGCCAAACGCCAAAATTCGTGACAATAAAGAACAGGACCGAACCGGCCACTGTGGAACCGGCCGTTATGCCGACAGATTTTCTTGACGAAGCCATCATGCCCAAAAGCGTAACGATAAGAAAACCGCTATAGACCCAAACTATCCCCGAATAGAATCCGAGGAAGTAGTCGCTGATCATCAATGCCGCCAGAGGAAGGATCGGCGCGATTCGTTTGTCAAAATACATTCCGCCGAACAGTGCAATAGCCGTGATCGGCGCAAAGTTCATGGGATGGGGAATTAACCGGGAAAACGCCGCGGCCAAAACCAACACAACTCCAATAACCATTTTTGTGCTTGAATTCATACTCGCTCCTTATGTAGATCCTTTAAAATGAAAATGCCTCAAACAATATGAGGCAAGAAAAATTTTCAGGTTCAAAACTTTCTGCCACCTCATTCCACGAAGGTGAATCAAGATCAGTATTGGCAGGTCTCCTGGCTTATGGCGCGTTTGGCACCAATCACAGTTGCGGGTCAGCTTCCGAATGAACGGAATTCCCATTTTCATCCCGAATATTCCCGGGACACCAACACAAAGTATGGAAAAGATCAATATTTCTTGAAATCAAGATACGATTTCATAAAGCTGATGTCAAGTTGTTTTCAGGAATAAGTTCTTCACTCTCTGCAGTTCTCCCCTGGTAAAGAACCCGATCAGGAAAAGACTGTAACACCATAGCAGAAATATTCCACCCTTCATCAGAATACCCGCACCGATGACCTTCACCAGGAAAAAAGCAATGGCAACCGAGAGAACCAGTTTACCGATCCGGACAAATTCATATTCGATGTAATAGAATTTTTGCACAACAACATAAAGCGATATCTCCACCATGAGGTATCCAATAAGGGTAGCATACGCCGCGCCCATAATACCGAACTGCGGCACAAGAAGAAATGTCAGCACAATTTTTGTAACCGATCCAGACAGTGACGTCGGGAAAAGGTACTTCGTTTTCTTTTCGATCTGAATGCCGGCATTAAGATTCGTTCCTATTCCGCTAAAGATATAACTCAGCAGCACCAGCGGTACTATCTCCAGGCCCGACCAGTATTCCGGGGGGAGAATATATTTTTTGTCGAAAAATTTGTAACGGATGATATGTTCAAGAAAGAAGGACAGAGCCAGGAATATGAATGCACTGATGGCAAGATAATACGTCATCACTCGGGCAAAAAGCGATTTTGCATTGGGGTCTTTTGCGTGCGACAGGAAGAACGGCCTCCACGCAAACTCAAACATTCCGGTGATCAGCGCCATGAAAATTCCAAGGCGGTAGTTTGCTTGATAAATACCGACCGCCGAATCGTCCATTAATAATTTCAGAATCGGCCGGTCGACAAGCTGCAGCAGGATACCGGAGACACCAACGGGAACGATCGGCAATCCGAATTTGAGCAGTTCTTTCAAAAGACCTTTGTGGAACGAGAACTTGATCTGCGTGACCACCCCAGGCAACAATAGGATGAACGTACAGACCGATGCTGCGAGATTGCTGAAAAAAATCCCTTCAATTCCCCACCGCAGATAATAAACGGTGAAAACATTCAGAATCACCGTAAGGACGATATTGAACATCTTTGTGCCGGCAAAGAACTTCGCTTTCCGCTGCAGCCGGAGTGAAGCGTAGGGAATCATGACAATCGCATCAAAGAAGAGGATGCCGGAAGCATAGAGAAGGATTTTTGACTGCGATGAATCGATCTGAAACACTGAGGTGAGCGGCGCTGCAAACAGCACCATCAGTACGGAGTATGCGCCGGAAACGGATGCGATGGAAAGATACGGCGTACTGAAATTATCCTTCACTTCTCCGATCTCTTTGGATGATGCGAACCGGAAATAGGATGACTCCATCCCGAAACTGTAAAAAATAAAAATGAAACCGATATACGAATAGACGTTGGCAACAACTCCAAATTCTGCAGTCGTCAGGATGTTCGCATATAACGGCACAAGTGCAAAATTCAGTAAACGCGCCAGGACAGTGCTGATGCCGTAGATCGCTGTATCTGCTCCAAGACGTTTTATTTGTTCAAACATAAGAAAATAATTTAGCCCCAAACCTCACTGATAAAAATATCAACGAAATATGGGGCCGAAAAATAAATTACGGAAGATATTCCAGGGAAATATCCAAAGCTTTTGGAGAATGCGTCAATGCCCCGACGGAAATAACATCGACGCCTGTTTCCGCTATCGACCGGACGCTCTGCAATGTTACGCCCCCCGATGCTTCTACTTCAATTGCGCCATTGATCAATTTCACTGCTTCATTCATCAGGTCGAGCGGATAATTGTCCAGCATGATACGGTCTATTCCGCCGATGGTCAGCAATTCTTTCACTTGTTCGATGGAAGTTGTTTCAACTTCGATCTTCATCTCCGTCTGATTCTGTCTCAGAAATTCCTTGCACCGCAGAACCGCATTGGTGATACCGCCGGCCGCTGCAATATGATTATCCTTAATCAAGACCATCGAGTCGAGAGCAAACCGGTGATTAATACCCCCTCCGTCCAGCACCGCTTTTTTGTCGAGCACACGAAGACCGGGAACGGTCTTGCGCGTATCGGTGATCTTTGCCTTTGTTCCGGCAACTGCATGGACATATTTATGCGTGAGTGTGGCTATGCCCGACATGCGCTGAAGAAAATTAAGTGCCACTCTTTCGCCAGTCAGGAGACTCCGCACCGGTCCGTGTAATTGACCCAGACTCACCCCTTTTTCAACAAGGGCACCGTCCTGAACACTTGGTTCAAACGTAACCTGACCGTCTACGCAACTGAAAACAAGCGTCACAATATCAATACCGGATATGATTCCGCTCTCTTTTGCTATCAGTTCGGCTTTGCCAAGCTGTTCTTCGGGAATTAGTGATTCGCTGGTTATATCGCCGAAACCGACATCTTCGAACAGCGCCTGTTCGATGAGTCTGCCGATGCGGCTGTCGTGGAGATAATTAATTTCCATCGTTCTTGGGAAGTAGTATCGGTATTCCATCCTTCACTTCGTAGACCGCTTTGCACGACGTGCAGGTCAGTGTGGACTTTTTTTCGTCATAGGTCAGATCTGCTTTGCATTCCGGACAGCAGATTATATCGAGGAGTTCTTTTTTCATCATATTAAAAAATAGTTTTCATTATTTGCATGTATTCCTGCGGCGGACGAACCGGCCGGCCGGTTTTCGCATCGGTAAACGCATGAACGGTCTGCCCAAAGACAAGAATTTCCGTACTATTATCCCTGGTAATCTCGTAATCAATTGTAATTTTCAATGTCGCAACTTCTTTCAGTGTCGCTTTCACATGAAGAACATCGTCATACAATGCCGATCGGCGATAATGTACGTGTGCTTCCACAACAACAAGGTATAATCCTGATTTTTCTATTTCGGAATAGACAACGCCAATATTCCTGAACAGGTTTGTTCGTGCTTCCTCAAAATAGGTCAGATAGTTTCCGTGGTAAACAACCTTCATCCCGTCCGTTTCGGCATAACGAACACGAATATCCGTTGTGAACGAGATCCCCTTCTCACTCATTCCACGCACCCATATTACAGAATTTCTCAATTCTGCGTTCAACAAGTTTCTCCGGCTTCAATTTGCCCAAGGTTTTAAGTTCTTCCAGAAGCGTGTCTTTCAAGATCATCGCCGCCTGCTGTGGGTTTCTGTGCGCTCCTCCTTGAGGTTCCGGAACGATCCGGTCAACAATTTTTTGTTCCAGAAGATCGGGCGGAGTCAATCGCAATGCTTCGGCAGCTTGTTCTTTGAATTCCCAACTCTTCCAAAGAATGGATGAACAGGATTCTGGTGCAATAACAGAATACCAGGTGTTCTCCAACATCAATATTCTGTCTCCCACGCCGATCCCTAACGCACCGCCGGAAGCCCCCTCGCCGATGATGACGACGATGATTGGAACAGGAAAGTGAGACATTTCAAACAGATTGCGCGCAATCGCTTCCGCCTGTCCGCGCTCTTCCGCTTCCAGACCTGGGTAGGCGCCGGGTGTATCCAGCATCGTAATGATCGGGCGGTTGAATTTCACTGCAAGTTTCATTAACCGGAGAGCTTTCCGGTATCCTTCAGGATTGGGCATTCCGAAATTGCGATACAAATTCGATTTGGTATCCCGTCCCTTCTGGTGTCCGATGATCATCACCGGTTTACCCCCCAGCTTTGCAAATCCCCCGACGATCGCTTTATCATCTCCGTAGGCACGATCCCCGTGCAATTCTACGAAATCCGTCGTCATATGCTGAATATAGTCCAGCGTGTAAGGGCGCTCGGGATGACGTGCCAGCTGAACGCGCTGCCAGCGTGTAAGGTTTGAGAAAATATTTTCCCTCAATTGACTCACTTTCTTCTCGAGGGTCTTCACTTCATCGGTAACATCCACGTTATCGGAAAGATTCTTTATCTCTTCGATCTTTTGTTCAAGTTCGAAGATCGGTTTTTCAAATTCCAGGACGACTTTTGCCATAATTTCTCCGAAATATTACGGATATTTTTTTACTTTTTTTGGATCCACTTTTGCAGCGTCTTCACAATTATTTCCAGATCCAACATCAGTGACTGGTTCTTTGCGTAATAGAGATCATACTGTTCACGTTCTTCGGCACTTAATGTATTTTCTTTCTGGATATGCAGCAAGCCGGTGATGCCCGGCTTCCCCCGAAAGATATTCTTTTGAGAGTCGGAAAAATAGCCGACAACACTCATAGAGCCAAAAAGAACGCCGGGGAATTGGTCGACCGCTTTCCTCAATCCTCCAGCAGGTTTCCTTGAAAAAACACCAATAAAATATACAAAAGGGGCAATGGAAATCAAAAAGAAAAGACTGAACAGGATGTCAAAACAGCGTTTTACAAAGCGATTTCCCAATTTCCCGATATTATAATCGATCTCAATGAACGGTATCTCATCCAGCTGATCGATGCTCGGCTTGCCGATGATCACTTCAAGATTATTCGGAACCAGTCTGAAATTGACGAAACGATTCCGGTTCTTCGCGATAACATCGAGAATCGTTGAATATGAAACCGCATCGGAAGAAAAGATCACTTCGCTGATATGCTCATCCTGGATCACTTTCCCGATCGTCTCCATACTGCCAAGGATCTCGATGTCCTGGATCTTTTCACCGACACGTTTCCGATTGACATCGATAAAGCCGACAACGGAATAACCGCCACCGACCTTCGCCCGTAATTTTTTTACGATCTCCTGTCCGGATTGCTGGGCGCCGACAATAAGCGTTCGTCTTCCAAATAATGTCGTACGCGATGTCTTTTCACCGAAACCCAACAACCGTAAGAGCAGCCGCCAGCCCGGTATGAATATCAGCGACAAACCTCCGGAGATCAGCATGATCATGCGGCTGAATGCAAAATCCTTTTCGAATGCAACCATTGCCGCTATCACCGTGAACGCCGTAAACACCGCAGCAAATGAACGGGAAACGGAAAGCTTAAACTCGGAATAGACGCCGTATAACAACAACGAAGTAAACACAATCAATGCCGGGATAATGAATGTCCACGGATAAGCATAAAGGGGAAAAGTGAACAGGGCATTTTTCCGGATATACTCCCCGATGAGGATCGTGCCGGTGACGATCGCCATATCAAGTAGCGCAACAGCAGCCGGTTTCACCAAACGGGCAGAGTTAGCGAGGATTCTGCGAAAATAAATGCCGGAGTAGATGAACCATTCAAAAACCGGTGATCCGGTATGGTGCTTACGGACGAATAACCGCATCGCATTATAGAATACTTTAAGTTCGTCTATGTCGCTCCGTTTAGTGCTCTCCCCTTTGTAGTGGATGATGGATGTTGTCGGAACATAGTACACCTTCCATCCTGCCTGTTGAACACGGAAGCACCAATCCAGATCTTCGCCATACATAAAAAATTTTTCGTCCAGGCCGCCGATCTTCTCAAACACTTCCCGGTTGATCATCATGAACGAGCCGCTGACGGCATCAACTTCATACGTATTGTCCGGATCTAAATACGTAAGATTGTACCGGGCAAAAAGTTTTGATTTCGGAAAGAGCGCGCTCAGTCCGAATGTCTTTGTGAATGCAGTCCACGGTGTCGGGAAACTTCTTCTGCAGGGAAGCTGCAGCGTGCCGTCGGGATTCAAGATCTTGCAGCCAAGCATGCCGGCATCGTTGTGTGCTTCAAAAAAGGCGATAAGTTTTTCAAAGGTATCTTCCTGAACAAGGGTATCAGGATTGATCAGAAGAAGATATTTTCCTGTTGACCGGGAAAGAGCCTGATTGTTTGCCTTCGCAAAACCAACATTGGAGGAATTGACAATAAGATGAACGTTGGGGAATTTTTTTTGAACAAGTTCGACGCTTCCATCATCCGAAGCATTGTCGACAACAAATACTTCCGATGAATATCCCTCGAGCGCCTTGAACAATGAGATAAGTGCATTGTTCAAGAAAACGCGGACGTTGTAATTAACAATGATGACAGAGATGTCCATCAGGAAGGATCAATATTAACAACTGTTAGCGTACGATGAGTGAATTATAATTTATTGAATATACTTCGCGCCTTCAATTTCCACACCATAAATGCTGCTTCATACACGATCTTTTTATTCATCTTTGAGACGCCGACACGACGATCGACAAAAACGATCGGCATTTCCAGTAATGTGAATCCTTTTTTCCATGCAAGGAAGTTCGTTTCGATCTGGAACGCATATCCATTCGAACGTAAGCCGTCGATATTGATCGATTCAAGCACTTTCCGTTTATAGCATTTGAATCCGGCCGTTGCATCGTGTACAGGCATTCCGGTAATCACGCGTGTGTAGATGTTGGCGGAATAGCTCAGGATCAGCCGCTTCATCGGCCAGTTTACGACATTCACTCCTTTAATGTAACGCGAGCCGATCAGCACATCGCATTCATCCATTTTACCGAGCATAATGGGAATTTCTTTCGGGTTATGCGAAAAATCCGCATCCATCTCGAAGATAAAATCGAACTTTCGCTCGATGGCATATTTGAATCCTGCAACATATGCCGTTCCAAGACCGAGTTTTCGCGCCCGCTGCAGCAAATGTATGCGAGAATTCGAAAGCATCATTTTCTTCACAATGTCGGCAGTCCCGTCGGGTGAGTTATCATCCACAATAAGCACTTCAACTATCTCGGATTGCTGAAGAACTTCGGTGACGATCTTTTCTGCGTTTTGCGCTTCGTTGTATGTTGGGATAATGACAAGTGCTGTTGGCATTAGTTACCTTTACCGGTTATCATGACATAAAAAGTCATTAACAGGATCTTAATATCCATCCTGAACGACATGTTTTCAATATAAAAAAGATCGTATCGCACTTTTGATTTCACATCCTCAATTGATGTATCATATCCTTGCTTGATCTGCGCCCAGCCTGTAATTCCCGGTTTCACAGAAAGCCTTCTTTTATAGAGAGGAATCTCTTTTGACAGCATCTCAACAAAATGAGGACGTTCAGGACGGGGACCCACAAGACTCATTTCTCCCCGGACAACATCAAAGAACTGCGGAATCTCGTCAAGCCGTGTTTTCCGCAAGAATTTTCCCACCGATGTGATGCGCGGATCGTTGGATGTTGCCCAGACCGGACCGGTCCTCGATTCCGCATCCTGGTACATTGAACGAAACTTGTGCATATAAAATAATTTTCCGTTGAATCCGACACGCTCCTGACTATATACAAGAGGTCCGGGAGAATTCAGCCGGATCGCAATCGCAGCAAAGATCCATATTGGGGAAGAGATGGTCAAGATCAGGATCGATACGGTAATATCGGTCAATCGTTTTGCACTCTCTTCCCACGGCTGCATGATATGCGGCATGATCTCGATGAGAGGAAAGCCGTATATCTGATTCGTCCGCGCCTGACCGGAAATAATATCATACATATCCGGAATAATTTTGATGGAGACATCGAATCCGGTAGAAAGCGAAACAACACTCAGGACCGTTTCCCGCTGCTGTGAATCGAGCGCAAGCAGAATGTTTCGGATACTATTTTTCTGGATCAATTCCGGAATATTTTCGATCCCGCCAAGCACAGGCAGAGGAAGTGATTTTTTTTCTTCGTCGAGAGAAAGAAACCCGATCACATTGTATCCAAGTGCCGGATATTTTTTTACCGATTCGAACAGTTCCACCGCTTTGGCCCCTGTTCCCACAATAATCGTTTCGCTCTGTCCGATCCCCCGCATCAATAACCGTTTCCGGAAACTGCGGACGCCGATCCTTCCGACACCGACAAAGAAAAGCATCAGCACCCAATACATCAAAATAATGGACCGATTTGCCGAATATGTCGCATTCCGTTCGTCATCAAAAAATATGACGAAAAAGAGTCCGATGCATCCTACTGAAATCGCACGGAAGATCGCCGCAAATTCATCGGTTCTTGATTTTGCATACCATGCCCGGTACAGCCCGAAGAAAATAAAGACCGACAGCCAAAACAGATACATGATCATCATCGGCAGGATCAGATCCGGTTTTGCCTGTACCTCGATGATCTGACTTTCCACCCGCAGCAGATAATAGCAGATCCACGCCAGGTTGACCGCAAAGAAATCAAAAAATATTATTTTCCGCTCAAATTGTTTCACTGTTTCCTACCGTGTCGCCTTCCATGCAGCTTTTTGCGTTCCCCGCAGAAAACGGAAGAACCCAATCAGCAGACCTAAATTGGCCAGTAAAAAATAATAGGGGAGCGTAAAGAGTTTCAACGGACGCGACATCCTGTCA
Organism: uncultured Ignavibacteriota bacterium; assembly: GCA_903958625.1. Classification (GTDB taxonomy): domain Bacteria; phylum Bacteroidota; class Ignavibacteria; order UBA10030; family UBA8401; genus UBA8401. Next base: position 237 of record CAJBTU010000280.1, on the reverse strand, counting down.
AGAACCAGACCGATACATCCCAAACCGGCAAACACCAACTGCATACCAAAAATAATTGCAAATGTTCTAGAATCACTGCTCAGAAAAAGACTTGATAAAAAGATGATCACCAACAAGAACGGGACAAACCAACGAATGATCTTATGGGAAAAAAAACCAAAAGCGATAAATCCATATTTCGGATGAAGCAGATGAATGATATCCTTAAGACAATTGAAGTTACCCGCGCTGATCCGG
>CAJBTU010000279.1 GCA_903958625.1 uncultured Ignavibacteriota bacterium | reverse complement strand
AGCCGCGGAGATTGAAGGAAAGCTGAAGCGAGGTTTCCGACTGGACGGGTTTGACCCGGCGGATGACCCCTTCCGCAAAAGTCGTATCAAACATCAGTGTATCGCACTGTACGCCGGGAAGCGTCACATAGATCCACTCACCGGTCTGAAGCGTGCGGGTAAAATCTTTTGCTTTTGCCGAAAGATGAAGGCGGAATAATGTGCCGTTCTTTTTTTCTTCCAGCGAGAATCCCGTTATCGAAGGAATCACGGTTACCGTATCGGGAACCGGTGCTTCCGTTGTAACGATGCGTAAGGATGAATCGGCGATCGAGCGGAACAACGTAAGAATTTCATCACGCTGTACAAAATACGTACCCTGCTCGAACAGCACGGGAACGGCCAATTGAACAGTGCGGTGTCGCTTTGTTCCAAGGTCGGTAACAACAACAAATGAGTTGTCCGCTGAAAATTTTATGCTGATGCCGGGGTATTTCACTTCCAGTTTTTTCAGCGCGCCATTCTCGAAAACATCGGCGCCAACAAATGCCGAAAGGCCACGCAACGAAATGAACTGTACTGATTTGAACTGCGCTGACGGAATAAATCCTCTCTGCTTCGATGACATCACCTGTAGCGAATCGATGGTGATACCGTCCTGCGCAAACATCTCTGAGCAGACGGCAAACATCAGCGCCATGATCAACGGCAACCGTTTGAAATATCGGAATAGTTTCATCAGCGGTAATTGGTGAATTGGAGTGATAGCGGAAAATCCGTTCCGCGCAGCAATGCAATGATCGCCTGCAGATCGTCCTTGTCTTTTCCGGTCACGCGCACCTGATCTTCCATGATGGAAGCCTGCACTTTTCTTTTCGTCTCTTTAATGATCTGCACAAGTTTCTTGGCATTCTCCTTGTCGATCCCCACTTGCAATGTGATCTTTTGACGGATGGTGCCGCCCGATGCGGTCTCCACGGTTCCGTACTTCAGCGTTTTTATCGCAATGCCCCGTTTGATGAATTTATTCTGCAGAATATCGACCACCGCTTTCAGCCGAAACTCATCCTCGGTGTGAATGGTGACCTCTTTTTCCTTTTCGGCGAAATCGATCGATGTTTTAGAATCCTTGAAGTCATACCGCGTGAGAACCTCTTTGCGCGCCTGATTAAGAGCGTTGTCAACTTCCTGCATATTGACTTCCGAGACGATATCGAATGAACTTTGCTGTGCCATAGTGTTTTTCTGTAATGTACAACGATTTACGCTCTATTTCAAAATTTCTCCCGCCTCATTGCTCCAAAAAAGAAGGTCGAGCTCATCAACGGAAATACCAATATGCACCGCAAACGCCTGGAACTTCTTTTCGATGGAAAGATACCGTTTCTTGTTCATCGATGACGGAAGAGACCGGATCACACCGTGATATTTCAGATTCTTCAAAATATGCCTGTCGAGTATCGCCATTCCATCATTCTTTCCGATATTGCGCAGGAAATGGGTCGCTTCTTTATAGCTCAAACCGGTCACATTTTTCACGAACCACTCTCTTTTTTCATCGGCGGTGAGGTTGCCGACCGCTACCTGAAGGATCGTTTCAAAATTCTCCTTCATCGCTGCGATCCATTTCGCTTTCGATTTGTGGAAACGGATATAGTGATCTTTTTGAAACAGAATAGGTTCAGGATCGGCGTCGTTATTCCGGAAATCGATTGATTCAAAATCCCTTTGCGCTTTCCCTGCATTCACTGCGCTCGATTGCGGTGTCATCAGACAATACAAAAGTTCATAGAAATATTGTTCCTGCGGAACTTCACCGTACTCCCTCAGGCGCTGCCGTATAGCATCACGCTTCACACTGAACGATTCCTTCAATTCGTCGATCTGCTTGTAGTTTTTCATTGTATGATAGAGTATTTGCCGCGACGGAATGTAAGAAGGCCGTCGCCGGTCATCCTTTCCATTAATGATGCTGTCCAAACAATATCCTGCTCCGACTGGTTGCCCCAAAGCATGGCGGCAACTTCACGCGGAGAACAGGAGTGATGATGCAGTAATTTCAAGATCTTCCCGCGGTACAGCCGGCGGGGAATTCCCCTCCATGCAGGTTCCGCTGATTCCTTCTTCTTTTTCTTTATCAGAAAAGCCTTAGAAAAGGCCGACGCGCAGTATGACGAAACGGGACATTCGCTGCACCGCGGGTTGCGTGCAGAGCAGACCAATGCCCCGAAATCCATCAACGCTTGATTCCACTCAACAGCGTTCTTCTTTGGCAGAAATTTTTCCGCAAAAATCCACGCACTGTTCTCACTAAGTTGTTCAGATGCATTTTTGCTCTTCATCGTCCACCGCGTAAGCACTCGCTTGATATTCACATCAACAACAGGAATATTTTTCCCGAATGCAAAACATACAACTGCATGTGCGGTGTACCGTCCGATACCGGGAAGGCTCTGTAGTTCATCAAGACTTTCCGGCAGACGTGACCGGTATTCCTCCGCAACAATTTTTGAAAGCCGGTGGAAACGGAGTGCGCGGCTGTTATACCCCAATCCTGACCATGCGCGGAGAATATCGGCGGCGGAAGCATTCGCAACGGAAGAAAAAGATGGGAATATTTTTATCCAGTCCCTGTAAAATTGCGCAACACGGCTTACCTGCGTTTGCTGCGACATGATCTCGGAAAGAAGAATGCGGTACGGCTGACGGGTTTTTCGCCACGGTAAATGACGCCGGTTACTGGCATACCACAGAAGGATGTTCTTGTGAAATGGTGCTGCGGAAGTAAATTTGACCACGCGTGAAAATTATTCTTCTGTTTTCAGAATGAATCCTTGTCCGTATACCGTGTGGATCAATTTGCGCGGAAAATCCTTATCGACGGATTTACGCAGATAATTGATATAGACATCAACAAAGTTTGTACCCGCGTCGAACTTATGCCCCCATACTTCTTCGGCAATTTCTTTTCGGGAAACAACCTTGTCCTTTTTCCGGAGAAGGTATTCGAGCAGGGCAAATTCACGAGGACTTAGCGTGATGTCGGTTCCGCCGCGTGTAACTTTGCGTGAAACAATATCCATTTCAAGGTCCACTGCAGCAAGTTTTACAATCTCCTGCGCAGACGGAACGCGGCGCATCAACGCATCGATGCGGGCAATAAGTTCTTTAATGTCGAACGGTTTGGCAAGATAATCGTCAGCCCCAAGTTTCAATCCCTTCACCTTATCCTCAACGGCATTCAATCCCGAAAGGATCAAGACGGGAGGATACGAGGATTTTTTTCGCATATCTTTCAATACATCGAATCCGGATTTTTTCGGCAGTGATAGATCGAGAATAACAAGATCGTACGGATTTTCGTTGATACTAACGGAAGCATCTTCACCATTCACGGCAATATCAACGGAAAATTGGCGCGACAGTCGTCGTTCAACGAGCATGGCAATATCCTTGTTGTCTTCAACGACAAGAACGCGTTTCATTTCTTGTTCTTCTTTTTTTATAGTCATGGGCGTATGAAAGTGCTGATGAAAAAATATTGTGTTTTTCCCGCTCACCTCGAAAATACTTTAATACCCTGTATTCCGAATTCTCTCTTTCGATGCAAATATATGTTTACAGAAAATACCTTCTTCGCTGATCCGATGCGTCGCCGTCTGAAGATATCTCAACATTTCATCGCTTGTCATCAGCCGATGTAAAGCTTATGGCCAAAGATCCACCCCTAAACAAACATCACAGAATGAACCATAATGTTGAAATTCCACCGGCTACAGCAGTATGGAAGTGCTTTCGAGGGCCGCTGGATCTACGTTCAACCCATAGAAAGTAAATCTTTTTGTCCTTTAAGTCAACCTGCGGCGACAGGTCCGTCAATATAGTTTTTGCTTAACCAGACTGCCGAATCATTCGTAGAGAAAAATATTCATATTTTGAAACCTTTTTCGATTTTTGTATATTTGGTCCAGAATTTACGGTCCCTGAATGACAGTCTTCGCGGCCTGGTTGAACCATCCGCAAAGACTGTCGGCTACCTCATGGATGCGGATTTTTAAAGAATTCCTTGATCCCGTAGCTCAATTGGATAGAGCAACAGCCTTCTAAGCTGTAGGTTCCGCGTTCGATTCGCGGCGGGATCACAAAAAAGCACCGGACTGGTAACCGGTGCATTTTTTAGGTCATACATTACTCCGTAATACGTTCCGAGCATCACATCATATATACCTGGAGCCGTTTGAGGCAATGATCCCGCGTGTTGGAATAACGATGGATAAAACAAATGTCTCTGATGGAAACAAAAGTAACCTCCATATTGCTTGTTGATGACGACGTTGATCGTTTGCATATCCATTCCTTGATCCTGCGAAAAAGCGGATATGAAGTGATCGAAGCAGTAAACGGTACAGAGTGCCTGCGTTTTGCCGCGGAATACAATCCCGATCTGATACTTCTTGATGTTGTCCTTCCCGATATCAATGGCCTTGAAGTTTGCCAGCAGCTGAAATCTAATCCTGCTACCGGGCAGATACTTATCCTTATGGTTTCAAGCCTGGTGGTGCAGAGCCTTCATCAGTCGCGCGGACTCGATTCCGGCGCCGACGGATATGTGATACTGCCGGTCACCAATCAGGAACTGATCGCGCGCGTTCGCGCGCTGGAACGGATAAAGCAAACCGAAGACGCTCTCCGTTCGTCCCATCTCTTATTGCAGCAGCACTCCGATGAACTGGAGAGGATCAACCGCGAACTTCAGAACGAGATCAATGAGCATAAGCGCACCGAAGCGGCATTGCGCGCCTCGGAACAATATGCCCGGAGCATCATTAATTGTTCTCTGGACATGATCATTACCGTGGATAATGAACGGAACATTGTTGAGTTCAACGAATCTGCAGAACGGACTTTCGGATATACAAAAGAAGAAGTGGTCGGGAAAAATATCAGCATGCTGTACGCCGACACGGATGAAGGGAACTGGGTCCACCGCACAACATTGGATTCCGGGAATGTGCGAAGAGAAATTCACAACCGGAAAAAAAACGGCGAGGTATTCACCAGTATCCTTGCCGCATCCGTGCTGCACAACGACAGGAAAGAACTGCTCGGACTTGTGGGTGTATCGCGCGATGTGACGGAGCAAAAACGGGCCGATGAAACGCTGCTGGAAAGCGAAGAACGGTACCGCCTGCTCTTTACACAATCTCCTCTCGGCATCGCACATCTTGACCGCAACGGCGTTGTGCTGAATGCCAACACCATTGTTACGGAGATCTTCGGCTTATCGCGGAACAACGGATACTCCGCGCCGATCCTTGATCAGATCAGCCATCCGCAAATTCCTCAAACGATCTCGGATTCTTTGAACGGTACTCCGGGTTTTTACGAAGGCGATTATACATCTCCAAAAACGGGAAATGAATATACGATCCGTCTTATCACCCGTCCGGTCATCACCAAGGGAAAAAATGTTGACAGTGTCATTGCCATCGTCGAAGACATCACCGCGCAAACAAACGTGCGGCGCCAATTGATCCAATCGCAAAAACTGGAAAGCTTAGGCACGCTTGCCGGAGGCATTGCACACGATTTCAATAATTTGCTGGCAATGATCCTTGGCAACGCAGAACTGCTGAAGAAAAACCTTGAACACGATCCAAAGTCGAAGAAGTACATCGACAGCATTATTGAAGTTGCCCACCGCGGCGGCTCGATCTCGAAACAAATGCTGCTATTCTCCCGCAGCTCCGAACTGAAACTGCAGCCGATATTGCTGTCGAGCATCATTGAAGAACTGAAGACCATGCTGCAGCATTTCATCCCGAGGACCATTACGATCGTTGCCAAAACCGAAGGCGAACACGGTTATATCAATTGCGATAAGGGACACATCCATCAGGTCATCATCAATCTTTGTATTAATGCACGGGATGCCATGGGCGAACACGGAACGCTGGTCATCACCGAACGAATGGTCAATTCATCCTTCCTGACCGAAAAGTATCCTCTGGTCCCTGCCGGAAATTATGTGAGTCTTGCCATCAGCGATACCGGTCCGGGGATCGATCAGGACATCATGCAGAAGATCTTCGATCCGTTCTTCACGACGAAGGAAAAAGGGAAAGGAACCGGATTAGGATTGTCGATCGTTGACGGCATCGTTCGAAGTCACAACGGTTTCATCGATGTCACTTCAAAGAAGGATGTCGGAACGACCTTTACATTATACTTCCCCGCCGTCATCCCGGCCGATACAGAACTGACGGTTCAGCAGGAATTCAGCTCGCTGCACGGCAAGACGATACTTGTTGTGGACGATGAAAAGGTGCTGCGGCAGCTGATCACAGAATTTCTTGAAGAGATCGGATGCCGCGTTTATGCAGCGGCCGACGGATTTGCGGCCGTGGCATTGTACCGGGAACATTGTTCGTCAATCGATCTTGTCATCTCCGATCTCGGCATGCCCAACATGAACGGCGAAGAGATGTTCGAAGAATTGAAAAAGATCAAACCGGACGTAAAGGTGGTCATCTCTTCGGGATATCTCGACCGTTCCATCCGCTCCCAATTGATGAAGAACGGCATTATCGAGATCATCAACAAGCCGTATAAATTTGAAGAGATCGTTACCATGCTGGAAGGCGTCGTTTCCGGCAGCAACTGATATTGTGCAGCCTCGCTGAAAAATCATTCGTTCAAAAAAATATTCTCCTCTTATTACGCCAATCTACCAATTCCATGCACCAGATTTCATGGAAGCCCTTTCCCCTTTGAATTTTCTGTAGAGAATGTATTTTCAAATGATCCGTCAACGTGCATTTTTTTATGAGGCATGAACGGTCTTTTCGTTCTTAAACTCTTTTAACCCGGTATTTCTTTCTCCTATTTATTGGTTATATTCAATCAGGAAACCTCCAGAATACCAAACTCGCATCGATCGTTTAGTCATAACGATTCCTTTCCTTGCCCGTTTACAAAATGCGGCCTTCGCGTCTCAGACCGCGATTAAAAAATAAAACAAAATAAGGAGTGTGTTATGAATACACACGATTTATTTCATCGTTTCCCTCGAGGCGTGTTGGTATCATTCATTGTCTCAACCGTTGTAATTATTGGAACGGCCTTTCTCTATTATCAATACCAGCAGAACAACATCATTGCATTGAAGCAGAACGAACTTTCTGCCGTCGCTGATATGAAGGTAACGGAGATCGTCAATTGGAGAAATGAACGGCTGGGCGACGGGACCATGATCGCACGCAATCCAATGATCACGCATCATATTCAATCGTTCATGCAATCCCCAAATGACAAAAACCAACAGGAGATGCTTCAACGCTGGTTCGACATCATGAATGAATCAAATCTGTATTCGTCCATCGTGCTCTATGATGCCCGCGGAAAAATGCTGTATGCAAAACAACCGGCGGACCAAACGTGCGAAATGCTGCCGGCGATCGTTTCGGAAGCTATTTCCGGAAAAAATGTTTTTCTTTCCGACCTCCATACAATTAACGGTCCGGACGCAATCCATATGGACCTTATAATTCCCATTCTTCAGGAACGCGGAATAGGTGTTAATGTTATCGCCGTTATTGCCGCACGTATCGATCCGAAGTCATATTTATATCCTTTGCTCAATACACAGCCATATTTCAGCAAGACCTTCGAAACGCTGATCATCCGTAAGGAGGGAGATAGTGTTTTGTTCCTTTCCGGTCTTCGTCACCAGGCAAAGGCTGCTCTCAGGTTGAAGGTTTCCCTTGCCGATACAATGATGCCGGCCGTTTCCGCCGTCAACAAAGGGGAAGGGATCTATGATGGGATCGATTATCGGCACGTTCCGGTCATCTCGGCGGTCCGTAAAGTAAGCCGCTCATCCTGGTACATGATCGCAAAAATTGATAAGGATGAATTATTCGCTCCGCTGCAATCCGAGATCAAAATTGTGATAACGGTGGTTCTTCTTTTGATCCTCATTTCGATCTCGGTCATCGGTCTTATCTGGCGTTCTCAGCGCGCAGAACACTATCGAATTCTTTATGAGTCGGAAACAAAACGCCGCCGGCTCAACGAACAACTGCAAGAGAAAACACAATATTTTCAGAATCTTTTTGATTATGCCAATGCTCCCATTATCGTGTGGGATGAAGCGTTGAGAATTATACAATTCAATCATGCCTTCCAGGTATTGAGCGGATACAACATTGAAGATGTGAGTGAAAAACAAATCGATATGCTCTTCCCCCGCGACAAGATTGGTTCAAGCCTTCAGTTGATTGGCAGGACATCCGCCGGGGAACGATGGAATAGCGTAGAAATCGAAATACAGAATACCGACGGGGATGTGCGAACCCTATTGTGGAATTCGGCAAACATCGTCGACGAACAATCGCATAAAATTATTGCCACCATTGCGCAGGGACACGACATCACCGAACGGAAACGGGCCTTGACGGCGCTGCAGGAGAGCGAGGTCAAATTCCGCCAGACATTCGACCTTTCGCCGGTCGGCATCGTGATGGTCGGGCTCGATCAAAAGTTCATCCGGTGTAATAATGCTTTTTCGGAGCTGCTCGGTTACACTCCGGATGAATTGATCGGCAAGATGATTAAAGAAATAACATACCCCGACGACGTTCAAATTGGCATACCCGACATGATCGCCCTGAAGAACAATGAGATCAACAGTTCCCGCGTAAAAAAACGGTATCTGCATAAGAATGGACAAATCGTTTGGGGCGATGTTACCATTTCCGCCATTAAAGACAGTGCTGACCATCCTCAATATTTTCTGGCGATCATACAGGATATTACCGAATTGAAGATCAGCGGCGATCTGAACAGCGCCCGGCTCCGACTCATTGAATATGCGGAGACGCACACCGTGAAGGAAATATTGCAGACAACGCTGGATGAAGCCAGTGCGCTCGTCTCAAGTCCGATCGGATTTTATCATTTTGTCGATCCGGATGAACATTCACTTACACTGCAGGCATGGTCCACCCGCACACGCAATGAATTCTGCACCGCGGCAGGCGAAGATTCACATTATCCGTTAGAAAAAGCGGGAGTCTGGGCGGACTGTGCCCGTGAGCGCCGCCCGGTCATCCACAACGACTACGCTTCCCTTCCCAACAAACACGGATTGCCTCAGGGTCACGCCGGAGTTGTACGTGAAGCGGTTGTACCGATCATACGCAATAATCACGTTGTTGCGATCATCGGTGTGGGGAACAAAATGTATGATTATACACAAACTGATGTGAAGGTGATTAAAGAACTGGGGGAAATGTCGTGGGACATTATGGGACGCAAAAAGATCGAGGAAGACCTGAATACTGAAAGAATGAACCTGAATGCAATTTTTGAATCGTCCCCGGTGGGTAAACTGGTGCTTGATGAACAAACCAATATTATTCTTGCCAATGCAGCAATTTTAAAACTAACCGGCTCGACTGAATCTCATGTTGTGCATCAGCGGCCCGGCGTAGCTCTGCAATGTTTCCACAACTCAGCGGACCCGCGCGGGTGCGGATACGGCGACCACTGCAAGATCTGTCCGCTGCGCAAAGGCATTGAAACACTTATCGCCAAAGGGGGGCACCTGCGCGGAGTAGAATTGCCTCTCACACTCATCCGCAATGAACATCCGGAAGAAGTGTGGCTGAGTGTCGGTGCCGAACCCATTGTTATGTACGGACGCCCTCATGTGGTTGTTTCGTTGGATGATATCACCGACCGCAAAAAGGCGGTACGCGAATTGTTCGTCAGCGAAAAACTTCTGAGAGAATCGCAGATCATTGCCGGTTTAGGAAATTATGCTTTCGACTTGAGAACGGGCAACTGGACCAGTTCGGCCATGCTTGATACAGTATTCGGTATTGACACAGCGTACGAGCGGACCATGGAAGGTTGGAAATCAATAATCCATTCCGACGACAGGGAGATGATGGATGATTATTTAAATAATATCGTATCAGGTCAGAAAAAACTTTTTGATAAAGAATATCGTTTCGTCCGCCGCTACGATGGGGCAGTACGATGGGCACACGGTCTCGGCGTGCTTGAACTTGATCCTCAAGGAAACATTCTGAACATGCACGGCACGATCAAGGACATCACCGACCGTAAGCGATCTGAATTGGCAATTACCGAAAGCGAGAACCGGTACAGAAGTTTATTGAATAACCTGGATGCAGCCGTCGTTGTTCACTCGCCGGATACATCCATTATACTGAGCAACCACAGAGCCTCTGAATTGCTGGGATTGAGCGAAGACCAGATGCGGGGAAAGCGTGCCATCGATCCGGCATGGAAATTTCTTGATGAACATTCCAATCCCCTTCCTCTCGAAAAATATCCCGTCAACTATATTCAGACAACACTACGGCCATTCTCAAACTGGGTGCTGGGCATCAACCGTCCGGCAACCAACGATGTTGTCTGGGTGTCGGTAAATGGCTTCCCTGTCTTCAATCAGCAGCAGGAACTTACGGAGATCGTCATCAGTTTCATCGATTTCACCGACAGGATAAAAGCGGAACGGGAGATTCAACAATTGAATGTTACATTGGAACAGCGGGTTCGGGAAAGGACCACGCTATTGGAAGTCGCGAACAAAGAATTAGAAAGTTTCAGCTATTCTGTTTCACACGATCTGCGGGCACCGCTGCGCAGCATCGACGGTTTTAGCCAGGCTCTGTTAGAAGACTATAACGCAATGCTGGACGAGCAGGGAAAACAATATCTCCGCCGCGTTCGGGCCGGAACACAAACAATGGCTTCGCTTATCGACAACATGCTCGATCTTTCGCGAGTGAGCCGCGCCTCCATCTATGCGGTAACGATCAACCTCTCCTCCGTTGTGCATTCAATTTTGGAGGAACTACGCAGCAACGATACAAACCGTACCGCAGAATTCATCATCACACCCGGTCTTACCGACACGGCGGATCCGGTGCTCATGAGAATGGTGCTCCAAAATCTGCTCGAAAATGCATGGAAATTCACTTCAAAAAAACCAGTCACGCACATCGAATTCGGCATCACCGCCAAGGACGGAACAAAAACATATTTCGTCAGGGATAACGGCGCCGGTTTTGAAATGGAGTATATCGGCAAATTATTCACCCCGTTCCAGCGTCTGCATCAAACCACCGAATTCCCCGGTACGGGAATCGGTTTAGCCACCGTGCAGCGCATCATCCACCGTCATTACGGTACGATATGGGCGAAAGGCAAAGTGGATCTTGGGGCAACATTTTATTTCACACTTAATGCAGAAAAGGAAACATTATGAAAGACCCAAAAATAATTCTTCTCGTAGAAGATAATCCCGACGACGAGGCGCTGACATTACGGGCTCTTCGAAAGAACAATATTTTAAATGATATCATTGTTGCAAGGGACGGCGCTGAAGCACTGGACTTGTTCTTTGGCGGCGGCATCTTCAACGGCAACGGACAGAATGTTCTGCCTGCGGTGGTCATTCTCGATCTGAAACTGCCGAAGGTGGACGGGCTGGATGTTTTAAAACGGCTCCGCTCTGACGCACGAACAAAAATCGTTCCAGTCGTTGTCCTTACTTCTTCCAATGAAGAACAGGATATCCTGAACAGTTATGGACTCGGCGCGAACAGTTTCATCCGGAAACCGGTAGATTTTATAAAATTTGTCGAGGTGGCAAGCAATATCGGCCTGTACTGGCTGGTGATGAACGAATCTCCCGTGAGAACATTGTAAATCGTTATACCCGTGTTGCCGTCGAATGAAGGATAGCAGGAAACTATTGCTATGTCTCTCTCAATCATAAGAGGTGCTCTGATGAAACTTAAAATTCGAATACTGATGATCGAAGATTCGGAAGCAGATAAGGAGTTGATACTGCTTGAACTTCGCCGCGGCGGTTATGAGCCGGATTATGAATGCGTCGAAACATCGGCGGCGATGAGGAAGGCGCTTACGGAACGCCAATGGGATATCATCCTGAGCGATTACGCCATGCCGCATTTTGACGGCTTATCGGCACTCCGGATTTTACAGACAGATGGGATCGACATTCCATTCATCATTATCTCGGGAACGATCGGTGAGGATGTCGCCGTAACGGTGATGAAAGCCGGAGCACATGACTATATCATGAAGGACAACCTGCGCCGGTTGATACCAGCAATCGAGCGTGAACTAAAGGAAGCGGAAATCCGGCGCCGGCAGAAGGAGACAGAAAAGGATCTGCTCCTCAGCGAAGAGAATTTTAAAAATGTGTTTCATAATTCCTCTATTGGGATCAGTATCACCATGCTGGACGGACGCATGCAGATGAACCCTGCCTATTGCCGGATACTGGGATATTCTCCGAAAGAACTGGAAAAAATTAAATGGCAAACAATTACTCATCCCGACGATGTTGAACACAATCAATCAATTGTCGCCGATATCATTGCCGGGAAAATGAACTCGGCCCGATGGGAAAAACGGTATTTTCACAAGAATGGAAACATTGTGTGGGTCGATATCAGTTCCGTACTGCAGCGTGACGAGCATAATGTACCTATGTATTTTATCACATCGATCAACGATATCACGGAACGGAAAAATTTAGAAGAACGTGCGATTGCGAATGAACGGAAACTCCATTCTATCATTAACACGGCTATTGACGGTTTTTGGATTCTGAATGTGCATGGCCGCATTCTTCAGGTCAACCAGACGTATTGCACCATGAGCGGATACAGCGAACAGGAACTTCTGCAAATGAACGTATCCGATCTGGAGAATGTTGAATCGCAAAAACAAACGGCGCTACACATTCAAAGGGTCTTGGAAAGAGGTCAGGACCGCTTCGAGACAGTGCATATCCGCAAAGACGGATCTGTTTTTGATGTCCGCGTCAGCGTAAAGTACCGAGTCAACGCCGGAGAATTTGACGCATTCATTCAGGATGTTACGGAACAGAAAAAAGCAGATGCTCAGATTCGCGAGAACGAAATGATCTTTGAACAATTGCTGGAAAACTCTCCGGTCTACATTTTCTTTAAAGATGAGAATATCCGCCCTTTGAAACTCAGCCGTAATTTTGAACAGATGCTGAAGATGCCACTTCACAACATTCTTGGAAAATCCATGGATGAATTGTTCCCGTCTGAGCTGGCCAGAAATATAGTGGAAGACGATAAAAGGATATTACAGAACGGCGAATTGATCAAGGTTGATGAGGAAATGAATGACCGTTGCTATACAACAATAAAATTTCCCATCTCGATCGAAGGGAAACCGCGGTACCTTGCCGGCTTCACCATAGATATTACCGACAGGAAAAAAGCTGACCTGGCCACTCAAACATTGACAAACAGGTTACAGATTATGTTGTCCGCACTTCAATACGGCGTGCTGGTTGTCGATAATGAAAACCGGATAGAATTCATCAACAATGCCTTCTGTGAACAATTCGGACTTCAGCCGGAACCGAATAAGTGGATCGGTCTTACAGCGGAGGAATTTATTCCGCTCATTCTTCCGGCATATGCCGATCCAAAAAAAATTCTTGCGCGGATCACCGCAATCGTTGCGGAGAACAAGTCATTCGTTGATGATGAAGTGATCATGCGGAATGGCGACACGTATCTTGTTGATTTCATACCGTTGGTGGTGAACGGGATCAATAAAGGCCGGATGTGGCTTCACCGGAACATTACCGAACGAAAGCGTAAAGATGCAAAGATCCAGCAATTATCAAAAGCAATCGAGCAGACATCGGCAAGTATTGTCATTACCGACATCAGTGGCATTATCGAATATGTTAATACGGCATTCACTCAAACATCCGGATATTCCAAAGAAGAGGTTATTGGAAAAAAACCGTCGGTTTTGAAATCCGGCCATACAACAAATGATGTTTATGGTAACCTATGGAAAACGATCACCGCAGGTAAAGAATGGAGCGGTGAATTTCATAATAGAAAAAAAGACGGCTCTCTGTATTGGGAATCCGTCATTATTGCCCCGGTAAAAAATGATGAAGGAACAATCATCAATTTTATCGCCGTGAAGGATGAGATCACAGAAAGGAAAGGACTGCAGTCACAACTGCTGCGGGCACAGCGTCTGGAAAGCATCGGCACACTAGCCGGCGGCATCGCCCACGACTTAAACAATATTCTTGGACCCATTTTACTCTCTATTCAGGTGTTACGGATGAAGTTGAACGATGCCTCGATGCAGAATCTGATCGATACGATCGAGTCAGCCTCGATCCGGGGAAAGAATATTGTGGCGCAAGTACTGGCATTTGCCAGGGGATCGGACAGCACTCCGATATTGATCCAGGTACGTCATATCGTGAAAGAGGTTGAAGATGTGATCAAGCAGACATTCCCGAAGGATATCGATATTCAAAGCTATCTTCCGAAAGACCTCTGGACCATCAATGCCGATCCGACACAGATCCATCAGATTCTATTGAATCTCTGTGTAAATGCGCGCGATGCCATGCCGCACGGCGGGCGTCTGACAGTGAATGTCAAGAATATCGTCATTGATGAATCATTGGCCCAACGTTATGACGATGCCCGAAGCGGCCGGTATCTGGAGATCGAAGTCCGCGACACCGGAACGGGCATGCCGCCGGATATTCAGCAAAAAATTTTCGATCCGTTCTTCACAACAAAAGCACCCGGACAAGGAACAGGCCTCGGTCTTTCTACCGTCTATACTATTGTAAAGCATCATCACGGATTTATCTCCATGAATTCGATCGTCGGCGAAGGAACCGTGTTCCAGATTTACATCCCCGCTTCATCCGAAGTTGCTACAACAACAGTTCCCTCTCTGCCCGAAAGCATTCCCCAAGGAAATAAAGAAAGCATACTCGTGGTTGACGATGAAGTCGCTATTCAGCAGATCTGCGAAGAAACACTTCGTTTCTATAATTATGACGTCATCACGGCAAACAATGGTGCAGAATGCATTTCGAAGTTCATCCAAAAAGGAATGAAATGTACCGTTGTGCTAATGGACATGATGATGCCGGTGATGGGTGGAAAGACCGCCGGTGCAGCCATCCGGAAAATCGACCCCAATATCAGGATTGTTGGCATGAGCGGTCTCATGACCGAAACTTTGGATGAAAATGATGAGAGAATATTTGATCATTTCCTTCGTAAGCCTTTTACCGGCAAGGAACTGATGGATGCATTGCAAAAAGTGATCGCACAGTAATAGAAGTGAAACAGCGAAAGTTTGTTTTCCTTCTATCAGCGTGGAGTTCCAGGCAGATGGTAAAATTTTAAGAATCCTGTCCCGGCACTGTGTCCTCGATCATAAGTAAATTTTCTTCGCCTTTTGGAATGAGATTTACGATATTGTTTATTGATGTATCACGAAATACCGATACATTGATCTGGCACAATATCAATCACTCTTCGATTGATTCTATTCGTAAAGTCATTACCAAGTGATGGTACGCAAAATGTTAAGAATCGGATAACAATGCTTCGGCGCAGCGCGGAAAAGATGGTCGCGCTGAGCAAATCCTTCGTGTTTTGTTCCGGTGGGCGGCCTCAAAATTGATAACCGCGCCTTGCTCAGCATGAACATTTTTTTTCATTTGCGTAACATCGGTTACCAAATAATTGTGGTGCAAAAAAGCACTTGAAGAGGAATTCATACCCATGAAAAAATCATCAGAACCGCAAAAAATTCTTGTTATCGATGACGAACAGGATTATCTCGCAATTATATCGCTGGCCCTGGAATCGGTGGGGTATGAAGTGCTGGAATCAACGAACGGACTCGACGGATTGGCGGCGGCGAAGACGCACAAGCCGGACCTTATACTGTGCGACGTGAATATGCCGAACATGGACGGCCATACGTTGCTGAAGACCTTAAAGGAAGAGCCGAAATTTTCGGGAATCCCGTTCATTTTTTTAACGGGAAACAACGGTCCGGGCGATATCCGCAAAGGAATGCAACTGGGTGCGGATGATTATCTGACAAAACCATTCTCCGCCGAAGACCTTTTGACCGCTGTCGCTACGCGGTTAATGAAAAAACAAAAGATGCAGAAGTATCTTGAATTACAATTTGACGAGATAAAAACAAGCATTGTACATTCCCTTCCGCACGAATTCCGCACGCCGCTGAACGGGATCCTGGGATTTTCCCAGATCCTTGTAGAGGAGGATGACTTGCCGGCGAAGGAAGTGAAGGAGATCGGTGCAATGATCCTGCGGTCCGGAAAGCGGCTTCACCATCTGCTGGAGAACATGGTGTTGTTCGGTCAAATGCAGTTATGGATGAACGATCAGCAGAAGATCGCGGCGATGCGCCAGGAATCGACAACGCTGATTGAGGTCATCCGGAATGTTACGGAAAAGCAATCATCAAAACATGAGCGTCCGGACGCGTTACGTGTTGCCGCCGGGGAATCATCCGTTCAGATATCATCATCCTATCTGACAAAGATTCTGGAAGAGATTATTGATAATGCGTTGAAGTTTTCAGAACCGGGAACACCCGTGCAGCTAACAAGTGAAGAGCGCGGATCCGATCTCTGCATTACCGTACGCGATATGGGTCGCGGGATGTCGGAGGAACAAGTCAAAAATATATCCGGATTCCGGCAATTCGAGCGGGGATTTTACGAACAGCAGGGAGCAGGCCTTGGCCTCTCGATTGCGTCAACACTGGCAGAACTTCACGGCGGAAAGCTTTCCATTGACAGCAAAGAACATAATGGAACTAGCGTAAATATACTCTTACCCCTTGCGAAGAAGAATTGAAGAGACATCTGAATAATTAGTTGTCCATTGTCATCCTCTACCCTACGGGTCGTAGACGAGTCGTAGACTGAACGAAGCCCCAAAGGGGCAAGTGAAGGATCCAGTTTCTGGATTCTTCAGTCGCTTCGCTCCTTCAGAATGACTGTTGCTTTGTCATCGTGACATTGATGTGAGATTTTTCAGATGTCTCCTTAATTAATTTACAATCTTTTTATATTGAAATGGCATTAGTATTACCATGAATATCCTAAATCGTTTTACAACCATTGATTCACTCGTTCGGTTTTTCCTGATCTTCTTGGGTTCAATCGCAATGAGTGAAATCGTTGTTATGTTGATTCTTGCAGAGATGCCGCCGCAGCCGGTGTGGCGCACCATAGTGCTTGACGTAGTTCTGCTCTCATGTTTAATCTTCCCCGCACTCTATTTTTTTATGTTTAAGCCGCTCACAGTTCTTCTTGCCGAACGCACACTGGCAAAGGAGGTGCTGCGGGAGAGCGAAGAACATTTTCGTTCAGTTGCTCAATCAGCGAACGCCGCTATTATTACCTCTTCCGGCAAAGGTATCATATTGGGCTGGAATCGTGCCGCAGAAAATATTTTTGGTTATACCAAAGAAGAAATTACCGGTAAAGAATTGATCACAATAATTCCGCCGCGCTTCGTTGAACAGCATATCAATGGTATGAAGCGAATAGAACGGGGAGGCGACCATCATGTTATCGGTAAAACAATAGAATTGACCGGATTACATAAAAACGGAAATGAATTTCCTATTGAATTGTCATTGGCCGAATGGGAAGCTGCTTCCGGAAAATATTTTACCGGAATTATCCGGGATATCACAAAACGCAAACAAGGTGAAGAAGAACGTGAACGATTGATCACCGAGCTGCAAAGCGCACTGACCGAAGTGAAAACATTGTCCGGCATTATCCCGATCTGTGCAGGCTGCAAAAAGATCAGGGATGATAAAGGATATTGGGAGCAGGTTGAGGCTTACGTGTCTCACCATACCAACGCTCAGTTTTCTCATGGTATTTGTCCATCCTGTGTTGAGAAATTCTATCCCGAACAAGCCGAGAGATTACGGAATAGCCCTAAAAAATAAGCATTTCGGCAGTACGCCTTTTTCGGGGGGTTCTCTATAGTACATTGAAGCATTGCACACTTTTTCCTACCTTATCGCAATGCCGGATATCTCCATCCCGGCGGGAAATCGACAATTTCAATACCTCGTTATTCTCTCGAACGCCTGAAAGAGGTTTTTTGTTTTATAGGGAGCAGCCATGAAAAAGACGGATCACCAATCACAATTTGCGCGCCTTCGTGCAAAGGCAGAAGAACTGCTGAAAACGAAAACAGAAATACCCTCCCAAAATAATCCAGAGACCGATTTAATAAAACTTGTTTCAGAACTTGAAGTGTATCAGATCGAGCTGGAACTGCAGAATGAAGAACTGAAGCTTGCAAAACAGCGGGCTGATGATGCCGCAGAAAAGTATGCCAAATTGTACGATTTTGCTCCAATGGGCTATTTTACCCTTTCCAAAGAAGGGGAAATACTTCAGCTGAATCTTGCCAGCGCAAAAATGCTTGGAAAAGAACGCGCGCAATTAAAACATTCACGGTTTGGTTTTTTTGTTTCCGAGGATACCAAGCCGGCGTTCAACGCGTTCCTTGAAAAAGTATTCTGCGGCGAGCCAAACCAATCGAGCGTAGTGACTCTGATACGGGAGAACAAAGAACTTATGCTTGTTCAGTTGACCGGCGCGATCACGGAGAACAGCGAAGAATGTTTAGTTACCGTCTCGGACGTGACTGAACGAAAACGGGCGGAAGACGCATTAAGGGAAAGTGAATCTTCATTAAATTATGCTCAGAAAATCACTAAACTGGGAAGTTGGGATTTGGATTTGACGAATCACAAAGTAACATGGTCAAAAAATTGTTATTTCCTGTATGGAGTAAAGCCGTATGAAATAGAACCATCGTTTGATTATTTCAAAAGCAGAGTTCATCCGGATGATCTGCATATCGTTGAAGAGGCGTTTATACGTTTAACAAGGAACAAGCTGCCCACAATCTCTGAAATGCGGATAACCTTTCCCGACGGATCGATAAAGTGGTTCCAATTCAACATCGTTCCGATCATTAAAAATGACTCAGTCGTTGCATTAAAAGGTGTTAATATTGATGTTACCGAGCGCAAGAATGCTGAAGCGATGTTAAAGAATGAACGCTTGCGGCTGCAAGGGATTATTGAAGGGACCAACGTCGGCACCTGGGAATGGAACATCCAAACCGGAGAAACAATTTTTAACAATAAATATTTTGAAATGATCGGTTATTTGCCGGAAGAGTTGTTTCCTGTAAGTATACAAACGTGGGAAACGCTTGTTCATCCCGACGATCTGAAGAGATCCAAAATATTTCTGGAGCAGCATTTTAAAGGGGAGCGACTCTATTACAAATGCGAATGCAGAATGAAACATAAAGACGGCAGCTGGGTTTGGATACAGGACCGCGGCCGCGTTATCACCAGGACCAAAGAGGGGAAACCGCTGATGATGTTCGGCACTCACACCGATATTACACAGGAGAAATTTGCAGAAGTAGAACGCGAGCGTATGATCGCTGCGCTGCAAAGCGCTCTTGCCGATGTGAAAACACTGTCTGGCATTATCCCGATCTGTGCGAACTGTAAAAAGGTCAGGGATGATAAAGGATATTGGGAACAGGTCGAATCCTACGTGTCGCACCATTCCAACGCCCAGTTTTCCCATGGTGTTTGTCCCGACTGTGTTGAGAAACTCTATCCAGAACAAGTTGAAAGACTACGGAACAAACAAAAAAAATAAAGTTCCCGGCAGCGGTCTTTCTTCGGTGGTTTTGCGGCAATGCATTGAAGCATTGTGTACTTTTCCCTACCTTACTGCGGTGCCGGATCTCTGCAGCCCGGCGGAGAAATGACGTAAGGAGTACACCCGTTAACCTCTCGATCGCGAACGCATGAAAGAGGTTTTTTT
>CAJBTU010000278.1 GCA_903958625.1 uncultured Ignavibacteriota bacterium | reverse complement strand
TACGGCTATTCCATGACATTGCAGCCGAACAATCACTCATCATATACCTATGATCTCATCGTTGATTCAGGCATCACCTCTTCCAGACCAATTGTCTTTCGTTCCGGCGATATGAAACATATTGATGTTCATTACAATCTTGACGCAACTGTTCAACGCGCATTTCCGGTAACATGGACAACCTATATCGGAAAATTTTCTTCTCTCGGAGTGACGTTCTATGATGGAAATTCTGATCCGCTCACATTCCCGTTCTTGCAGGAATCATATTACACGCAGCGGACAAAACAATTCCCGATCTTCCATCAACGCGAGGCGTATAGTTACTGAGTGCCGTTCAAGAAATGAAATACAAGCCGCCGGAGTTTTCTCCGCGGCAGAGAATAACAGAAAAGCCGGCGATCGCCGGCTTTTCTGTTATCAGAATTTTGCAGGAATCTCGCCGGGAATAAATTTCAACGATTCGGAGTTCATGCAATACCGCAATCCCGTGGGCCGCGGACCGTCGTCGAATACGTGTCCCAGATGGGCATCGCATCGCGCACAGTTCACTTCAACACGCCGCATGCCGAAACTCAGATCGGTCTTTTCCTCAACATGATCTTTCCTTACCGGTTGGAAGAAACTGGGCCATCCCGTTCCCGAATCGAACTTTGCATTCGAAGCAAAGAGCGGCAGGTCACAGCAGACACAGAGATAGATCCCCTCTTTTTTGTGATCATAAAATGCGCCGCAGAATGCCCTTTCCGTCCCTGCCTCGCGGGCAACGGCATACGTTTCCGGAGAAAGAATTTTTTTCCATTCTTCTTCGCTCTTAACAACCTTGGGCATTCCTTTCGTATAGACATCCTTCAAATACTCGGCGATCGGTTTCATTGTGGCATCCTTCTCTGTGGGGGGAGATTTTCTTTTTTGGATCATGCTGGCAAGCGGTTTTTCCGCAAATGCGGCAAAATACACCACGGCCATCAGGCCGGCAAGCAGTAACCCTATAATGATATTTTTACGGTTCATGTATCTGCGATCCTTTCACCCGTATAACACCGGAACCGGTCAATATGTTCTCCCGGCACAGAAGATATTTAAAACAGAGAAACCGGTCTAAGCCGGTTTCCTGCAATTTCTATGTCTGAATCGATCAATGGATCTTGGTTGACGGCGGAGTATGAGGTTCAAAACTATCGGCGATGCCGTCCAGAATGTGAACACGTGCGCGGATCTCATTCAGTTTCTGCATAATGCCCATGATCCGTTCGCTGCTGTTCTCCGCCAGCTCGGTCATGAATTCTTTGATGCTGTCATCATCGCATTGCTGCAGTGTCTCTTCGGACAAACGGACGATCTCTGATTCCAATTGGAGAGCCTTCGTCAATGCATTACAGGTGTTTCTGCAGTTGTGCTCGCAATAAAAATCGTTGAGTTTCATACGACCTCCTCTTTTTGTACGGACTGCATATGGGAAGATGCAAAACGCTGCCCGGCATATAATGCCTCCTCGTTCAACGGGATAAGATGATGGTGCCGTTCCGGAAGTACTTCCTTCAACGCAAGAAGAATATTGGAAATGCTGACGATCGGGCGTCGTTCCAGAAATGCTCCCAGAAGGATCATGTTCGCGACCTGCTTCTTTCCCATCTTCACTGCCTCGGCGGTTGCCGGAACCATTAATATCTCGATATCCGTACGGACGCTCGGCGTAATGATCGTGGATTGTTCGCATAACAGTAATCCGCCCGGTTTCACTTTTGCATCGAACTTGTCGAGCGACGGCTGATTCAGCAGTATCGCCGAATCGAACATGGTGACGATCGGTGAACTGACCTTTTTCGGTGAAACGATGACAATGCAATTCGCCGTACCGCCGCGCATCTCCGGTCCGTACGCAGGCATCCAGCTGACCTCTTTTCCCTCTTTCATTGCAGAGTAGGAAATGATCTGTCCCATCGAGAGGACACCTTGTCCGCCGAATCCTGCAATGATAATTTCCTGATTTTGTACCATACTATTTTTCCTTATCATTTCATTGAAACGGGAACTTTAATATCGCCCAGCGGGTAAAACGGGAACATGTTCTTTTCCATCCACTCATTCGCTTCCACCGGTGTCATCTTCCATCCCGATGGACAGTTGGAGACCACCTCGATGAAACATGTTCCTTTTTTTTGTTTCTGAATTTCGAACGATGCTTTGAATGCTTTCTTCAGTTTTCGTACCGCTGTCGGCGTGTGCACGGCATGCCTGGCAACATAATATGCTCCCGGCAGTTGTGCAATCATTTCCGTTATCTTCAACGGATAGCCCATAACATGTTCATCCCTTCCGTACGGCGATGTCGATGTGATCATTCCGCATAAGGATGTCGGCGCCATCTGGCCGCCGGTCATTCCATAGATACCATTATTTACAAACACCATCAGAATATTCTCACCGCGGTTCACCGTGTGAATCGTTTCGCCGGTTCCAATCGCCGCCAGATCGCCGTCGCCCTGATAGGAATAGACATATTTTTCCGGAAGAACTCTTCGTACGCCGGTCGCTACCGCGCTTGCTCTTCCATGCGGCGCTGCCTGCATATCCACGTTCATGTAATGATAGGCAAAGACGGAGCATCCCACCGGCGCAACGCCAATGGTCTGTTCGGCAATTCCCATTTCTTCAATCACTTCCATCAAGACCTTATGGACAACGCCGTGACCGCATCCGGGGCAGTAATGCATTGGTGTGTCTGTCAGCGTCGCCGGTTTTTGATAGACGGTTTCCATCAGATCGCTTACTGTCATGCTCATAAATACCCCGCCGATTGGTTCAGATTCTGTTGTTTTTCCGACATTGCTTCCACTTCCAGCATGATCTCTTCCGGTGTGGGAATCATTCCGCCCATTCTTCCTTTGAAATAGACCGGACATTTTCCATTTACGGCCAGACGGACATCTTCCACCATTTGCCCTGCGTTCATTTCCACCGTCAGGAACATCCTCATCGGATCGGCAAACGAAGCAATGATCTCCGTCGGGAACGGATACAATGTGATCGGGCGAATTACGCCGACATTGATCCCCTTGGCCCTGGCAATATCCATTACCTTGTTGCAAATGCGGGCAGACAAACCGAAGGCCACCAGGATAATATCTGCATCGGCGGTATTAATCAGTTCGGCGCGGACCTCTTGTTTTAATTTTCTGTA
>CAJBTU010000277.1 GCA_903958625.1 uncultured Ignavibacteriota bacterium | reverse complement strand
TCGAGCAACGCTAACGGCAATATTGGACGGCGCATACGTTACGGAAAATATCCCATCGGTATTTGCCGGTAGCGTAACCGTAAGATTCGTTGAATCAAAATTTGTGTAGGCAGTTCCGTTTCTTTTTACCGAAGTGATCTTCAAATAGCCGTCCGGCACGCCAATCGGTCTCATCCGCATCTGCCGTAATTGCTGAAGCGCGCTGAAACTATAATAGAGCGTTGCCGGTTCTTTTTTCACCAGTAATTTCCCGTACAGGTAGGTATAATAACCGGTTTCAATGGAATGATATGCCGCTTTTCCCGTTCCTCCTTTGGTCGTGCCCCACGCAGCGATCATGCCGCCGTATTTGTTCGTATTCTCATAGACTTCGCCGTATGTATGATCCACAAAATATTTCATGAAGAAATCAAGCGACTCGTCTGCCATTTTCAAATATTGTTCTTTTCCGGTCAGTTGATACATTATCAATCCGGAGGTGATGGCCTGTTCCATCTGCCACCACGCTTTTGCGGTATCGGTAATTCCCCACATCAGCATCTGTCCGGTCACACGGTTGTAATCCTTGTATGGTCCGCCGTTCTGATGATCGTATCCTTTGTCCAGAACGATCTTGATAAGATTCTCCGCCGTGGAAAGATACAACGGATTTTTTTCCAATTGATAGATCCGCGCAAGACACCATCCGGTCTTCAGCACGTGACCCATAATGGTCATCGTCTCGTCGCTGGTGCCGCTCTTTATTTGCCACGCCGCATTGTACTTCTCCGCAAAGCCAATCTGCTGCGATGCTGCGGAAGAAGCCAGATGGTTGATCATGTTGTCGGCAAGTTCCAGCAGGCGTGTTTTATATTTTTGTTCGCCGGTCAGCAGATACAGGTGAAGCACGTGCGTTGTTATTGCATCCACCGTTGCGTTGAAACTTTTGTCCGTTGGAGTTGTTCCGTTCGCGGCAACATAGTCATAGTATCCGAAATTCACGGCATCCTTATCCCACAATTTTCCCTCGTTATAGTCGTAGCTTTTCATCAGCCAGCTCCAGTCTGCCGTATCACGCGTTGCTTCAAACGATGCGGCGATACCGAGCGCCGCATAATGCTGGTAGTATGCCGTTTTCGCCGCCGACGGACTCGATGGCGTTCCGGTATTTCCGATATCATTATACCAGCCGCCGTACGATTTGTCCCACGAATTTTTATACATAAAGGAAAGCGCATACCGGGCATACCGCAGATATGCAGTATCGCCGGTCATTTGAAATGCGCGGGTGAGTCCGTACGCATCGCGCGACTGGTTCAGCGTATTTTTGATCGCGGAACCGGAGAGATTTCCCTGGCGGTTGATGTTGACGTTGAATCCGCCGTTCACCGGATCGTACGCTTTCATCCAGAACTTTGCGCAGCTGTCAACGTACCCGAATGTTTTCTCGGGTGTTTGCAGGTATGGTGATTTTATTGTGTATTGGGAAAAGAGCTGCTGAACAAGAAGAAGTATGAAGAATGTTTTTTTCATGGGCGTTCTTTCGGCAAGAAGATTGCTTTTAGCATAATGATTGATGAAATTTACGAAAAGAAAGCGAATAATATGACGACAAATTCAAAGATCACCGCCGGATTGTACGTTGTGATCTGCTCGATCACGGTTCTTGTCATGCTAACAACGTCGTTCGAAATGTTCAACGGGAAATATTTTCCGTCGTTCATGCTGGCGCAGAAATACGCGCTTCCGCTGATCATCTCGGCAATGGCCATTGTCTTTCTCACCTTCTTTGAACCGGAGCGGTTATCGCAGAAGAGCACGCTAACCGTTATGCGCACTCTGATGGTGCTGACACTTGCAATATTTACGTTCTACATGACAACGCTGGACATGACACAAACTTCAACCGGAACGCTCATCATCTTTATCCTTCAGTGGGCCGCAACATTATTTGAAACGGTATATTTTTTCCTCCTCAAAAACAGCGAAGCCGCTCTGCATGCTAAGTGACCGTCACCTTTAGGTGACCTTCACTTACGCTGTGTAATTCTCCGTGAACTTCGTAGTGAACATTATTTGTAAAATAAAACAGGGACGAACTGCCGTCCGTCCCTACATATATTCTCTGCGAGCTCTGCGGTGACCCTTCGGCGCTGGCGCTAAAGCGCCATTGCTCAGGGTGAACATATTATTAAATTCTCTTGCAGATCTTGTAAAGGTTTTTCAAAAATATTTCTGTGATAAGGCAAACCTTGACATGGTTTTATAATTTTTTCTCC
>CAJBTU010000276.1 GCA_903958625.1 uncultured Ignavibacteriota bacterium | reverse complement strand
GCGGGTGCAGGGGGGAAAGCGCTGGCAATGGCTTCCATCATGAACAACCGGGGTGAAATATTTGCGTTTGATGTTCACTCTTTTCGGTTGGAAGAACTGCGTAAACGGATCAGGCGCGACGGTGTTGATTCAATCCGCACAAAGGTCATACGGGAAGATGAAGCTGTTGAAGAATTTTTAGGATCGGCGGATTATGTGCTTGTCGATGCTCCGTGTACAGGAACGGGAACTATCCGCCGCAATCCGGGGATGAAGTGGAGCGTTTCGAAACAGATGCTCGAAGAACTGAAAGAAAAACAATATTCCATCCTTTCGCTGAATTCACAGTATGTGAAACCCGGCGGACGGTTGATTTATGCCACCTGTTCATTATTCAGGGACGAGAATCAAAATGTTGTCGAACGGTTTCTATCGCAGCACCCCCATTTTGAACTGGTTGACCCGTCGTCCATATTATCCCGTTATAATCTTGCACCTTTGACAAACAAGGAATATTTTCAACTGTTGCCGCATCAACACAACACCGACGGATTTTTTGCCGCAGTCATGAAAAATTCAACGATATGAAACCGTTCATAGCGCTTTTATGCTTGTATATCGCCGGTTGCTCATCACTGTCCGATGAAGAATTATGGAAAAAGGTTGAACAGGCAAAAGCAAACCGCAATTGGGACTCAACGATCCAGGTATCGCAGCGAATATTGAAGGAATATCCGGAAGGCCGTTATGGGAGCTGGGCTCGGTTTGCCCTTGCCGAGAGTTTCCGGTTCAAGAATCAGCCCAGAGAAGCTTTGGATAACTATAAGATCTTCATCGAACGGTATCCAGAAATGCAGCCGGGCGCATTATCCTTATTCCTTGTAGGATACATTTACGCAAACAATCTTCAGATGAATGACAGTGCAAAATTCTATTATGAACGCTTCCTTATCACATATCCGGGGCATGAGTTGGTCCCATCCGTAAAATTGGAAATCGAATCGTTGGGAAAATCTCCAAGTGAAGTATTGGAAAGTTCACCGGCACAACGAAGTCCGTTAACGAAGAAATAATTGAAAACACAACTCAAATATTTGCAGCCCGACGTCGTCTCGAAACTTTCGACAATGGAACTGCGCGCCCGCCTTGTGGTGGAAGGATTCATTACCGGATTGCATAAAAGTCCGTACCATGGATTCAGCGTTGAGTTTGCCGAACACCGTCAATATATGCCGGGAGACGAGATCCGCAGGGTCGACTGGCGTGTGTACGGCAAAACGGACAGATTTTATGTAAAGCAGTTCGAAGAAGAGACAAACCTTAAATCGTATATCGTCATCGATACAAGTGCATCGATGAAGTTTGCATCGGAAATCCCGGGATCGAAAGGTCTGCGAATTTCGAAGATCGAATATGCATCGTATATTGCCGCTTCGCTTTCGTATCTCATGATCCAGCAGCGCGATGCAGTAGGTCTGACGCTGTTTGATTCGACGGTTCACTCGACGATTCCGCCGCATGCAACGAAACAGCATTTACGCCGCATCCTTATCGAACTGGAAAAAATCCGGCCGGGGCAAACTACGAATTCTGCTTCTGCGCTTCATCAACTTGCGGAACGGATATCCCGCCGCGGGCTCGTGATCATCATCAGCGACCTTTTTGATGATCCGGCAAAGGTGATCGCGGCGCTGAAGCATTTTCGGCATAACCACCACGAAGTATTAGTGATGCATATCCTTGATCCGCTGGAAAGAAGTTTTGCGTTTGGCAGCGATGCTCTCTTTAAGGATGTTGAAACGGGAGAGACGCTGATGACTCAGCCGTATCACATCCAAAAAGCGTATCAAGAGGCAATGAAAGAGTTTATCGACCGTTACAAACGGGAGTGCCGCGAAAATTCGATCGACTACATATTGCTTGATACCGCAACACCGTTCGATATTGCATTGTTGAATTATCTCAATAAGAGGCAGCGAATTGGATAACCGGCAGAAAAATATCCTTGATATCGGATGCGGAAAACGGAAAAGGAGCAATGCCACAGGGATCGACATCAATCCCCGTTCGGATGCCGACATTCTGCATGACCTTAATCAGTATCCTTATCCGTTTACCGACAGCAGTTTTGACGAGATCTATGCCGATAATATTCTGGAACATCTCGATGATGTACTGAAGGTGATGATAGAACTTCACCGCATCACGAGACCGGAAGGATTCATCGAGATCACCGTTCCCTTTTATCCTCACCGGAACGCCTATACTGATCCGACGCACAGGCATTTCTTTGGCGTTCATTCGTTCGATTATTTCATTTCGGGTACGGATCACGGAAATTTCCGGTATTCACCAATCCAATTTCAACTGCTTTCGGTGGAATTCGATGCAGGCCTGGTGAAACGGCACTGGTTCGACAGAATGCTGGTGAATTTTGCCAACGGAAACAAAGATCTTTATGAGAACAGATTTGCGAACATCGTTCCATTAAGCCAGCTTACGTACCGTCTAAAACCGGTAAAATAAATTTTCATTCCCCCAATCTTTGCCTCTGCGCATTTCTTTCAGTATCTTACCATTTGAATTCCGCCAATCGTACCTTGTTGTGTCCTTGATATTCACCTATGAAAAAATCTAAAACTGCTCCTGTCCCTTTGATCAGTTCCGAACAGAACATGCTCATTGTTAAAGGAGCACGAGAGCATAATCTTAAAAATATTGATGTCGAAATTCCCCGCGATAAACTGGTTGTTATCACCGGTCTTTCCGGGTCAGGGAAATCCTCGCTTGCATTCGATACGATCTACGCTGAAGGGCAGCGCCGGTACGTTGAATCGCTTTCCGCGTATGCGCGTCAATTCCTGGGATTAATGGAGCGTCCGGACGTTGATTACATTGAAGGACTTTCACCCGCAATTTCCATCGAACAGAAGACCGTCAGCACAAATCCCAGATCAACAGTCGGAACGGTAACGGAAGTGTATGATTTTTTACGGTTGCTCTACGCCCGTGTCGGTACGCAATTCTGCGTCAACGACGGATCAAGAGTGCAAAAGCAGAGCGTCGATCAGATCATCGATGCGATCATGAAGTTTCCGCTGGGAACGAAGATACAGATTCTTGCGCCGATTGTTAAAGGAAGGAAAGGGCATTACCGGGAATTATTTGAAAAAATTCTGAAAGACGGGTTCTTGCGCGTACGGGTGGACAATGAAGTGCAGGAAATCTCAAAAGGAATGAAACTTGACCGATACAAGATCCACAATATTGAGATCGTTGTTGACCGCATTCAGATTAAAAAAGAGAGCCGTTCGCGAGTTGCCGATTCCGTGGAAGTTGCGATGCAGTTCGGCGAAGGGGTACTGATCGTCAACGACGGAAAACAGGATGTGCTTTATAGCAAAAAATATTCATGTCCGTCATGCGGCACCAGTTATGAAGAACCGGCACCGAATTCCTTCTCGTTTAATACGACCTCCGGAGCATGTCCTTCCTGCGAAGGATTGGGTGAGAAGAAAGATTTTGATCTTTCGCTCATTATACCAAATCCCTCTCTTTCCATACAGCAGGAAGGGATCGCACCGCTCGGGAAACCGCGTTCAACATGGTTCTACGCTCAAGTAAGGGCCGTTCTCAAACGGCATCATCTGGATTATAACACGCCGATAAAGGCCTTTCCCAAAAACGCCCTCGATGAACTGCTCAACGGAACCGGCGGTGAAAAGATCGAGGTGGAATATATGTATGCCGGGGGACGCACGGCGAACTATAAACACCGCTATGACGGCGTAATGAAAATGCTGCAGGAGTACTACAGCGATACTGCATCGCTGAAGATCCGCGAATGGGTAGAAAGCTTTATGAGCACGAAAGTGTGTCCGGACTGCAACGGCGGACGGCTGCGGAAGGAAAATCTTGCCATTCAGCTGGACGACGCAGCAAGCGGTACACGAATTAAGATATCGGATGTGGTGAAAAAATCGCTGATGGAGTCGCAGGCGTTTTTCCGTTCTCTTACATTCACTACTCGGCAAATGGAGATCGCACGGCCAATTTTGAAAGAGATCAATCAGCGGTTGGGGTTTATGGTCGATGTCGGTTTGGGATATTTGACGTTGGACAGGGCGGCACGAACTTTGTCCGGAGGAGAGGCGCAAAGAATTCGGCTTGCCACTCAGATCGGATCACAACTGGTCGGCGTGCTGTACATTCTCGATGAACCAAGCATCGGTCTGCATCAGCGTGATAATTCGAAACTGATCAATTCACTAAAGAATCTTCGTGACCTCGGCAATACCGTACTCGTAGTTGAACACGACAAGGAGATGATGGAGAATGCTGATTTCATTGTCGATCTGGGACCGAGAGCCGGCGAACATGGCGGAGAACTTGTCGCGGCCGGTTCGCCGGAGGAATTCAGGACTGGTCTTTCAAAAACGGTTGGAGACCGTTCTTCAACTATAGAGTATCTTACCGGGAAAAAGAATATCGAAGTTCCCAAGGTCCGCAAGAAGGGAAACGGAAAATTCCTCTCCATCAGGAATGCGACCGGAAACAACCTTAAGAATGTCGATCTGCATATTCCGCTGGGGATTTTGACCTGTGTGACGGGTGTAAGCGGTTCCGGAAAATCCACTCTGATCAATGAAACGCTCTATCCAATACTTTCACAAAAATTTTATAAAACGAAGATCTCCGTCTATCCGTACCAATCCATCGAAGGGATTGAACATATCGACAAAGTGATCGATATCGACCAGTCGCCGATCGGCAGAACGCCGCGGTCAAATCCTGCTACCTATACCGGATTGTTCACATTCATCCGCGATCTCTTTGCACAGCTTCCCGAATCGAAGATACGCGGGTATAAATCGGGGAGGTTCAGTTTTAATGTGAAAGGGGGACGATGCGAAGCGTGCGAAGGGGATGGCGTGAAAAAGATCGAAATGAATTTTCTCCCGGATGTGTATGTGGTATGCGATGTCTGCCGCGGAAAACGGTACAATCGCGAAACTCTTGAAGTCCTTTACAAAGGGAAATCGATCTCGGATGTGCTGGAAATGACTGTTGAGGAAGCGCTGGGATTCTTCAGTGAAATGCCGGTGATGAACCGAAAGATCCAGACGCTGTTCGATGTCGGTCTCGGTTACATCCATCTCGGACAGCAGGCCACAACGCTTTCCGGCGGAGAAGCGCAGCGTGTAAAGCTATCGACCGAACTTTCGAAAGTGGGAACCGGTAATACGTTATACATTTTGGATGAACCGACAACAGGATTGCATTTCGACGACGTAAAGATGCTCCTTGAAGTGCTCGATAAACTTGTTGAAAAAGGGAACACCGTTGTTATCATAGAACATAATCTTGATGTGATCAAAACGGCGGATTGGATCATCGATCTTGGGCCTGAAGGAGGTTCAGGAGGAGGGCTGATCATCGCGGAGGGAACTCCGGAACATGTTGCAACCCTGGAACAATCATTCACCGGCCAATATCTTCATAAAGAATTATTCCCCGATTAGATTGTTTATCTGAAATGATATTATTGACTCAATATCCGAAGAGCAGAGAATGTCTGATACAAAAGTGATCCAATGTCACCGTTCAGAATTTTCGTCGATCACTGAGATCGGGGAATCGGCCATTTCGCAAATCGATATCAGTGAACCGCTCAATTTTGCCGACGGCGCCGAAGTGCCTCAGTCAATTGCCACTCGATTCGGCATAGAATGGAATGATTCCGGATTGCTTGTCTATTTCCGCGGACGATTTGAACAGCTTCGTTATCTACCGCAAGACAAACAATCGGCGCCGAATTCAAAAACTCCGAAATTATGGGAACTATCCGATGTCTATGAAATATTCATCGGACCGGATGCAAAAAACACAATGCGATACAAGGAATTTCAAGTTTCCCCCGATGCGCGCTGGGTGGATATCGATGTGGACCGTCAATTAGGGATATCTAATCACCATTGGTATTCCGGGATGCAGTGCCGTTCGATGATCGACCATGAGTTGCGCATCTGGACCTCGATTGCCGAACTTCCGTGGAATTGTTTCGGTCCGAATAAAAAAACCGGCGAAATATGGAACGCAAATTTTTATCGAGCATCAGGAAAGTATCACGGGGATGAATTGCTGGCGTGGTCGGCAACCGGTTACGGTGAAAAGTGCTTTCACCGGCCCGAACATTTTGGAACGATCAATTTCGTAAAATGAAAAAATATCTTGTCGTGATGTTATTGTTAATTTGTGTGACCTTCCGGTTAGATGCGCAGGATTCAACCCGCATTGACGATTCGACAACGGAGGAGAAAATTGCTCTTACGGCTATGACGGGAATTATCATCCCGTTGGCGATTGCCGGCACGGTGATCAGTGTTATTCCTCCCGCCATCAGCTTTGTGACAAAAGACGGTATCAATTATGGTGCATTGAATTTAGAGAGCGGTATAGGTATAGGGAAAAAACGGGAAACAGGGATATTTTCGGATTGGAGAGCGGGAGTCAGTTATTCTCACATTTTTTCTTCACGTATCAGAGATATCTATCGCGCCGAGGTAAAAAGGGATTTCAATTTTGCATTCATCGACCGAAGGATGATATGGCTTTCCGGATTCCACGTTAGTGCGGGTCTTCTTACCGATTTTCCGAATGACGGCTTTACCGTTGGGGCCGGCGCCTGGGCAAAATCTCCATGGCTCAGTTATTTCGGATTTTTTCCGCAGCATACGGTCGGTTTCACATATCGGTACAACAAATATTTCGGAGGGAGTGACTTTCACGAAATAACGATGGGCATGACCTCGTCATTCACTTTTTAGAAACCCACGGATTATCTTTAATGTAAAACCGCAGTTTCTTCTCTTTTGCTGTGCTGATCCCTATCCGCGTTGTTGTAACGATCTTAGATCTTGGAACGGTCTCGTCGCTTGTAATGAAGATCTCACTTCCTGTAAGATCTGTTCCGGATTGTTCATTCGTCAGGGCGAACGCTTGCGCCAATTTTGCCGGACCGTTTGTTGTTTTGGTAAGGTTCCGCTCATTTATCAAGCCACGGTTTTTTAGCATCACCTTCATTCCATTTTTCGGTTCTACAGCGCGGATCAATACGGCTTCACCAATACCTTCCTTGAACGTAACGACATTGGCGCAATAATGCATGCCGTACGTGAAGTAAACGTAAAGAAATCCACCTTTGCCAAACATTACCTTATTTCGTTCTGTCATTCCCCGAAAGGAATGGGATGCGGAGTCATTAAAGAGATACGCTTCAGTTTCAACGATTATTCCGGTAAGAATATTTCTTCCGATCCTACGGACAAGGAT
>CAJBTU010000275.1 GCA_903958625.1 uncultured Ignavibacteriota bacterium | reverse complement strand
AAGGTTCATTGATGATAAAAATTCAATTAAAATGTAACGGTATATCCTGCTGCTTTCAGATCTTTCATAAGACTGAAACTGATCTCCTCTAATTTCACGACGATCTCTTTGTAGGTGATCCCCGGAATTCCCTTTGGCGGAGCATCATCTTTCCGGTGGATACAGCAGACGCGGTGCGATCCAACTTTGCCGATAAGATATCCTAATTCAAACATTGCGCTGTTGATGTCTTCAGGATTGTAAAGATAATAAGCGTATTTTACTGTCGGGTGCTGTTCCAAAAATCCCACGATCGCATCCTCAGCGGTCCCGCGTTGAAACATGATCCCGTCGATTCCCATTTCTTTCAAAAGGTTCGACAATTGATTCAGTAATTCAGATTCCGACGAAGAGAGGACAAGTACTTGTTTGCTTGATGCCGGTTCGGGTTCAGGAGCGGGTGCCGGCTTGGGTGCTGTCGGTTTTGGAATTTCCGGTTTAACGGCCGCCGGTTGAGGCGCTGCTTTTGGCTGCGGTGGTTCGGGTTTCGGCGGCACCGGAGATGCAACAGGTTTAGGCGCCGGAGGCGAATTTTTCTTCAGCTCCGATTCAATGAGCGGAAGCGAAAGTTTTACCGCATCAAGGATCAACTGTGCAGAATTTTGATAGAAGTATGCGCCGTTCTCGTCT
Organism: uncultured Ignavibacteriota bacterium; assembly: GCA_903958625.1. Lineage (GTDB taxonomy): Bacteria > Bacteroidota > Ignavibacteria > UBA10030 > UBA8401 > UBA8401. The sequence continues at coordinate 1,879 of CAJBTU010000275.1, read as the reverse complement.
TTGGTGATCTTTTCTCTGAGAGGATTTGCTTTCTCGCCGATCTTTATCATGGTATCAAGACAGGACTTCCGCCAGATTAAATATTGGCTTTGCATCTTGGCATTGTAGCCGGAAAATTCATGTCCGCCTTCCGGGGCCAATTTCTCGCCCTGTAGAATTAATTCCTGAAGTTTCGTAAGAGTCTGCTGATCCATTATCTCAATCGTATTTTAGATTTACTAAGTTATGAAATTACTTCAACTTCTTCAATAAGTTTCTTGAATATGTTCATTGCTTCCTTTTCCCGTTCGCCGAGCCGGTAGTTGAATCCTTCAAGATATTCCGATGTCTCGGATCGTGTCAGCGTGATCGACCGGCCGTGCACCAATCCGATAGTTTCGATATTGCTTTCGCCTTTTTCAAGTGATTGGTGAATGATTTCCTGAAGCTCCGAAACTTTTTCTGCCGGCAATGATTTTTTGTGTGCCCATACGGCGAAGACAAACGGCAGTTTCTGCCAATCGTACCATTCTTTGGCCAAATCGAACACCAGTTCGAATCCCGGCAAACCGGATTTGTTTGCTTTCAACGCCTCATCACCGATCAGCAGAACCGCGTCGAACTGCGTATGGTCGTTTACGCTTGCGTGCATCCGAACGAACTGTGCTTTTACACCGTATTTTTTTTCCAGCAGTACCTGCAATAACCTGACGGATGTAGCCGTATCATCGATAATGCCGATCTTTTTCCCGTTCAATCCCTGCCAGCCCTCTTTAGAAAAGAGCATTACACTCTTCACCTGATCGCGCGTAGCGATGCAATAGTTCATCAGTTCCAGCGAGGTTTCCTGAGAGAAATAATCCATCAGCGAAAACAAGCCGGCGTCGATCTGTCCTTTTTGAGAAAGCTGTCCCATCCTCCGTGGAACGATGGGAAGAATTTTGAATTGGCGCTTTTCAAAATGCGTATAAAACGGAACGGAGTTGAGATAGGGGATTTTGCCGACAACATTTTCCGTGTTCACATTCAACGCATTGTAATAGACATCGCGTTCAACAGGTATTTTTCCTGCATCGTTGATGATCTTGATCAATTTGTCTTTTGCCATCGTCATTGGACTTATGGCGCCGGCATCATGTGCGATTTTTTCGCCGCCGACGGTCCCGTCCATATCATCCGCCCCGAAATTAAGCGCAACGGAGGCAACCTCTTCCGTCAACATCACCCAGTATGCTTTGATATGGGGGAAATTATCGAGCATCAGCCGCGAGATGGCTATGGTCTTAAGATCTTCAATAGCCGATGTAAAATCATTCTTCGGTTTGATGCCAGTGTCGCCCGGCTGGAATGCAAGTGGAATGAACGAAAGAAATCCATGAGTTTCATCCTGTGCTTCGCGCAATTTCACCATATGGTTCACCCGCTCTTCATACGTTTCAATATGTCCGTATAACAAAGTAGCGTTTGAAGGGATGCCGAGTTTATGGGCCGTTTTGTGAACTTCGAACCACGTTTTGGCGCCGATCTTTTGATTGAAGAGCAGTTTGCGGACCCGTTCGGAAAATACTTCTGCGCCGCCTCCCGGCATCGTGCGGAGACCGACGGCATACAACTGCCGGAGAATCTCATCGATCGGCATCTTAAATTTTTTGTGGAAGAAATCGATTTCTACTGCCGTAAATGCTTTCACATCGACTTGCGGAAAATTCTTTTTAATGTCCCGTACCATTCCAAGGTAATATTCCCACGGCCAGTCAGGATGCAGACCGCCGGTGATATGAACTTCGTGAACATCAGAGTTGAGCTTTGACAGTATCTCTCCGATCGTCATTTCATATGCGTTGGACGAACCCTGTTTCACGGCAAAGTCGCAGAATGTACAGGAGAGTACGCAGATGTT
>CAJBTU010000274.1 GCA_903958625.1 uncultured Ignavibacteriota bacterium | reverse complement strand
TATTCAATTTTTTTGCCATAAGCCAGATTCAAAGCAGCTTTCATTGCGCGTTCGCCAATAGGTTGTTTGTTTTTGTAATGCACATCGCTTTCAGCCACATCCATCGTAATAACCAAAGCCGTATTCGGAATGGTCTGTGAGGCTTTCAACTGTGCTTCCTGAACTATGGCAATCCCGCTTTTTTCGTTCGGGTCTGTTTGTGGTTTTTTGTTGGGTGTAATTTGAAAAATGATAAAAGGCAAATCACTGCGCTGCCAGTCGTTGCGCCACAATTTTATCATGGCAGGTAATAAGTCGTAATATGTTTCTGCACGGTTAATGTAAGCATTCGATTCGCCCTGATACCACGCAATTCCTTTCACTGCAAAAGGCACCAGCGGACAAATTTCGCCGTTGTAAATAGTGGTTGTACCTTTGAATTCGCTCGGCAAAACCGATGGCCGTGGTGGTGCAGGTACATTGTTTAGTTTACACGAATCGACTGACTCACACCGATTGACCTTGCGAGATCAGCTCTTGTCGCAAAAGAACCGCTCTCAAGTTTCTGTCTATAGATTTGTGCAAGGGTCGGATAGTCGATTTTTTGCTTATGAATTATGACTGGAGCTTCTGGTTGAATAAGTCCATCTCTTTGGAGCGCAGTAATATCTGACTGTTGAAGGCTCAAATAATAGGGTAAACGGTCTGGATTTATGACAATGTGCTTGTCCCCTTTGATATTATTGACCAAAACAATAGGAATTACGAGCTTTAAAAAATTAGACTCCTGGTGTTTTCCGCGGAGCCAAGGAAGGCAGAAGGTCGAAACATTCGTTTCGGCCTTTTCTGCTTTAAAGAAGTCTATCTCAACAACACCGTTTCCTCAAAAAGCGAGTTTCAGCTTTCCCTTTGATTCCTTATTTTTAGAGTGCACTCCAACAACACAAAGTTTCTTATTCAAATTGGATCAAAAACAGGGTGCACTCCAAGGCCGTCAGGATAGCAGGCTCATTCCGGAATTTTCCCCGTGTGTAACAAATTCGAATGGAACCTCCACTTCTCAGGAGATGTTTTTAATGTGTAGCCCACAGACGGTCGACTCCGATAGGGATATGGTTCACACAGCGGTCACAGCAGGCAATTTTAAGAGCCTCACAACATCGCTGAGAGAGACGGGCTTTATTAAAACACTCAAAGGAAAAGTCCCGTTCACGACGCCAAAATAATTTGTGAAAATGCAGATATCTTAATCAATTCCACTGAAAGCATGTATACTATGAAAAATCATTTTCTTGGCGCAATAATTAGTGTTTGGCTCACCTTAACGTCTGTCTCTTTTGCTCAGTATGGCATTGATGTGGAAACAGGCGGAGTATTCACGGGGTACAACGATGTGCGAATTCCAGGAAAAGGAGGCACATTATTTTCACTCGCGAATGAGCTGAAGACAGAGGCCAGTGTTTTTTTTCGGGGTAGAGTTTCTTATTCTTTCGGCACCCGCAATACTGTATCGATACTTGTGGCCCCTCTTTTCGTGACGGCCGACGGCACAATCCCGACGGCCGTTCAATTTCAGGACAAGACATTTGGTGCAAACACGCGGCTGGATGCTGCTTGGAAGTTCAATTCATACCGACTGACCTACCGGTATAACGTGGCCACGTCAGAAGAAATCGAATTCGGTCTTGGTCTCACCGCCAAGATCCGTGATGCAAAGATCAGCCTCTCGGGCGGCGGCGTATCGTCTACGAAAACGAGTCTAGGTATCGTTCCGCTGATCAATTTCCGGTTTCTCTGGAATGCCGGTTCTTCTGTTGGATTGCTCGTTGAGGGTGATGCCTTGGCCGCACCACAGGGAAGGGCCGAAGATGTGCTTGCTGCTGTTGTTCTCCGTCTATCCGACAGCTCTGCTATAAAAGCTGGATACCGGATACTTGAGGGTGGAGCAAACAATGACAAGGTATACGGCTTCTCTCTATTTCATTATGTTGTGCTCGGTATTGCATTTAGCCTGTAAGGTGTATTGTAAAAGCATTACCAGAAAATGTCACGATGGATGAAGTAGCTGAAGATTACGCACTGATCATGGCACCAGTATTTCTTGAACTTCTTGTAAAAGATATAGACGAAGGGCGCAAAGGAAAAAAGAAAACCCCCCAAAAGAAAACCGATAAAATTCCATCCGAGGTCCAGAAAAAGAAAAAAGAAATAACTATTGATGTTGGATCGGATTTGATTTCAACGTGTTCATAATTTTTGTTATCCAAGCACGGCTCACCCCTAAATGTCGTGATAGTTCGGCTTGGTTGTTGACCAGACCGCTTTGAATAAGTTCTTGGTACTTCTCAGCTAATGCTTTTCGGTCCAGTACAATGTTCTTCAATCGAGAATGGCTTTGGGTCGGATAGATGAATCTTCGTGTTAACCTTGCGACATCTTCATCGTTTAAATCGAGGTATTTTTTCACCTCATTAGGATCAACAGCTATTATTCTTTCACCATATCGCGTTTTATGTTGAAATACCGGCAAATTCAGCGTGAAATGTTTCGAACTGTTGGCTGGATCTGGGAACGAGAAATCCCGACTCCTATGGTCGGGATTACATTTTATAGCATATACTGTGTATGTCGTATATTCCTTAGAACACGATAGTACATAATGGTCAAACCGTGGGTTGAAAACTTCAAGTTGGAGAACACCAGCCTTTGAACTCTTCTCAACAAGGTCGTATTTCCCGATGCGTTTGGTGAATCGAGAGAAAGTAGAGATTAGATCTGAGTCGATGAAGGATATCTCGATGTACTCTACTGAATTTTACCATTAACGATCTCAAGAATTTCGTTTTCGAGTGCCATTGCCTTGCTCTCCAACTCTGCACCGTTGTGAAGTTTTTCTTTTGCAAAATCAGATTGCTTCATCCCTGCAGCATTGATCTTCACATTCAAAAATGCACCCATCACGGCGGACCGCGCGCACAACGCACCGACCCCCGCATCACTGACCGAATTCGGATTTCCTTTTTCCGCCATTGCCTTTATCAGCTCCATTGATGCGTACGATGTCTCCATGACCTGGAAGGGGATTTCAATCGCGTATCGTGTTGCTGCAGCAATCGCCTCAGACCGTAATTTTTTTTCTGCGTCTGTTGATTTTGGAAGTTTGTACGAATCCATGATTGCATTGAATGCATTGGTGTCTTCATCAACCAGGAACAACAGCTTGTCCTTGATCGCCTGACCCCTTTCTGCCCAGGTGGAAAATTCTTCCCACCGTTCATCCCAGCCGGCTTTGTGGGATGATAAGTTTGCCACCATCGTTCCCAGCGACGCTCCCAGTGCGCCGATGTATGCAGAAATTGATCCGCCTCCCGGAGCGGGTGATTCTGATGCTGTTTCGTTTGCGAAACCCTTGCAGGTGTAGTCGATCAATTTCTTTTTTGAATTGTCTTCCAGCAGATATTCTATGATCTTTTCTTTTGGATTGAACGGTTTGAGATCATCGAGGCCAAGTGATTTTATTGCTATTTTTATTATTTCTTCCTCTGCGATACCGACCGAGCGCTGCTGTTTTTTCAAAAAATATTTTCCTGCATCGAGCATGGCCTGTAAGGGGATCAATCCAATCAATTCAGAACCGGTGACACGTATTCCCCGTTCCAATGCCTTTTTCGATGCCTCTTCAAATGCAATGTGAACAGGAGTGATGTTGATATTGGTAAGATTTATTGAAATTTGTGCAATACCGTATTCTTCAATGTACCATCCGATGGCCTTCACCGCGTTCAACGTGCCGGGAATGTATAGATCTTCTCCTTTTTCATTTTTAAGGATCTTACCTGCGATCTGGTTGCCTTCTCTTTTCGGACGCCCCTTTTCTCTAATATCAAACGCAATGGCATTTGCTCTTCGCACAGATGTTGTATTCAGGTTTACATTATAGGCGATTAAAAAATCCCTGGCGCCGACGGCAGTTGCTCCTGCTGTAGCATTCAATGCCGCAGGACCAAAGTCGGGTTTCCATTCCGGGTCGGACAATTTCTTTTGAAGCCCTTCATATTCTCCTGCGCGGCAGTTCGCAAGATTTCTTCGCTCCTCGGTATAGGCGGCGTACTCATAGCAATACACGGGAATGGAAAGTTCCTTTCCAATTCGTTCTGCCAGGCGTCGTGCGTACACAACTGTTTCTTCCATTGTAATTCCGGAAATCGGAATGAGCGGGCAGACATCGGTGGCGCCCATGCGGGGGTGTTCACCAGTATGATTTCTCATGTCAATAATTTCAGAAGCTTTCTTTACCGCCTGAAATGCAGATTCAAGAACAGCCTCAGGTTCACCGACAAACGTTACCACTGTTCTGTTGGTAGCCTTTCCGGGATCCACATCAAGCAGCCGGACGCCGTCAACCCGTTCAATCTGAGAAGTGATCTGTTTTATGATAGCCATGTTCCGTCCTTCGCTGAAATTCGGAACACATTCGATTAATTTTTTCATACTGATCCACATTGGGTTATTGAATTATCTCATTCATTACCATAACAACAGCAAAATTATCATCCAAAGAATAAGGAAATAAATGATAAGAAGGAATAGAGTTTCAGTATATTTTCAATCGTCATATTTGCAGGGTGAGGCAGGGGGATTTCAATCAAGGGTGGTTTGTATCACTGGAGGATGCAAGGATTGACAGCGAAGAATGTCGTAACAAATAGACTACTCATCGACCACGGTATGCACCAGGGGTCGATGACCAGATATTTCTTCCCTTATTACGAATTCTTTAAAAATAATCTACGAAATCTTATCCGATGCTTCTGCGTGGATCAGACCAGCCGCCCGAAGCGCAATCAAATCCGAATTGTGGAGGTTTAGATAGTAGGGTAAACGCTTGTGGTCGATGAAAATATGCTGGGCGCCTTTGCATATTTTGAACGTTATAAAGTTAGACTCCTCGTGTTTTCCGCGGAGCCACCCGCCCCGAAGTAGCGAACTCGCTGCTTCATGGTTTACTATTTGGTCCAAGTCCAATCGTAAACTTCCATCAGCACAAAAATTAAACTACGTTTCTTCGCCCCCTTTTTCATTTCTTTTCAAACAGGAAATGATCTCCAGGAAAATTCCCTTATTAAGTTTTTCTAAGTTTGAAAATAGATAACCGCAGTATCATTGTCACCGGAACCGTCAGCGATGGATTGCACAACATTTGCTTATCACGGAGACCATGCCTAAATTACTGTCGACAAGAGTTTGCTACGGGTTTGGATCCGAAGAAAAGTAATTTGACAAAATCGGTAATTGGTTTGACAATCCTTCTATACCCATCAACAATAGGCATCTGGTTACTCACATCGCTTGTTGTTAAACCCCTCGGCGAAATGTTAAATCCGGAATTCGATCGAACAAACCTAATTCTCCTGGAGCCATCATGAAAAACTATGTTCTGTGTGGATCATACCTCATCCTGACCATTTTCACAATTACAGTATGCAATGCCCAAGCGGTTATGAACGAAATCTATTCAAGGGGAACCGTCGGTGATCCGGATTGGATTGAAATTTTTAACGGCAGTGAGGCTCCTGTCGACCTCAGTGGATACAAGATCTATGACATCGCCGGCAATAGTGGAACAAAACCCAAGAAGCAAATACCGGCCGGGACCGTACTCCCAGCCTACGGATTCTATGTCGTGCTGACCGAGGATGGTACGACCGAGGCCAGCAACTTTGGGCTTTCGAGTGCGGGAGAGTGGGTTTGGCTCGAAAACCCAGCAGGACAGGTGGTCGATTCAGTCGCATTCTCCGCGATGACGGAAACACAATCCTATGGTCGTTTGCCGGATGGCACCGCCAATTGGCAGCTTTTAAACTATCGCTCCAAGGGTGCAACCAACAGCAATCAGCAACCGATGGCTTTGGTGATGAATGAGATCTTTTCACAAGGCACCGGGTCCACCACAGACTGGATCGAGCTTTTCAATAAGGTTTCCACGTCTATGGACATCAGTGGATTCAGAATATACGATAGCGGCGGGAAGGCAGGGACCATTCCCAAAAAAGTGCTGCCGTCCGGTTCCATCGTTACAGCAAATGGTTTCCTTGTGATTCCCACCGAAGGATCCGGCGATCCCAGTGATTTCAGTCTCTCTGTCTCGGGTGAATGGTTGTGGCTTGAAAATGCATCAGGTGCGGTGATCGACAGCATTGCTTTCCCGGCTATGAACAGCACTCAGTCTTTCTGCCGCATTCTGGATGGTGCCCCAACCTGGAGAATCGCCGGTATTATTACGAGGGGTTCTTCCAACAATACTCATCGGATCATTCCGATTGCACTGACCATTTCCGGACAGCTTCCGCCAGTTCTGTATGAGAGTTCTGGGCTCACGACAACAGTGCAAGGCAAACTGTGGTCGCATAACGATGCCGGGCATCCGAACAAGCTCTATTGTTTTACCACAGCAGGTCAATTGCTGCGCACAATTACTATTTACAACGCGCTCAGCATTGACTGGGAAGATCTGGCGGTGGACAATAAAAAACGGATCTATGTCGAAGATGCCGGCAACAACTTTAATAACAGAAAGGATCTGACCATTTGCCGCATTCCCGACCCGGAATCGTTCACAGCGGATTCAATCAATGCCGAGATCATTCGGTTCAGTTATGAGGATCAAACCGAATTTCCTCCAGCGGCTCCCAATGCCAATTTTGATGTCGAGGCAATGATCTGGTACAGCGATTCGCTGTTTCTTTTTACCAAGGACCGAAGTTCGCCTCTGAGCGGTTATACAAAATTGTATGCTTTGCCTGCCGATACCGGAACCCATGTGGCCCGGTTGCGGGGTTCGTACTACACCGGATACACCATTTCTTCAGCTCTTGTGACATCGGCTGATCTCCATCGCGAGACAGGGACTCTCGTCCTTCTGGTCAAGGAGGGGCTAATCGTTTTCAGGAACTATCCGCAGACCCGGTTCTTTGATGGCGAGGTAACAGAATATCCGTTTGCGTCCATTCCCGGACAGGTCGAAGCTATTTCGTTTCTCACCGCGTCCACGTTGGTAATGACGGAGGAAGGGACCAAAACGATACCCGGCAATATTTATGGGATCTCGCTTTCACCGACAGAGGTTATTCCCAAAAACAATGCCGCTCCGGCCGGTTACCTGATCGAACAAAATTTCCCCAATCCGTTTAATCCGGAAACAAGGATACGATATGAAATTGGGGATCGGGGATTAGTGAAATTAGCAGTCTACGATATTCTCGGCCGCGAAGCAGAGGTGCTGGTGAATGAAGAAAAATCGGCAGGTACATATTCAATAACATGGGATGCATCTAGATTTTCTTCCGGAGTTTATTTCTACAAACTTGAAGCTGGAAGCTATGTGTCGACAAAGAAGCTGGTGCTTCTCAGATAAAAAGATACATGCCGTGATCATTTGCCCGGAATGTTTTTCATCCGGGCTTTTTTTTATTTCGGCCCATAACTTAACCGATCCAGGCGCGACTGACGTCTAGTGATCTTGCAAGATCAGATTTCGTTAAAAACTCCCCGCTCCGAAGTCGCCGACGATACTCATGTGCAAGCGCAGGATAGTCAATCCTCATCTTCAGAATTGTTTCTGGAGTTTCAGGTTGAATCAATCCAGCTTCTCGCAGGTCAATTATTTCTGATTGGTGGAGGTTCAAATAGTAGGACAAACGGGCATGATCGATGAAAATATGATGGGATCCCTTACGAATTCTGGCGAAAACCCATATTTTACAATCACTTAGCGATTTGCAACCCGACTCTGAGGACTCTCTTTCATTTAACCTATTGAATTTTTTTCCCTTTTAGTTGGACACTACTGATCAAATATATAAGTTGGTTAAGGGATGGTATATTTATAGTTTGCTCGGAATAATATTGCACTATTATTTCTGCATATTGTCTTGTAAGAAATTCTCTATATCAGAAACAGTTGGCCTGCCCCCGAAAAAGTGATCCTCAATGAACTTCGTAAGGAGTTAAGGCAAAACGAAAAAAAATCCAGAATTCTCCGAAAGAGCATTGTATGAAAAAGTACGGTGTGATAATTGTTTTTCTTCTAAGTGTAACGGCCCATGCCGTCGCCCAGGAAGAGGCGCGAATGAAAGCGCAACATCTCGATTCCACGCAATCGGTTGAGGCTCGGTACAATCCTGCAATCGAAGCGTATCCGGCAGGAAGGTTCATCGTACTTCCGGACAACGAAGGACGCTTGGCATTCGATCCCGTTCTCGCCAATACTCTCCAACGAGCGCTGGATAGTGTCCGGACAGTTCAACGGGTTCCCGGTGTGTCTGCCGCCGTGCTGATTCCGGGGCAGGGAGTTTGGCTGGGAGTCTCTGGAGTTTCATCCAAGACACCATCGGTGAACGTTCAACCAGAGATGCTCTTCGGCATCGGAAGCAATACGAAAGCATTTGTCAGCACAACTATCCTGAGCCTTGTCGATGCCGGATTATTGTCGCTCGACGATTCGCTCAGCAAATGGCTTCCGCCATATCCCAATATTACCGGTTCGGTCACGATTCGTCAACTTCTCAACATGACATCAGGGCTGTACGATTATCTGAACGATTCAAACGCACAGGGAGATTCTGTTGCCGCGAATCCGACACGGCTTTGGACTCCTGAAGAACTTATCCGCACGTTTACCGGCCCGCCTCGCAAACTTCCAGGCGGGGCTTACACATACTGCAACACAAACTATGTTCTTCTCGGTATGGTCATCAATAAGATTACAGGCAAGTCGGTCTCCTCACAGATCAGACAGCGCATTCTCACACCGCTCTCACTGGATCATACCTTTCTGGAAGTTGAGGAACAGTATACTGATCCGGTTGTGCATCCATGGGACAGTGGGATTGACTTCGCCTCGATCCCGGTCACGGCACACTTCAGCACACTCTGGACGGCCGGCGGTATAATGTCCACAGCGGAGAACATGGCGCGATGGGCCAAGGCGCTTTATGAAGGGGCAGTGATCTCGCCATCGGCACGCGCTCAGATGCTGACATTTGTGCCTGCTTCGTCAACACAAACGACGGGGTTCGTATGGAATGGCTATGGTTTGGGAGTGAGGCGGGGGGCTTACTACGGAAAAACTGTCCTTGGTCATGTAGGAGCTGTGATGGGATATGTTTCCATCACAGGATATTTTCCTACAACGGGAGTCAGCGCAGTTGTACTCTTCAACGCATCGGAAGGTGGCGCCGGGAGCGCGCTTACTGCATTATTCGATGTATATCTCCATTCAGTCAAAACCCGTCCCGCCCGCCCCAGTCTCTGCTATGCAATAGCGGGAGCCGTTGACAGTTCGCGTGTGTATTTGGCCGATACTTCGACCGGCACGTTGGCAGCCGTTGGTACGCCGCAATACGGCAACATTGTCAATGGACGGATAGATGCACGAACGGGAAAATTTTGGGGACTTACGAATGGAAACGGTTGGGAGCTTGTTCAGATCGACGGCGAATCAGGTGAAGCATTTCCGCGCGTAAGGATCAAGTTTCCCGATGGTGCACCGACAGATTTCAAGGGAATGGAATCCGCTCCCGATGGAACAATACTCATCGGTTCTGTGGACGGGCGCATATACAAAGTCGATCCCGCCACAGGCGTTGCCGCCCTTGCCGTTAAAAGCAAACTATCGATATGGGGCCTTGCGCTCGATCCGATCTCCGGCGCACTTTGGGCTTCGATACGAACAAACGCAACACTCCGTGATCGGATATTCAGAATTGATATGGCGACAGGCGACACCGTTGGAGCCGGCAACACAGGATTCAATCAGCCCCTTGTCGATCTCGCTTTCGATGCATCAGGGAATCTCTTCGGACTCGTCGGGAATCCGTCGAGTTCTCTAAAATATAGACTGGCCCGGATCAATAAATCAACCGGCGTCGGGACGGAAATCGGTTCGCTGGGGCTCTACGGAATGATGGGCATTGCATTCTCGTCTGCATCGATAGGCGGTGTGGATAGTCATGCGCCTGGCAGAGGCGTTACGACATTCAGACTCGAACAAAACTATCCGAATCCATTTAATCCTTCAACAACAATTCGCTACTCGCTTCCATCAACGGCAAACGTAAAACTTTCAGTTTACGACTTGCTCGGAAGAGAAATTGCATCACTTGTTAACGAAGACCAATCGGCCGGATGGAAGGAAGTGAAGTGGAATGTTGGCGGACTGTCGTCGGGAATTTATTTTTACAAGCTGTCAACGGGAAGTTTTGTTGACATCAAGAAAATGCTGGTAGTAAAATAAGGAATATTACCAAAACGGTGTCTTCGTTACACTAATGACTGGACAGAAATCCGTACCTATCAATAAAACATTTTGTGGGCTGGAATGATATGCAGTAGATGTAACAAATCATTGTTCGGGAATTTCCGCCAAAGGCGAATACATCCATGGTGCATTTTTTTATTCACTTCGGGTTGAATTCCCCGCCGCTTGTCCGATGGACCACTTCGCGGCGGCGGGCATGATTTATTTTCAGCCTACGGTGAAGGTCGTCTGCTGCACCTTCGGAGAGAGGGGAAATATTATTGCAGTATTTAATAAATTCAGTCATGAGTATAATATTTTCCGAAACATTACTGAAGAGTACCGGAATAGATCACTTTGTTTTTTCCCAGCCGGCCGGCGCACCATCGCGGCGCGGATCGGCTACACCTGTCAATCGATGTGAGACCAGATCAATGCCTATGGCATGCACACCGCCGAAGAAGGCATTTGTACTTCCGTTCATCGACACCTTCCATCCCTTCGCTTTCAATCCTTCCACCGTCTCTTCCGGCATCCGGTTTTCTACCCAAAGAACGGAATTCTGAGGAAAAAATCTGGGCATCTTTACGGCATCCTGGAGTGACAACCGGCCATCAAGTACGGCGATGATCACCTGAGCAACGGTCGGCGCGATGCGCGGCCCTCCCGGCGATCCGATTACCAGTACCGGCTTTCCATTCTTCAGAACAATCGTGGAGGCCATGTTGGAGGCCGGGCGATGGTTCGGTTGCACACTGTTCTTCCGCGTGGAATCAGATGAGAAATCCGCCATATGATTGTTCAGCATAATCCCCGACTTCGGCGCCATCACTCCGGCTCCGTAGAAGTCATTGATCGATTGTGTCAGACTCAAAAGATTTCCCAAGCTGTCCACGATCACCAGATGCGTCGTGTTGCCGGGTTTGCCTGCGTCCCAGGCCGGCATCTGCTCCGGAACGCCCTCTTCGTTCATGCGCGTCAGTGCGCGATCGATCCATTCGTCCGAAAGAAGCGATGAAACCGGCTGCTGATCATAATCGGGATCGGAGATCCATGTTGTAACATCTCGTAACGCCTGCCTGCTTGCCTGGGCAAGCGTGTGGACATATTCCGTTGACAGGAATTGTTTGGAACGTACGTTGCTCTGCTCGGCAAATTTCAGAATTTCAAGAAGCGCCGTTCCTCCGATACTGGGGGGCGGAAGCGTGATGATCTCGTATTCATGATATCGTCCACGCAGCGGTTGGCGCGATTGGGCACGATAGGAGGCGAGGTCCCGCTCCGTCAACGATCCTCCGCGAGCCTGCACCGTCCGAACAATGTCCTCTGCGAACGGAGACGTATACAGTTGTGTGAAGGCACTCTTGCCGAGCGTTCGTAATGTTGCGGCCAGCTGCGGCTGTTTGACGATAAAACCCGTTTCAGGCGGCAGACCGTTATCCAGAAAGATCGACGCGATCGCTGAATCGGAGACGATATCCTGAAGATGGTCCATAATGATGCCAACCTGTTTTTCACTGAGGGGAAAGCCTGAATCAGCAACTTGAGCTGCCGGTGCAACAAGTGCTTCCAGCGGTTGTGTGCTAAATTTGTTGAACAGAAACTGCCAGCCGGCCGGAGCTCCCGGTGTTCCAATGGCCGTTGCTCCATGCATACGAACCGTATGAAGTGAATCCTCTTTCCGATAATACTGTTCACGTATCACCTCTGCCGGTGCCCGTTCCCGGTAATCAATAACAAAGAATGAATCCTTAACCGCACTATAATAGAGTGCGAACCCGCCTCCGCCCAGACCTGAGGCATGGGGCTCGACAACATTTAATGCCGAAAGTGTTGCAATGGCGGCATCGGTGGCATTTCCTCCTTCTTGAAGAATTTTGAGCCCGATCTCTGAAGCAATGGGATGAGCAGAAACAACCATTGCGGTCGAAGCCGCTGCTGAGAGAACCCGTACAGAATCCTTTTCCGGTTGATAACGGCTAAGGCTGGACGGGGCACATCCTGTGAGGAACAACGCGAATAGAGAGAGAATTACGGCGGCTTTGATTTTCATATTGGTTCCTTTTTATTCCTTGTAGAAAGCAGTACTGTTTCAATTAATCAAAGTCCTTTTTTTCGAACGCTGAGATGCTGCGACGCGGTTGCGAGAGTCACCCTGAGCAAGCGTAGCGCGTCGAAGGGAACTCGCGCAAGCATGACGTAACTTATTTTATAGTTCAACCTTATTGAAGTGGAAGTAGTATACTACTTTTTACCGATAATTTCCTGCGATTCAAAAGGGACGATACACTTCTTCTTCGGAATCTTTTCCGGCTTTTCGAATTCCGCCGAAAACAACAGCAGTTTCGTGCAGTACATTTATGGATCCTCGTGTTTGCTGCAATAGGAAGCATAGAGTCAAAACTGCGTCTGTAAATTAACACAAACACAACAGCGCCTAAATTCATCGCTTGAGCGCATCTGTTCTCAAGTGAATATCCGAATCCATTTGAATTAGCAACCCAAAAAAAGACAAATCTATCTTTTACAAATTTACCTTGATTATTTTCTCATTATTACAAAAAATGTTGTTTGACACTTATTTGGTAATCCCCTAATTTTGTACCACAAATATTGACTCCAGTTGTCCTTATCAGAGGACTCCTATCGCTGGTAGTACATCCAAAAAAATAGAAGCCTCTGTTGGCGAAAGCTGGCAAAGGCTTTTATATTTTATTCGGCACCTTTTTAGTTGTTGAGCAGAAAGGAGTTTGAATCATGAAATCCTTTTTCGGAATTCTTTTCTTCTTGATCTCAATCATCCTGCCTCTTGCTGCTCAGGATCTTTCGCACGGCAACAAGCTGCGGCAATTTAAGGATCAATCGCAGGCAACTCTGTTAAAGAAGGCGTCGAATCAGAATAGTCACACGTTGCTGATCAAATGATATCCGCAGGCGATGAAGCATGATGCTGAAAACACTTCATGCGCAAAAAATAATACACGGGTAACGGACTGCGATCTTTTCCCCGGCACTTCAACGCCCTATAAGGAGACCAACAAAGATGCGTAACGTCCGTGTATTGTTGCAGATACAAAAACGAATCAAAGCATCCTGTGCATCCTGTCTGTTGAGCATTCGGGGTGTTATCCTTTTATTGATCACGATCGTTTCGGTACAGGCGCAGACGATCGATTCCGTAAAGATACTTTTCGTCGGAAACAGCTATGTCTACTACAATAATTTGCCTACACTCTTTGCACTGTTAGCCGAGTCCGGCGGAAAGAAAGTAACAGTAGGTTCTTCTGCAATCGGCAGTTATCGACTGATCGACCATGCCGGCAATTCAACAACATTGAGCCTTATCGCACAGCAATGGAACATGGTTGTCCTCCAGGAACAAAGCGTCCTTCCGGTCATTCAATTTCTTCGTGATGCGATGATGTATCCTGCCGCCCGTTTTTTGGATTCGTTGATTCGGGAACGAGGCGCATCGACGCTGTTCTATATGACGTGGGGCCGCAAATACGGCGGTACGTTTTCTTTGAGCGGATATCGCACGATCAACTTTCAGGATTATCACCACATGCAGGATTCGCTGACCTCCGCCTATCGCGAAGTAGCAGGGAAACTGCAGGCCCGCGTGATACCTGTCGGTATTGCCTGGAAGAATGCAATTTTAGAAGATCCATCTGCAGACCTATGGATCTCCGACTACAGTCATCCAACACTGAAAGGATCGTACCTGGCAGCCTGCACATTTTATGCTGCTGTTTTTAACGCCAGTCCCGTTGGACTAACATACACTGCCGGTCTCAGTGCAGCCGATGCAGCTTTTCTTCAAAAACATGCCGCGGCAACACTAACTTTTTTTGCATTGTCGAACGAAGCAATGCCTTCACTATATCACCTCGCACAGAATTATCCCAATCCATTCAATCCGGAAACGAAGATAAAATATGAGATAAAAGAGGCGAGTTTGGTACGATTGGCGGTCCATAACATTCTCGGGCGCGAGGTGGCAGTTCTGGTGAATGAAGAAAAACCGGCGGGAAAATACGATGTGAAGTGGGATGCTTCGAAAATTGCAAGCGGTATTTATTTTTATACGCTCCAGGCTGGTATATTCCGGGAGACGAAACGGATGATGTTGATCAAATAGATTTCATAAGCATCTGCTGTCAAAAACTTATCCCGACGATTATTTTACCGGGAACCGGCTGAGGTTTTGAACATATTGTCTCCCGAGATCATTCAATGAATGATAAGAAAGGATTCAAGTTTATGAAAACGATAGTTCATTGTTTTCTATTGGTGTTCATCGTTGTAATACATTCAAATGCTCAATGGAAACAAATCAATGGACCGTTCTATTCGACTGTTTACTCCCTCACTGCATCCGGAACAAATGTCTTTGCCGGAACATCAAATGGTGTTTATCGTTCGACCGATCATGGAATGAGTTGGTTTCAAACCGGTTTATCTCAATATGAAATAACCGGCATTGTATTTTCTGATTCCGGTCTCATCGCAACAGCTTTATACGATTTTTTTGGATTGCCGGTTTTCTTCTCGTCCGATGATGGAAGATCCTGGACTCAAACGTTTTTATTTGGCCGGGAACAAGTTACCGCACTTGCCGCTGTTGGGTCAAGCTGTTTTGCGAGCACTTTTGTTTCTAATGGAACGGCGTGGGGAGGTGGATATTTCCTTGATTATTCAACAGATAACAGCCGTAGTTGGAAGAACGTTTTTTCATATACATTTGCTCGTTGGGATGACTTTGGCCCGATCGCATTTTTTGCCGATTCCTCTTCCAGCATTTTCATCGGGACCAAAAAGGGAATTGTTCATTTTACTTTACGTGATTCACTCTGGATACCCGGGGATACAACTCTGCCGGGTTATTCGATCCATTCATTGGCAAAATGCAACGGAACTGTTTTCGCCGGAAGTGACAACGGAGTGTACCGTTTATCACAAAACGATACACAGTGGACAAAAATTACTGCACCATTTTCCAGATTCGAGAAGATAATAGAACTTGGAAAACACTTTGCGCTGGCCGACGGTAAAATCTATAGTTCTTCCAACAATGGAGCAGACTGGATGTTGGTGCATGACGGTATAAGCAGTAGTCCTTTGCTATCTATCGGAAAAAGTGATCAAACTATTATCGCCGGGTCATTTCGAAACGGAACATTTCTTTCAACGAACTACGGTTCCAGTTGGAGTCAAAGCGGTACGGGATTAAATGCCGTAAAAATATTATCGCTCAAAAGTTTAACAGGCAGTAATCAAACAAATGTTCTTGTGGCAGGAACAGGTGTATTCTTAGGCGGTGGTCCTGCTGGAACATGGTACAGCAATTGCGGTATCATGACATCAACAAATGGCGGAACCGATTGGCAGTATGATCCTTATTATCCTTCGGATATAGCGGTCAGGGATTTCGTCTCCGCAGTTCAACCATCGGGAGAAATATATTTTTTCGCAGGTACTGCGAGCGGTTCACATGGGTGGGGCGGTGCGATCTTATTATCAAATGATATCGGCATGACTTGGGACCGTTTAAATGCAACGAATCTTCCGGATATTAATTCTCTCGTTTCCATAAGATCTGTTTTGTTTGCCGGTTCTGATACCGGAGGAGTCTATCGTTCGACGAATAATGGTGCGATCTGGGCCGCGGTTAATAACGGACTGACTGATCGCTCTGTCCTTTGTCTCACAGCGAAAGATACGGTAATCTTTGTCGGAACGGAAAACGGCAACGTGTATCAATCTTCAGATTACGGCTCAAACTGGACTTCGGCTTCTTCAGGATTGACCGAATTTTCCTCTATATATTCGATAGCAATTTTGGGGTCTAAAATCTATGCGGGAACAAGTGCCGGGATGTATCTTTCTACAAATGATGGTACAAGTTGGATTCCGATTAAAACAGAAATAGATGGGCATATTTATACAATTGCTGCTTTTGACAAGACCATCATTGCGGGCACTCGGCACCATGGAATAATTATTTCGACCAACGAAGGTATCGACTGGTCTCTATATAACGAAGGCCTGACCGATATCAGCATTTATAAACTAATTGCCGACAGCACTTTTCTTTTTGCAGCATCCGAAGATTTACTATGGAGACGTTCAAGACATGTTGCGGCTGTAAAAAAATTGAATGAAGTTCCGGTACGCTATGAATTAATGCAAAACTATCCCAACCCGTTCAATTCATCAACAAAAATTCGTTACTCGCTTCCATCGTCTGCAAACGTAAAACTTACCGTGTACGATCTGCTAGGAAGGGAAATTGCAGTTCTGGTGAATGAAGAGCAGTCTCATGGTTGGAAAGAGGTGCAGTGGAACGCATCACAATGTGCGAGCGGATTATATCTGATAAGAATGCAATGCGGAAGTTTTGTTGATACGAAGAAAATATTACTGATGAAATAAAAACTACTTTTATAGTGAACATTTGAATCCGGCCCGCTCTTCGATCTGCCGAAAGCAAAATTACAGAGGGAAAAAAGTTGAAGGTGCCCGGTAATTTCGGAGATTTATTAATATGGAATAGGTGTTTTTCGTTGTGCTGATTTCGCCCATAGCTGGGATATCATGACCTATCGCACTTATACCCGGTAGTTTCGTCCGGGAAATTAACCTCTAATTGCGATGCGGCTCCACCTTCTCAATAGTCTAAAATCCATTCTGGAATCAATTGTTTTTTCAAATTGATTCCCGTTTTCCTCCTTGGCAGACGGATCAATAAATGTACTTTTTCTGTTGGAATATGAGTGGCATAGGAATTGCCTTGTAAGGAGAGGGGGTTTGTCTCCACGTATCCAATAATCATCCAACGTCATTGAACCCGGAGTCCTTATGCCTTTCTCTACTTCGCCATATCGCCATAGTGCAGCAACCATAGTTCTTCTCATCATTTTAATCTCCGCGCAATCACCGGCACAATATATTCCTGGCCAGACATATTTCGGCAGGAATCAGTATGTCGAATACTTCTGCGGGAACAGTCCGCTGGTCATCACGGCGCCTCATGCCGGTGCGCTGCTTCCGGCTGAGATCGCGGACAGGACAT
>CAJBTU010000273.1 GCA_903958625.1 uncultured Ignavibacteriota bacterium | reverse complement strand
TGTCCAATGCATCCACAAGTTCACTTGGAGAAACCCGGCGTCTGTCCTATCTGTGGAATGGATCTTGTTAAAGCAAGCAACAGTCGAAAAATGGAAACATCATCGGATGAACCGATGATTCCGCTGAATGATAGAGATCAGATACTGGCAAATGTATCCACGGTTATTGTCAGTTACGAACCGATAGAACATACGGTCCGTTCATACGGAACACTTGAGATACCTGAGCCAAACAAAACAATCATCAGTGCTCGTTTTAATGGACGTATTGAGAAGTTGTATGTAAATGCTGTAGGAACAAAAGTCAAAAAGGGTCAACCGCTATTCGATGTCTATAGCCCTGATATTGTGCAAGCCGAAAATGAATATCGCCAAGCTCTCACAAGCTCTTCTCAGACAAAAAACAATTTCTTAACCTTTGCTAAATCAAAACTGCAATTGCTTGGTTTAACAGATGATCAAATTCGCACTCTTGAAACAACAGAAAGTGTCCCATTGGTAATTACGTATCACTCCCCTGCAACAGGCATTGTCATCGACAAGAAGATAGTGGAAGGAATATATGTTACTGAAGGGACATCACTCTATGATGTATCTGATATTTCCACACTATGGAATATTGCCGATGTTTACGAAACCGATGCAACCCATATTCGTGTTGGTGAACGCGCTACACTGGCTATCGCAAGTTATCCTGATCAATCATTTCCGGCAACCGTATCTTTGATTTACCCTGTCGTAAATCCACAATCAAGAACAGTAAAGGTTCGACTTACGGTGAACAATGCCGGTGACAAACTAAAACCGAATATGTATACCGAAACAGTTTTTCAGAGAAAGAAAGACAAATCCCTTACCGTTCCAGTGAGCGCAGTTCTCATTACAGGGAAACGCAATCTTGTCTACATCAAAGCAGAACATGAGAATCATTTTGAAGCGCGTGAGATTGGAATTGGAACCAGGTTTAATGGGAAATACGAAGTAACGTGGGGACTCATTGAAGGTGAAGAAATCGTTAGTGAAGGGGGCTATCTCATAGATTCAGAAAGTCAGTTAAAGACCGGCGGTGGATCAGGACATCAACACGGAGATGCAGGCACTACTACTAAAACAGAAGAAGCACCAAAAGAACACAACCATTAACATGAATATTTTAAGGAGAATAACAATGTCACAAAAAATAGTTTTGAATTCTTTATTTCTGATGGTCATGGCATCATCACTCATAATCGCTCAAGAGCATCCACATTGGGGTCGTCCAACGTTACAAATCCAAACACAAAATAGCACAAACATAAACTCATTAAACAATTTGCCATCTAAACCACCTTCAAAGATGAATTTTGCTTTGGGACAGTCGGGATCATCATCAAATACAAATATGCATGCGAGCTCATATCCCACTAAGCCAGGGTCAAAAATGAATTTCATTCTGATTGGACAATTATCAAATCAAAGCGAGAATGGTCAAAATGGTTTGCCTAAAAAGCCAGCATCAAAAACTAACTTTTAGATAATGTTAGCAATGAATTCGTCATTACTAAAATAGTAATTCTAATTGTAATTGGATTAGTTAAGCAACTGAGATTATCGACAATACTCATGCTAAAGTATTGATTATTTCTGGTAAAGCAGGAAATGATTTGGAAGCTGAACCTGAAAAAGAATAGAGGTATTTATGATATGCACATCGTGTGGCATAAAGAATAAAGAAACAGCGACACATTGTTATGGGTGCGGGACAATACTTCAATCCGAAACCAAACAAGAAAAGAAGTATAAAAATAAAAATGTTCAGGTGAACCAATTCAATAAACATAAGAAGAAGTTCGAATCAAGATTAATGTTGCCCGTTCTATGCGGAGTAGTTCTACTGATTGGATTCATATTCTTGATCATTCCAAAAGGATCTCCCAAAACACTGGTAACAAAAATAGATGAATCAAGTGTCGTGCGCTTGCAATCAAAGTCGGAAATACTGGCTACCATGGACGATAAGAAAGACATTGTCGCTCAATTTATTTGTCCGTGCGGCAAGTGTAAAATCATCGATGACCTTAAAGATTGTCATTGCAAACATCCGGGCGGAGCTGAAGCGGTAAAGCAGTTTATCTATGAACGGATTCAGGAAAATAAATATACACCGTTGCAAATAGTTGAAATGGTATCTAAAAAATATGGCGGCAGAAAAACCACATAATACAATTCATCACTAATAAAGGAGATCTACAATGAAATACACTCACATGTTCGCAGTGCTATTAGTGTTTGCTCTGGCAATTGTAAGCACGTCAGTCATCACCGCCCAAGATAAAAAGGATAAATCATGTGCCGGAGGATGTTGTGGCGGAAAAGAGATGGCTATGGCAGATATGCAGGATCACAACCAACATAAGCATGGACAAGACAAAAAAGATACCACCGCTAAAAAAGAAGATATGAAGATGCAAACGGAATACACTTGCCCAATGCATTCAGAAGTAAAATCTGATAAACCCGGGAAATGTCCGAAATGCGGTATGGCATTAGTTGAGGTTAAGAAGGAAAAGAAATCAATGATGAAACAAAAAATGGAAGCAATGAAAGATGGTAAATACAATTGCTGCCTGCAGGAACCTTGCGATGAATGTTTGAAAGCTCATGGATCGTGCAACTGCAAAACTGCTGTTAAAAATGATAAACCAGTATGTAATGAATGTTACGACGGATGGCAAAAAGGTCAAGGAGATGTTTCTGGTAAAAGTGCTAAGGATATCAAAAAAGGACATGACCACAAGCACTAATATAGAACCTGATCACAATACGTTGGAGATTCCAATAGTGTCACACATTAATTAAATGTAAGGCGGTATTCATTATGGAACATCAACACGATCAACACGTTAATCACGAGCATCACAATCATACACCTGATGTTACACACCCTCAGGCTAAACATGGAATTGATGGGCACGACAAACATGCGGGACATTCTGTAAATACTTTTTGGAATCGGTTTCTTGTTTCTTCTATCGTTTCCATCCCGATTCTGACCCTATCTCATATGATTCAGTTGTGGATAGGGTTTGAATTGGTCTTTCCCGGAGATAGATATGTTCTATTTACTCTTTCTACTTTTGTATTTTTTTATGGTGGATTCCCCTTTCTCAAAGGATTGTATGATGAGGTAATGGATAACGCCATCGGTATGATGACACTCATCGGTGTTGCTATCACTGTTGCGTGGGCATACAGTGTTGCAGTCACATTTGGTCTTACCGGTATGGATTTCTATTGGGAAATGGCAACACTCATTGACATCATGCTCATTGGACATTACTTCGAAATGAAATCCGTAACAGGTGCTTCCCGTGCATTGGAGATGTTGGTAAAGATGATGCCCTCAAGCGCACATATTATCCGTAATGGAAACACCGAAGAAATCGAAGTGGGTCTATTAAAAAAAGATGATATAGTGATGGTCAAGCCAGGTGAAAAAGTCCCTGTGGATGGAATCGTCATAGAAGGAACAAGCCACTTGGATGAAAGCATGTTAACTGGTGAGAGCAAGCCCGTAAAAAAAGAAAAGAACGACAAAGTGATCGGCGGTTCGGTGAACAGTAACGGCTCCTTGACGATTCAGGTTCTCAGTGCTGGCAAAGATAGTTATCTTCAAAAAGTTGTCACACTCGTCGAAGATGCACAAAAAATAAAATCGAAGACCCAACATTTCGCAGACCGAGCCGCCAGAGTGCTCACTTTTGTCGCATTGGGTGGCGGTTTTATTACGCTGGGTCTTTGGCTCTATCTTGGTTACCCATTCGTATTTGCACTGGAGCGTATGGTAACAGTCATGGTAATTTCTTGTCCGCATGCATTGGGACTTGCAGTTCCGTTGGTAGTTGCTATCTCCACTTCCCTTGCGGCACAGAAAGGACTACTCATACGAAACCGAACGGCTTTTGAAAATGCGCGGTTGATCACCACCATTATTTTTGATAAAACCGGAACACTCACAAAAGGGACACATGAATTAGTTGAAGTTGGTATTATTGATAAGAAATATGACCAAAACGAATTACTTCGATTAGCTTCTAGTATTGAACAGCATTCAGAACATTATATAGCAACTGGATTGATGAGAAAAGTAAAAGAAAC
>CAJBTU010000272.1 GCA_903958625.1 uncultured Ignavibacteriota bacterium | reverse complement strand
TTTTATGCCGCATCGTGGGATTTTACATTGTATTCGGAAGGATTTCTTGCCAATGCTCCCTCACGGATGAAATGCGGTTATGATAGTATATCACCATTTATCTCAGTGAATGAAATAATTGAGACGACAGTATTGGATACAAATCTCATTTCCATAAAAGATTTTGTGAGCGACAAGGGAACAGGATTACAGAAGATCAGTCCGTTGACGTTAGCAGATGAATTGAACAAGAACGGTAATGATGCCTTGGAAATTCTTCAAAGCATTTCGGAGACAAATCCCACTATTGTTCATGAGATCGATGACATCAAATCCTGGGCGTTTTTAAGTCTGTATTTTGGGGAAAAACTCAAGGGTGGCACGGCATTACAGCAATATCGTGTTACGGGAAATCGCGATAAACAAAAGGAAAGCATTCAGCATCTTGAAAGAGCATTACAGTATTGGAAAAAAGTAGCAGACATCACAAGTAAATATATTGATGAAATTCCCTTGATGCATCTGAATCCGAAATATGTCAACAGCGGCAATAGAAGGCCGTTGAAAAAATTCTCATGGGCAGCCTTGACCGGCGAAGTGAAGAATGATATTGAAATTGCCAGAAAATCAGAACCAATAAATTTAAACGTAAATGATAAATAGAAAACTCATAGCCGATATTTCGGCCGGGAAATGGGAAATCAAATTGTGAATAAAGTATTTGTTATCCTTGCATGCTTTACCGTATGCATGCCGTGCGTGTTTGCGCAGTCAAAAACAGTTGTCACTATTCACGATGAAAAGTTTTTCATCAATAGTGAGGTAACGCTGAAACGAAGAATGCTTGACGGTATCTCCATTGAAGGTCTGCTGCCGAACTCGCGGATGGTGCAGGGGATCTTTGATGACCTTAATCCTGAAACGCGTTCTCTTTGGAAATATCCCGATACCGGAGAATGGGATGCAGAGAGGAATACGAATGAATTCATCGCCGCAATGCCCGATTGGCGCAGTCATGGATTACTTGCCTTTTCACTGAATATTCAGGGTGGAAGTCCGACCGGCTACGGAAATAAAGGATGGGTGAATCCCGGTTATGAAAAGAATGGAAAATTACGAAACGATTATTTTCATCGCCTTGAACGGGTTTTATTGAAGGCCGATGAATTGGGAATGGTTGTGATTCTTGGATTATTCTATTTTGGACAGGATGAACAATTGGAGAACGAAGCTGCGGTGATCAATGCCGTTAACAATACCGTTGATTGGTTATTTGCAAAGAAATTCCGGAATGTCATCATCGAGATCAATAACGAATGCAACAGTAAATCGTACGACCATCCAATACTGAAACCGGAACGGGTGCACGAGCTGATCAATCTGGTGAAGAAAAAAAAGGACCCTGTTTCGGGATACCAGTATTACGTCTCAACAAGTTATACGGGAAAGCGGATCCCGCAGCCCAATGTTGTCAAAGCTTCCGATTTCATTCTTCTCCACGGGAATGGAGTAACCAATCCGGACAGTATCACTATGATGGTGCAACAGACTCGGAGGATCGACGGATACAGGCCGATGCCGATACTGTTCACCGAAGACGATCATTATGAATTCGGGAAACCGGTGAACAATATGGCCAATGCTCTCAAGGCGGGCGCTTCCTGGGGATTTTTTGATTTCCGGAAAAGAGGTGCAACGCTGACAAAAGGTGATTCCTCCTTCGAAGAAGGATACCAAAGTATACCGGTTGACTGGGGCATCAACTCGCAGAGAAAAAAAGAGTTCTTCGAATTTCTTGCAGCAATATCAGAGAATAGAGTAAAAGATTCTGTTGTCGTCGAAAATGAATATGTTACGGTTATTCGAAATTCCAGCGGTATGAAAAATCCTGAAATAGGTAAGAGAGTGATCGTAGCATTGACGAAATTCACTATTCAAAGCAACAAGGGAATCATCACTCTGGATCGCGGAGGAGTGGCTGTGTTTCAGGAACAGGATTCGTATCAGCCGCCCGCTGGAGAATATTTTGAAGTGAATTTTAAAAAAGCCCACCCCCCGCTGAAAGAACCGGAAGAGTGGATCGAACCGGAAAAAAATACAATGGTCTACGAAGACGAGCAATTCCGCATATTTGAAGAGCGGCTTCCGGCCGGCGGCGAACGTGCCCTTCACAGTCATGCGCAGCGAGTTGTTGTCCGTTTGAATGAAGTACAATTAACAGATCCAAGGTTTCATCCTAACGGTACGCCCGGCGGCGGAATTCAAGTGCCGAACACGGCAAGGTTTGCTGAACCGATGGTGCATGTCGTTCGAAATCTCAGCGCGATTCCATTGTTTAATATTGTTATTGAGTTTAAACTTCCGAAGAAAATGTAAAAACGATCTCAGAAAAATAATGAAGAGGAAAATATGTTCATGAATAAATTCATCGCTTCGCTCGGTGTTGCCGCCCATATAGGACTGAGTGTCACTCAATTGATGGCTCAGGATAAAAAAATGAATGTGCTTTTTATTGCCGTCGATGATCTAAAACCTGTTTTGGGTTGTTACGGGGATAAACTTGTTAAAACTCCAAATATCGACAGGCTTGCAATGCGCGGGACAATATTTACGCAATGCTATTGTCAGCAGGCCGTATGCGGTCCGACACGCGCCAGTTTGTTGACCGGTCTGCGTCCCGACAACACCAAGGTGTGGGACCTGAAAACCCGGATGCGCGATGTCAATCCGGATATTATCAGCCTGCCGCAATACCTGATTGATCAGGGATTTACCACTCAGGGTATCGGAAAAATTTATGATTCCCGCTGCGTAGATAAGGATCTCGACGCTCCTTCCTGGAGCGTACCGTATTATAAAAATTCGGACAACTATCTTGCGGAATCTACCGGAAAGCCAGAAGCAGGTTATCAGAAGTTTGAGACCAAAGAGTTGGCAAAAAAATACAGAGCGGAAGGGGAAAGTAAAGGACTGAAAGGGAGCGAACTGACCGATTACATTCAGAAATTTGTCAGGCCGTCGGTGGAATGCGTCGATGTTCCGGATAATGCCTACAACGACGGATCGAATGCACTCTTTGCCAAAGACATCCTCGCTAAATTAGCAAAGGAGGAGAAACCGTTCTTTTTTGCAGTCGGTTTCAGCAAGCCTCACCTGCCGTTTGTCGCTCCAAAAAAATATTGGGATATGTATAAAAGAGAGGAGATGCCGGTTGCTCCTTTCCAGCAAAAAGCAAAAAATAGTCCGGACCTTGCCTATCATCGTGCATCCGAATTATATGCCTATTCCGATATTCCTTCCATCGCATCTTTTTCGGATCAAAAAGGGGGCGGATTGGATCTGCCGTTGGATAAACAGAAGGAACTTATCCATGGTTATTATGCATCCACATCGTATACGGATGCGCAGATTGGGATCCTGCTGAACGCACTTGATTCGCTGGGATTGTCCAAAAACACGGTCATCGTACTGTGGGGAGATCATGGCTGGCATTTGGGTGATCATAATCTCTGGTGTAAACATACCAATTTTGAACAAGCGACCCGTGCTCCGCTTTTGATATCAGCGCCCTGGATAAAACCATCAAAAACAAATTCACAGGTCGAGTTCATCGACATCTTCCCGACCGTTTGTGATTTGGCCGGTGTGACCGTTCCCGGACATCTTGATGGAAAAAGTCTTGTTCCGTTGATGAAAAATCCGCGGTCAAAAGTAAAAGAATATTCCGTCAGCCAATTTCCCAGATCGTATAATGCGATGGAGACGGAGCGTCTTGGCTATTCGCTTGGGGAATTCATGGGTTATTCGATTCGAACAGAACGGTACCGCTATACGGTCTGGACAAAAAATAATTTCCGGAGCACGCAACCCTTCAACAGCGATCTGATCATTGCAACCGAAATGTATGACTATCAGAAAGATCCGAATGAGACAGTAAATGTTGTTGATGAGAAGAAATATTCTTCGGCCTCTAAAGAATTAAACAACACAATGATCCATTTCTTGAAAACTCAAGAAAAAACAAAGTAGTATTGGAACAGATCATTATTAATCAACGCAAACAACTTTTAGTAAACACAGAAAGCGAGGATCTTCGCCGCATGGAAAACCAACCGGGGAAATTATTAAGTATAGTGAAGTATGGAATTCTTCTCTCTCTTTTCGCTGTTTCACAACTGTTTCCGTTCTCCGGAAATCAGGATTGGATATCACTCTTTAACGGAAAAAATCTTAACGGGTGGAAGGTTGTGAATGGAACGGCTCCCTATAAAGTCGAGAACGGAGAGATCGTCGGAATATCCGCCTCCAAATCACCCAACTCGTTTCTGGCAACAAAAGAACTCTATAAAAATTTTATTCTAGAATACGAAATGAAAATGGACGAAGGATTGAACTCCGGCGTTCAGATCAGAAGTCAAAGTCTTCCCGCCTATCAGAACGGACGGGTGCACGGAACGCAGATTGAATGTGAAGATACCAAACGCGGCTGGTGCGGCGGCATCTACGACGAAGGACGCAAAGGATGGCGGTATCCATTGGAATTCAACCCGAAGGCAAAATCAGCGTATAAAATGGGTGAATGGAATACGTTTAAAGTGATCGCTTTTGAAAATCGAATTATCGTTTGGGTGAACAATATCCCTGCGTCAAACCTTATTGAAGATGCGGTGGAAACGGGATTTTTTGCGCTTCAGGTTCATGCCATTGGGAATAAGGAAGAACTTGCCGGAAAGTTGGTGCGATGGAGGAACATCCGGATGAAACCGGCGACGGCAAACGATATCAATTCTCTCGGGAATATTGATGCTCCGGTAGTGAGTTATCTTCCCAACGAATTGACAGAAAGTGAAAAGTCGGATGGATGGAAATTGTTGTGGGACGGAAAAACCACCGGTGGCTGGCGGGGTGCCAAACTTACGACCTTCCCCGATAAGGGATGGCAGATCTCCGACGGCGTTCTTCAGGTTCTTCCGTCAAACGGCGGTGAATCGGCAAATGGCGGCGATATCGTCACCGAGAAGAAATACAAAAACTTCATACTGGAAGCGGATTTCATTTTTTCTAAAGGAGCTAACAGCGGCATAAAATATTTTGTTGATACAGAATTGAACAAAGGCGCCGGTTCTTCCATTGGTTGCGAGTTTCAGATACTTGATGACGATGTTCATCCAGACGCAAAACTCGGCGTTAACGGTAACCGCACAATGGGATCGCTATACGATCTCATCAAAGCGAATGGTTTGGAATTCAACCCTAATCTGCCTCGCGAAAAATATGTGAACGGCTACGATCAATGGAACCGGGCTCGAATTGTCGTGCAAGGGAATCTCGTTCAGCACTTTCTGAATGGTATTAAAGTGGTCGAATATACGCGGAACACACAACAATGGCGCTCACTGGTTGCCTATAGTAAGTATAAGGATTGGCCCGGCTTTGGCGATCAGGATTCAGGCAATATCCTGCTCCAGGATCATGGAACAGAAGTGAAATTCCGAAGTATTAAAATCAAAGAATTATAAAGGACTGAAAATGAAATCAGAGAAAAATTCCCGAAGATATTTTTTGAAGACCTCGGCGGTTGCCGCTGCCGGCGTAACATTGGGCGGATTGGGATTTACCGCAAAAAGTTATGCGCGGATCGTTGGTTCAAATGATCGATTGAATGTGGCCATCGTTGGCCTTGGCCGCCGCCTTGGTGCATTCTATGAACCGATCGCCGACAAAAACAGCAATGTGCAACTTGTGTACCTTTGCGATGTGATGCAGAGTCAGATGACCAAAGCGGCTGATAGTTTTTCAAAGCATATCGATTATACACCGAAACTCGAAGGAGATTTTTTTAAAGTCATTGCCGATCCGTCGGTCGATGCGGTCATCAATGCCACTCCGGATCACTGGCATGCTCCCGGTACTTGGCTTGCAACAGCAGCCGGAAAACATGTTTATGTAGAAAAACCGTGCAGCCACAATCCGTACGAAGGCGAACTGCTGATTAAAGCGCAGAAAAAATTCGGCAAAGTAATCCAGATGGGAAATCAGCAGCGCTCTGCGCCCGAAACGATTGAGATCATCAGAATGATCCACGAAGGAATTATCGGAACGGCGTATCTTGCTCAGGCATTCTATACTAATAATAGAGGCGAGGTCGTCGTTGCGAAAAAGGCTCCCGTTCCGGAAGGACTGAACTGGGAGCTTTGGCAGGGACCGGCTCCCAGAAAAGCGTATGAACATGATACATGGAATTATAACTGGCATTGGTATGGATGGGATTATGGGACCGCTGAGACCGGTAATAACGCCACGCATGAATATGATATTGCACGCTGGGCGCTCCAGGTGGAGTTCCCCGAAAAAGTGATCGTCGATGCGGAAAAATATCATTGGAAGGAAGACGGCTGGACCGTTTACGATACGATGGATGCTACATTTAAATTTCCCGGAAATAAGACCATAAAATGGGATGGAAAGAGCCGCAATAATTACGAAACATTTAAGGCTGGACGCGGCACCATTATTTACGGCACAGAAGGTTCCGTCTGGGTTGACCGGGGTGGTTACATCTTGTATGACCGGAACGGAAAAGAAATGCGAAGAAATCAGTCCGCTGGCAAAGAAGGCGGCACGCAATTGGGCGGCGGGGGAGATATGTCTACGCTTCATGTCCGGAATTTCTTCCAGGCCATTCGCGGGAAGGAAAAACAACGCTCGCCGATCGATGAAGGAGCAACGAGCACATTGCTGTGTCATTTATCCAACATCGCATACCGGACCGGAGAAGTGCTGGAATGCGACACGAAGAACGGACATATCACGAATAGCGCAAAAGCAATGAAGCTCTGGAAACGTGAATATGAAAAAGGTTGGGAGCCGGCATTCTGATTTTGAGATTGATGGCGTTGCACTACACCGAACAAAGTAATCCGGTTATTCCGGATGGCTTTCCATCAAGACGTGTCGAAGGATGATTGGGAGCTGTATTGTCACAGATTATTTTGCATTGACCAGAAACCCATTGTTCAGCAGTAATAAATAAATATTTAAAATAATGTAGCGGCGGAAATATTCTTATGCGTGTAGTATCCTTCAATATATTTTTCATGATTGCCGTAATGTTATTGCATTCGCAACCGGTGAACGAACCATCGAGCGTCATCTGGAATATTGACAATTGTTCTTCGATCGGCGGATATCCTGTTACGGTGTTTGGGAATCCGTCCGTCAAAGAATTTCCTATCGGTAAGGCGATGGTCTTTGATGGAATTGATGATGGATTGATCGTTCAGGGTTGCCCGATGAACAAAAGCTCCGAATTCACGGTCGAGATAATTTTTAGGCCCGATTCTTCTTTCCCCGATAATATTGAACAGCGTTTTTTACACATTCAAAAACCAAATTTTGAACATCGGCGGATGCTTCTGGAATTAAGATTGAATGATAAGCAAGAATGGATCGTCGATACTCATATTAGAGCCGATTCAAATTATTTAACATCGCTTGCTAAAGACTATCCTCATCCTGTTGATCGATGGTATCATGTAGCACTTGTTTATAAAGATGGAGTTGCATCGCATTATGTCAACGGAATCAAAGAGATGAGCGGTCCGATAAATTATCTTCCGGTTGACAGCGCCCATGTTTCGCTTGGTATGAGAATGAACCAGAAGTCATTCTTTAAAGGGGCGATCAAATCCGTTCGTCTGTCGAACATTGCACTTTCCCCTTCCGGCTTTATGCGGTCCGGCCTTGTCTCAAAGACCATCGGCGATACGTTCTCTCAACGGTTATTATTTTCGGATGACTTTGAAACAAACAGCAAAAACTGGATTTCTGAATTTGAAGATCCGTCGTCATCAAACACGAAGATCACCAAAGGCGTAATTGATGTCAGTGCTTCAGCCGGCGCAACGGTCTGGCTCAACAAAAAACTGTCGGGGAACATCATCATCACCTACGATGCAGTCGTCATCAATGAAGGCGGACCGAATGACCGTGTTTCCGATCTGAATGCATTTTGGATGGCGACAGATCCTGCCAATGCGAACATCTATACCCGTAATGGAAAATTCTCTTCCTATGATAATTTGAATCTCTATTACAGCGGTATCGGCGGCCATGATAATGAGACGACGAGATTCAGAAAATATCACAGCAACGGCGAAAAGCCGGTGATCAAAGAGTACCTTGATAAGGCCCATTTACTGAAGGGAAACCTGAAGTATAAGATAAAGATCGTTGTCAATAATGGCCTCGTCCAATTTTTTTGCAACGATGAACTCTATTATGATTACCTGGACACACAACCGTACCGCGAGGGGTATTTTGCTTTTCGAACAACAAGAAGCCATCAAATATTTGACAATTTCAAAGTATTCCAAATTGAATCGGAGAAATAGTAGAATGGTACATTCAATTAAATTGATTTTCTTCATCGGTATTGTGAATCTTGTTTTGTTTGCTCAATCGGGTCCTCGTAAACCGGTATTTCTTTATGTGACGCAGATAGAAAAATTTCATTCGGCATTGACAAAAAAATCCACTGATGTAAAACCAATTCTTGCTGATTTTCTCCGTGATGCTGATTCTCTTCTCACCATGAAACCGCTATCGGTTATGGACAAACTGCAAACGCCTCCAAGCGGTGACAAGCATGATTTTATGAGCATGGGTCCGTATTGGTGGCCGGATTCATCAAAACCTGACGGATTGCCGTACATTCGAAAAGACGGTCAGCGAAATCCTGAATATTATACGATCTCCGACCAATTATTTTTTGGCAAGATGGTACAAGCGGTAGAAAAATTGTCAATTGCATATGCAATCACGAACGATCCCCGCTATTCTGCCAAAGGAGCAGAACTCCTGCGCACCTGGTTTTTGGATGAACGCACAAAAATGAATCCGAATATGAACCACGCTCAATATATTCCCGGTATCAATACGGGAAGAGGAATAGGAATTATTGAAACGCGTTATATCTTTAAAATTCTTGATGCACTTTGTTTTCTTGAAACCTCCCATGAATGGAAAAAAAAGGATCGAAAACAAATGAGCGGTTGGCTCGGCGAATATTTCCAATGGTTGACGAACCATCAATACGGTATCGATGAATCAAACGAAAAAAATAATCATGGCACATGGTATGACGTTCAGACGGTTTCGCTTGCTTTATACCTTGGCAAAAAAGATGTCGCCGCAAGGATCCTGGAAGAAGCAAAATCAAAAAGAATCGCCGTACAAATTGAAGTTGATGGGAAACAACCGCTGGAACTGGCCAGAACAAGGTCATGGAGTTACAGTACAATGAATCTCACCGCTTTCTTCCACCTTGCAACCCTTGGCGAAAGGGCGGGGGTTGATCTGTGGAATTATCAAAAGGCCGACGGAACTTCAATCAGAAAAGCCCTTGATTATCTTTTACCCTTTGCTGTTGATATGAGCGCATGGAAATATCAGCAGATCAGTAACATTGAAGAGGGTGCACTGTTGAAACTGCTCTTGGTTGCTCAAAACAAGTTTGATGAAAATGAATATTCCGGCTGGATGAAAAAAATCTATCCCGGGAAACGGATATTTACTGTTGAAGAGATGATCAATGTGTTCTAATGCAGGCGCATATCCGGTGAGAACAATAGACAAAAGGTTATTCCAATGCCAGCGATCATGAATAAGCGCAATTCACATTTGCCGGATTATATGAAGCGTTTTTCTCAATACTTAGAGGATTTGAAGATTCCTTCACGGATTGTCTTTCTCTTTTTAGGTGTTGTCTCCACTATATGGTTTCTCATTCGTGTGATCCCGAAACCGACCCGGGCTACGTATCCCTGCATGCAGGCCGCCTATCCGTTCATGTCCGGATTTTTTGCTTATTTATTAGGAATTGCAGCAACGATGTTTGCGTTCAAAAAATCAAAAAAAGGTTTTATGAATGCCAGGTACATTGCCGCACTTACTTTTTTGTTTATTTCTGTCATTTTCGCTCTCGTCACACTGACCGCCGATTCAACTCCCGTCTATGCAAATTCAAAATTAATGGTTGGTCCAAATCAACCGGTTGGGATAGCGAGAGGTGTCTTCCCCGGAAGGGTCGTATGGGTGTGGGATCCGAAATCAACCAATGAAAACTGCACAAATCTGTTCGGCGACGGCTGGTTCATGGAAAAGAATACCGATCTGATGGTAGTCAATTCTATGCTGGCCGATGTTGTTAAAAAACTGAGCGGAAAAAACACCATTAAAGATTCCTGGGTTACGTTCTTCAAATATTTTAATAATCAGCATGGCAAAGGAGAGGTCGGATATACGGACGGCGAAAAAATATTTATCCGGACCAATCAGGTAAGCGCCAGTTCCGGCACGTATAACACAACAACATTCGAGATTCTCGATCAAAAACGGTACGGAATGGCGGAGACATCACCGCAGATCGTTCTGGCGCTACTCCGTCAACTGGTCAATGACTATGGAGTGAAACAGGAATATATCTCCGTCGGCGATCCGATGAAGCATATGTATAAACATTTTTACGACATGCTCCATAATGAATTTCCGAATGTGACCTACCTCGATTCCGACGGCAAGGTCGGAAGAACCAAGCCGATCTCAAGCTCGCGGCCGGTGATCTATTATTCGGATCGCGGCAGCATTCTAAAAGATGGCGGTACAACGGGCAATTCGGTGATGTATGATTATTATCCAACGGTGATCACGGAAGCAAATTATGTAATCATTGTTCCGGCGATGAAAGCACATGCGCGAGCCGGTGTCACACTGAATGGTAAGATCCATTTCGGATCCAATTTACGGGGAAGTGCCACGCATTTGCACGGCGGCTTGGTCTCGCCGGACAAAGTTTCTACGCGCACCGGATACGGATTATATCGCGTTCAGGTCGATTTGATGGGGCACAAAGATCTGGGACAAAAAACCCTCCTCTTTATTCTCGATGCTCTTTGGGGAGGATCAGAGGCGAACGATCCCCCGAGAAAATTTCTTATGGCTCCGTTCAATAATGATTGGACCTCGTCGATCATGGTCTCGCAGGATCAGGTGGCTCTCGAATCTGTCGGTTTTGATTTCTTGAAGAACGAATTCTCTGCCGGAAATCCTTTCGGATCGTATCCTCAGATGGTCGGATCGGACGATCATATTCTGCAGGCAGCGGATTCAACCTACTGGCCGGCCGGATTCAAATACGATCCGGAAGGTGACGGTAATTCTCTTCCCAGTTTAGGCGTTTGTGAACATTGGAACAATTCCACGGACAAACAGTATTCAAGAAATCTACAGACCGGAAACGGCATTGAACTGATGTTTGTCGACAATTCTGTGACATCCGTTTCCGGTAAAGGAACAGGCCGGCCGGTTTCGTTCGATCTGCTGCAATGTTATCCGAATCCGTTCAATCCCAGTACGACGATCCAGTACCAACTTCAAAACGCGGGTAATGTTTCTCTTGTTGTGACCGATATTCGCGGACGGATCATTTCAACGCTTGTTGATGGTTACCAGAACTCAGGGAAATTTCAATACCGTTGGGACGCAAAGGATCAATATTCCGCCCCTGTCGCAAGCGGAATATATTTTGTTACGGTCAGAACAAGTGAATTTACAAAAACGATCAAACTTCTGTTTGTAAAGTAATATTGAGGTGAAAAATATTAACAGGGTTACCAAGAAAGAAAAACATGGCTAAACTTTCCAAACGCATATTGTTCATAGCATGCATTGTGGCGCTGGTCTCTCATGCTCAAATAAAAAAAGAAGACATAGGGAAGTCCATTATCATCAGTGAATTGCAGCATCCGTATCTATTTTTTACGAATAATGAGAAGCCAAAAATATTGGAAAGAATTAAAACGGATCCCGAAAGCAGAATAATCATGAAGGGATTATTGCTTGAAGGAAACCGATTCATCAGTATGCCGTTCCAGAAAAAAATATTGCTCCAGCCGAGACATCCGCGATTTGAACCGGAAAACGAAGCGGCATCGTATCTTGCCGAAATTTCAAAAGGTGCGCTGACGCTCTCATTTCTGTATCAAATGACCGGTAATACGGAATATACGCCTCGGGCAATTGAATATGCCGAAGCGATCTGCGATGCTCCGGAATGGATCAACGGTGCTCATACTTTTGATATCATTTATCCAAGAGTTTGGCCGCGGAATGTTCCGGATGATCAGGTGCTGTTTTCCTATGATCTGAATTCGGCACGCGTCGCCCGGGTACTTTCCACCGTGTATGATTGGCTCTATCCGGTGATGACCGGCCGGCAGCGTGATAAACTTCGGAATGCAATTCTGGAAAAGGCGATCACCCGTGTGCGCGGAAATTATGAATTCTTCTGGTGGTCGTCGGCGTACCGCTGTAATTGGTCTGCGATCTGTTTTAGCGGACTTGGACTCTCCTCGCTGGCATTATTGAAAGAACATCCGCAATTGGCCGATGTTGTTGCCGAATCGTACAACAGGATCACTCTGGCGTATGATCAGATCGGAGAGGAAGGCGG
Source organism: uncultured Ignavibacteriota bacterium (assembly GCA_903958625.1). Classification (GTDB taxonomy): domain Bacteria; phylum Bacteroidota; class Ignavibacteria; order UBA10030; family UBA8401; genus UBA8401. The sequence goes on along the minus strand of CAJBTU010000272.1, from coordinate 513 downwards.
TTGGCAGGAAGGACGGGGATATTACGGATATATGGTCCACAGCGGAGCATACTTCATGGATGCTCTGAAGCGTGTGTCAAACGGCAAGATCAATCTATTCCTGCATCCCAGGATCCGTGCGAATGCATACGATTTTCAATTGTATGCCTTAACGGCAGCGTTTGGAGATAGCGAAGGGAAAAACGGAGGCCCGACGTACGCCATCAATAAATATGTCTCGGAAACCGGAAGTTTGCCTAGCAGTCACAAGGAACCGCGAGACTTTGGGCATGATGCAGTTAAAGCAGCTATTGCCCAAGTCAACAAGTACGCAAGATCACCAAAGAAGGTGGTGTTGATTAGCACCGTACTGCCTGGTACTACCCGTCGTCACTTTATTACCTTGCTGGACAAGAAGCATCAGTTCTTGTATAACCCTTATCTCATTGACCCCAATCAACAAAGTACCTCCTGAAGCATTTGCGAAGCCACATATCCATTTCAGGTGGTCATCATGCCAACTTTGTTTATACT
>CAJBTU010000271.1 GCA_903958625.1 uncultured Ignavibacteriota bacterium | reverse complement strand
TTGTTAATTACCTGAAGCACTCCGATATGGCGTACGCGGCGGCCCTTGATGGGTACACATAAAACGGAGCGAGTCCGGAAGTGATTCCATCCGTCGTATTTCCGATTGAAATAGGGCAGCTCCCAGGCGTCTGCCACATTGATTATCTCTCCGGACTCGGCAACTCGACCACTGATGCCCTCGCCCAGAGGAAGTCGTATTTGACCAATGCCTTCAGCGACCTTTGTCCAAATTTCACTCTTTTCCCAATCAATCACGTAAAGACTGGTACGTTCGGCCGCCATAGCATCCGTAATTTTGCCGATGATCAGTGGGAAGAGGCGCTCAAAATCCAACTCTGAGGTCAGATCCGATGCCAAGGCGATCAGCCCGGCAAGAAGCTCCCTGATACGGTTTCTCTCCTCGATCTGATCTGCAGCAGTCTGGAATATTTCGTTGAACGAACGGATGATACTTTGTATTTCATTTTCTTCATTCCCTTGAGAGGATTTAATCTGTTTGTTGGAAAGATAAGTATCATCGATTTGTAGATTCTGACTCGAAAATTCTTTTTTCCCCGCACGGACCTCCATTGTCTTTATCGTGATTTCGTCCGTGACCCTTTCCAGAAGGTGGAACCACCTGAACATAAGAAAGAAAGTCAACAACGGAAAGAAGAGGAGTATCATCACACCATAAGCAAAAACTTCTCTCAGTTTATCGATCTCACCTGCATCGAGAATCGGGAGCAGGTAGTAATAACCGGCGACAATGACAATCACGACGGGAAACAGGGATGACATAAAAAAAGATATCAGAAATATCTTCTTCGATTTTTCCTGGGTTAATGAACGAAAAAAAGACATCGGCGAATTCCTTTTCAGATACAACACAAAATCATTATCTACTCTAACCTTTACAGATCTAAATATCAACACCTCTGTTGTCCATATCAAAATTGTTAAGGTTCACCCTCCATGTGTGTGGGGGAAGAAGATGTCCAGTGAAGATGGTCATCTGCATAATTATTTAACCTCGTTGTAGGTGACAATAATCCAGTCGTTATTCAGGAAATGGACAGTTTTCCAAACGGCCCGTTTCTTTACAACATTTTTTGTTCCCTTAACGAGAAATGTATAAAATCCAGCTCCTTCTTTCTCTTTGGTGATCCGTTTACCCAGAGCGAGTAATTCAGGATAATCTTTATAGAGTGGATCTGTGAACAGGTTAAGCCCTGTCTGTGTCGGATCTGTTTCATAAAGAATAAGACCATCTTTCTGCATGAACCAGCAATTCACACCCAGTTCTTTCTCAATATCTGCCGCAACAGAACGAATCATTTCATCATGCTTAAGCAGTATACTGACAGAGCCGAGGAATTGCTTCCCCTTTGAAAAAACAGGATATTCAATATCGATAGATTTTATGCCTTCGACGGAAACGAATGCATTACCCATCCGTGGTTTTTTTGTGTTCAACATCTTAATCAGAGCTTCCTGTTTGGAGATGTCCGAACCTTCATAGCTCCGGTATTGTTCGGGTTCGATATGCTTCATAATGCCCTTGTGATCGATGAATGTAGAATCAACCGCATAAGGTCGGCTAGCCATATTATTTTGAAGAAGTTTT
>CAJBTU010000270.1 GCA_903958625.1 uncultured Ignavibacteriota bacterium | reverse complement strand
TCCTGATCTGGTGAATAAAATCTGGAGCAACCAAAATGAAATTCCAAACAACGGCATTGATGATGATAACAATGGTTTTGTTGATGATGTGAGGGGATGGGATTTTGTGAATGATGACAATAATCCGCGGGACGATAACAGTCACGGAACCCATTGTGCCGGTATTGCGGGGGCAGAAGCCAATAACGGGATAGGGATTGCGGGAGTAAGTTGGGGCGCTAAGATTATGCCTTTGAAAGTATTCCAGAGCAATGGAATTGGTTATTTTTCCCAGATCGCTGAAGGATTCTGGTATGCAGCTCAGAATGGCTGTACCATTTTTAGCAACAGCTGGTCGAGCGGGGGAGAGTCCATAACTATTCGACTGGCCATGGAATATGCCTATTCCAAAGGCCTTATTGTAGCTGCAGCAGGGAATATGAATTACAAGACAGACCTTCCTTTTCCTCCATGGCCACCCTATCAGCCAAACTATCCGGCCTGTTACAACTGGGTACTGGGAGTGGAAGCCACCGATCAATCAGGCAACAATACCTGGTTCTCGAATTTTGATCCTACGGGCCCGATCATTTCAGATAGCAGACCTTATGGAGGTATGTATTATAATGATTATGATTACAATTATGAGATGCGGGCTCCGGGAGTATCCTTTATAAGCACAGTGCCCAACGGACAATACCGTAGCTATAGTGGAACATCTATGGCATGTCCGCTGGTTGCAGGGAGCATCGCACTAATGAAAAGCTACGACACTGCGCTTTCCAATGAGCAGGTCTTTGCCAAGTTAATTCAGCCGATAAAGATCAACCTGATGCAGGCAGGGGTGCTTGATATACTGAAATGTACCATGACCAATCCACCACCAGATCTGTATTATATAAAAAACACTCTGGAGGATTCAATCTACGGAGGAGACCATGATGGCCGTCCGGATGCAGGAGAAACGGTACAAATGTTTGTGACCGTAAAAAATGCCGGCGGTTTTGGCGACAGTATCTACGCAAAACTTCGGTTTTCGGAGTTTGAGGATACAACGGTTGCCCGAATTCTTGATAGTACTTGTTACTTTGGAAGTATTTCTGCCTACGGAACACAGACGAGCTTTGATGCGATAAAAATCAAGATCGATAGCAATGTGGTTGATGCCAGAATCATTCTTTTTCAATTGCTGATATACCAACATGGAACAACTGATACAGTATTTAAAAACATTACATTAACCGTTGAGCATGGAATTGAAATCAAGGGTTCATATTCAGGCTTACTTCATTTAACTGGCAGTGCATATTATCTGGTTACAGATGTAGCCGTTATTGATTCGTTAATCATTGATCCGGGAGTAACCCTAAGATTCAGGAATACCTTTATCATGATAAATAAATTTCTTTCTGCAATCGGTACCCCCGATAGCATGATCACTTTCCGTGGAGCTGATGATTCTTTCGTTAACTCGATAATAATGACACCAAATGCTTATTCGGATTTTGAGTTTTGTGTTTTTCAGGATGGAATGAATCAAAATGGAGATTATCTTGTTAGACCTACGAAAGTATATAATTCAGTATTTATGCTAAACAATTACATGTCACTAATTGGGTTTAAATCGGGAGGCGATTACAAATACAATGTTTTTCGAGAAAATAGCATCAATAATTATTTAGGAGGATTAGTTAGTTTTTGGTCGCCAGCTGATTTTAAGTATAATGTTATTAGTGGCAATGTTGATTCTCCAAACTTTAATGGATTTATGTTTTTCGGGCTTAATATGGATCCAATAAGTATGAATTTGGTTGCAAATAATGCTTTTTTTAATAATAGCAGATACAATTGTGGAATTTCC
>CAJBTU010000269.1 GCA_903958625.1 uncultured Ignavibacteriota bacterium | reverse complement strand
TATTTTGACGCTTTGCGCCGCATGCATGTGCAGTTGAAGCAGTATAACGAAGCCATTCAACTCAGTTTCCGGCGGTTACACTCTGTTCCGTTCGATTTCAATCTTCAGGCGAATATTGGGAGTCTTTATTATATCGCTGGGAAGGAACATCAGGCGGACTCCGTATGGAATGTTATCCTGGCGGTTGCGAACAGGAACCATATGTTTTACCGTGCGGTAGCGAATGAGCAGGCGAACCAGCGTTTGTTCGACAAAGCGGTCTCCACGTATCTTCGCGGAAGAAAGGATATCGGCGATCTGTTCATTTTTGCGAACGAACTCGGATATCTCTATTCGTTCATGATGGATTATGCCAGTACAACGCGCGAATATTTACTGCTGCTTCAGCAGAACGAACAGCAATATGATTTTGTGCAATCTCGTCTTGCTGCGGTTGTTGACCGTCCAGAGGGATTGAAAGCCGCATCTTCTGTGGTGGACGAAGAACTGAAGAAGCATCAAACAATACCGCTGCTGCGTCTGCAGATGTGGCTCTCGATGGAAGGGAATCGTTACATCGAAGCACTGAGCGTTGCTCAGAAACTGGAACAATTGATCAATTCGCAGGGACAGGAACTTTTTTCATTTGCCGAACGGGTATTTCGCGAAAATGAATTCACTACAGCAGCGGCAGCGTACCAGCAGGCGTTAAAGAGCGGACCAAAGATGCAGTTTGTCCCTTCCGCTCGGTACGGTTATGCGCGATGCATCGAAGAGCTAAGCCAGCGCGGACAACCGGTTACGGAAACGGAACAGCAGAATACCTCCACGCTTGAGACCCGCCCAAGTTTTTCCGGTGCGATTAATCTTTTTGCATCACTGGCAAAAGAATATCCTTTTACGAGCGTTGGCGGAAACTCGCTATACCGCATCGGATGGATCCGGTACAAGCAGATGTTCGATCTCGACGGAGCGCTGCAAGTGTTCGATTCGGTGCTGACCGTAACACCGGCCGGTCCGATGGTGCCGACAGTGCTTTCAACAATCGGTGATATCTATATTGCGCAAAACAAACTGGGTGCGGCAGTGAAGAAGTTCCAGGCAATGAGTGTGTCGCCGTATGCCGATCAGGACCGGAGGACATTCGCACAATTCCGGCTTGCGGAACTCCAGTTCTTCAAATGTAATTTTGACAGCACGCTGTCCATTCTGAAACCACTCACGGAAAATCTGAAAGCGGATGAATCGAACGATGCATTGATCCTGCAGTTTTTTGTTACCGAGAATAAGGTCCAATTTCCGGAGGCGTTAAAACAGTTCTCGCACGCCGAGCTGTTTGCGCGCCAAGGGAAACTCAGCGAGTCGGTGAAAGAATTCTCTTCTGTTATCGATATCTATCCCACGGCGCCGCTTGCGGATGACGTTCTGTTGAAAATTGGCGAATATTCAATCCAGTTGAAGAGATTTCCCGATGCACTGGCAGCGTACCAAAAGATACTTGAGGAGTATAAAGAGAGCATCGAAAAAGACAGGACGTATTTCAAGATCGGTGAGCTGTATCAATATCAGGTCTTGGACAAGCAGAAAGCGATCGCATCATACGAAATGATCCTCGAAAAATATCCGTATTCTCTTTTCGCCGAAGAGGCCAGAAAACGAATCCGTCAACTGCGGGGGGATGCAATTTGATCGATCTGGAATCCATTCGTTCGTATTGTCTTAAAAAAGGAGGGAAGATCACCGAAGAATTTCCGTTCGATGACGAGGTGCTGGTATTCAAGGTCTTCGGCAAGATATTTTTACTGACCAATATCAACGGCATTCCCTTATCGTTCAATCTGAAATGCGATCCGGAACGCGCAAGTGAACTACGGGAACGCTATGCGTCCATAACGCCAGCCTGGCATATGAACAAAAAGATGTGGAACACGGTTGCCATTGACGGAACGGTCCCGGAAAAACTTGTTCATGATCTGATCGACCATTCGTATGAAGAAGTTGTCAGGAAACTTCCTAAGAAACTGCTGGACAAAGTAAAAAAATGAAACATCTTCTCTGGGTATGCCTGCTCTTTCCTCTTTTTGTTTTCAGTCAGAGCTTGTCGAAATATGTTCCTGCTTCTCTTGTCCTCAAACGAGCTCCCGTAATTCCCATTGCATCATCAAAAGCATTCATGCATGGTTCCCGAAATGAAAAACGGATCGCGCTGACGTTCGATGCCTGTGCCACCGCGCCAAGAAGCCGGTATGATTCGAGTATCATAACAACTTTATTAAGGACGAACACACCGGCAACACTGTTCATCTGCGGGAAATTTGCGGTCGAGCATATGAACGAAATGCGTTTTCTTGCGCGGCAGCCATTGTTCGAACTGGGGAACCATTCGTTTATCCATCCGCGCCTTTCCGTTGTGTCTGCACAACGAATGAAGGAAGAACTTCAACTGACGCAGAATATCCTTTTTACGGTGAGCGGAAAGATGCCGGATCTGTTCCGTCCGCCGTTCGGTGAAGAGAACGATTCGATCGTGGAATGTGCGGCATCGCTCGGAATGCGGACGATCCAGTACGACCTTGCATCGGGAGATCCGGATACATCCATCAGTGCAAAAAGATTGATAAATTATGTCAGTGCTAAAGCGAAGAACGGATCAATTATTGTTATGCATATGAATAAGCGCGGCTGGCATACTGCCGAAGCGCTGCCCGAAATTATTGAACGGTTGCGGAAACGGGGATTTGAGTTTGTAAAGGTGAGCGATCTTCAGCAGTGATCTTTCAAAGCCATATCAAAAATGAATTCACATAAGGCATTGTCAAACTGAGCGGAGTCGAAGTATTACAATGCCTTCGTATTATTCTTTACCACGCAAAATTTGAACAAGCACGGAAACTAAACACAAAACCAGGTCTTCCTGAAAAACCTTTTAATCGATAAATTCCCACGAAACGCCGAACCGGATATTCCTGTCGTACATCGGATAGACAGGGGCAAGCAAATACTGGCTGCCGGCCAGATTTTCCCAGATGAGATGAACATACGCATCGCCGATCTTTCCTACGGCGAAGAAATCCAACGAACCGCTGGGACCGTAACGCAATTCGGTTGAAGGTATCCAAACACCGAATTCGTCATAAGGTCTCATGCCGGTCTGTTCCGAATAGTAATTCCCCCGCAGTCCGACCTTAATGTCCAAATGACCGTTGGCGAGCAATCCCTGATAATAGACAGAACCGTTCGCTGTGATCTCCGGAAACAGCGTTAGAGAAACAGCGTTGCGTGTTATCTTCGGATACTTCAAATAATTTCCTGTTGCTTCAAAATGAAAATTATTCCACACGGCATGAACGGAAGCGGAGAGTGCATCGATCAGATATTTTTGAGGGTTATAATATAAAACGGCCCCAAAGAACGGGATCGTATCGAAAACGATCGGATCGTTTTGAACATAATGCTTATAGGAAACTTCCGCCGTGAGCGTTGACGGGATAGAATACCGCACGCCGGCTTCCTGGACCGAAAAGACATCTTTGGATCTGTGTGCATACGAAAACGATGATGCGTCTAACGGAGAAACTGTATACGAAACAGAGACCGGTTGGTCATTGATGATATTTTGTGCAACACCGCCGAACAGCGTAACGGAAGAAGTGAGTACAAGTTTTCCTTCAATGCCGCCGTTGGCAATGAACTGATTTCCGTAGTCTTTGAACGAAACGAATGGCGAAAGCGTGAAGAAGGAATGCGGTTTGATATCCGCTTTGAGTCCCATTGTGAGTATATCGGTCGATTGTATTCGAGCAAGATCGGCATATCCGATGAACCGAAGCTCGGAATACTGGGAAAGGATGTTCAGTTTCAATCCTTTCCCGATCGATGCAAAATCCCTTTTTGTATAGATACCATTTAGTATCACGCTTCTATTTTCCTCGTCCCGGTATTCGCGTAACCGATCAAAAGAATAGAGGGAGACCGATGTCAGCAGCGTTGAATCCTGGAACGGCGAGAATGCTGCCGTCAGGTGGTAATGGCTGTTGAATTCCTTTTCGTATGCTTCAAAATTATTGACTTCGGCGTTCAGTCCGTCGAACAAAGATGCAGTGTTATAATAATTTACTCCGCCGTTCAAGCCGGTCCATCTTCTTTCATAGGAATAGTTGAACGAAAGATCCATCCATTGCGTGATGTTATACCGCAGTTTGGTACGGATGAGCCATGCGTCGTCATTGGAGTTATAGAACCGTGCTCGGTAATCCTGACTTTCCTTGTTCGACCCGAATCCGTAGTGCGCCAGCGCAAACGAGAGATTCAATCCCGCGGCAATATTCTGGGCGAACATCGCATCCGTATGTGTGTATCCCGAGATTCCCTGACTGTACCGCAAATGCGTGGATGCGCGGTTGTTGTTGAAATTCTTTGTGACAATGTTTATGGTGCCTCCCGCCGATCTGCCGTCATAGAACATGGCACTCGTGCCGGTGATGAATTCCACCCGTTCAATAGCGTCGACCGGAATGTCCCACAGATTAAATGTGCCGGTATAATGGTCGTTATACGGAATGCCGTCAACCATGATGGCGATATTTTTGTCATCGATGCCATTGATGACGATCTGGTTCTTTCGTCCGGCACTGGCAAGATCGCGGACGAATACACCGGGTTCCTGTGCAATAATATCGTACAACGACCGATACTCTCTGAACGTGATCAGCGTGCTCGTAAGATGCTGCGAAGAATCACCGAACGGTTCAATGGATCCAAGTTCCGGTATCGGAATTATCTTTACAACAGAATCTTTTTTTGCCTGGGCAGAATCTTTCGGCGGGACAGGAACATTAATGTTCTGAACGACTGAATCATTCCTTACCTGAAGGGAGTCCTTGTGTTGAGCAAGAATTGGAAGAGAACAATACGCGAGGGAAAAAAAGCAAAAGAAGATCTTCTTCATTGTTGTCGGAGAGTAAAGTGCGGTTCAGTTAAATGAACAAAATGTTCTTTTTTGAAAAATTCTGCGGCGCTCAATGCGGTGCTCTTATCGATGAACAGACCGAACATCGATGACCCGCTGCCGGACATCAATGACACTGCTGCTCCGAGGTCCTTCAATTGCTTCTTGATCTTTTCGATCTTCGGGTGTTCTTCAAAGACGATCTCCTCAAAATCATTTTCCGATTCCAAGACAGCCCGGATCGGATCGGCGGAGAATTGTTCTGCCATGTTTGGCCGTACCGGAAAGAGTCCGTTCCTTTTTTCTGCCAGCCGGTTGTACGCCCACGGTGTTGAGAGGTGAATGTTCGGATGTATCAGAACGATCCAATAGGGAAGTGCAAGGTCGATCGTTTTCAGCACTTCGCCGCGTCCTTCGGCATAGGCGGATGAATTCTGAAGAAAGAACGGAACATCGGAGCCGAGGCGTAACGCCAGGTTCTCGATGATAGGACGTTTCACGTCGATCTCCCATAAGAGCGGCAACGCCAAAAGAACAGCTGCCGCATCGCTGCTTCCGCCGCCGAGACCGGCACCGGTCGGAATGTTCTTTGTTATTCCAATTCGAACACCTTTGGCCACCCCAAGCTCTTTCCTCAGCAATTCGGCCGCTTTCCAGCACAAATTATTATTATCGGATGGTATGGTTATATCGGTGCAGGAAATGGAAATGTCGAATGAATTCTCTATATTGATTTCATCGAAGAGATTGATCCGGTGAAAGACAGTTTCAATATTGTGGAAACCGTCCTGCCGTTTTCCGACGATATGCAGTCCTAAATTGATTTTGGCGTATGCTTTTACATTCATTCTCTTTCAAGATACAAGAAGATTGCAGAATGAGCAAGAATTTGTAAGTTGTAATAACTTTCTTGTTGATTTTTTATAGAGGTTTGGCTATTATTTCATCGTTATTGTTTGCTAAAAACAATATCCCACTATACTTGAGGCATCTATGGCGCAACCATTTAATATACTTGTTGTTGATGATGAAGACGCACTACGCAACGTACTCAGCAGTGAACTGCAAGGTGAAGGCTATTCTGTCGTTTCGGCTGCCGACGGCGACGAAGCGATCTCGATTCTCGAACAGAAATCTTTCCATCTTGTTCTTCTCGATATCAAAATGCCCAGGGTCGATGGCTTTGAAGTGTTGAAATTCATCAAAGAAAAACGTCCCGATGCAAAAGTGATTATGCTCACCGGTTTTGCCGATCTGAAGAATGCCATTGAATCGAAGAAACTCGGAGCAGAAGACTTTGTCAGCAAGCCGTACGACCTCGTTGATCTTCTCACGACGATCGAACGTGTACTTTCCGCTGAATAAACATTCCCGATCTCATTTTTCGTGAAGAAGGCCCGCAATGGTTCGTAATCATTCTATTCTTGTTGTTGATGACGAACCGTCCGTTTGTTTTCTCCTTAAAGAAGAACTTTCCGAGCAAAAGAAATTCGATGTCTTTACCGCAAACGACGGCGTTGCCGCAATGAATGCATTGCAGCAGCGGCCGATCGACGTTGTGCTTCTCGATGTGAAGATGCCGCGCGTCAGCGGTATGGAGGTCCTGAAATTCATCAACGAACATCATCCCACCACCATTGTCATCATGCTCTCCAACTATGCGGATGTCAAGACGGCGATTGAAGCAACGAAATTGGGTGCCTATGATTTTGTCGGGAAGCCGTATAACCGTGATGAACTTCTGGCAACGGTCAATCGTGCCATCCAGCACCGCCGGTTGACGATTGATGTTGAATTAATGAAGTATGAACTCTCCCGCAAGAGCGGCGAGAAAGAAATTATTGCGCAAAGCCCGGCGATGAAGGCCATGCTCTCGACAGCCAGGAAAGTTGCTGCAAGTGATTCCATTGTTCACATCCACGGGGCAAGCGGCTCCGGTAAGGAACTGATCGCGAATTTGATCCATAACGAAAGCCTGAGACACGACAGACCGTTTGTTGTGGTGAATTGTGCATCTCTGCCGGATACGCTCCTGGAAAGCGAATTGTTCGGACATGAAAAGGGTGCGTTCACCAACGCCCATCAAATGAAACAGGGGCTTGTTGAAGTAGCAAACGGCGGATCTCTTTTTTTGGATGAGGTAGGCGATATCAGTCCCGTTGTTCAGCCGAAATTACTTCGTTTCCTCGAGACCGGAGAGTTCCGCAGAGTGGGTGGCAATACATCCATGCAGGTGGATGTCAGGATCATCTCGGCAACGAACAAAGACCTTCATGCGGAAGTAAAAGCCGGACGGTTCCGCGAGGACCTGTTATACCGACTGAATGTTGTCACGCTTCGAATTCCTCCTCTGAAAGACCGCAAAGAAGATATTCCTCTGCTTGTTGAATATTTTTTGAAAAGAAAAGCAAAAACAAAAGCTCCGAAAAGATTGAGTGCCGATGCGCTGCAGGCTCTGCTGGCGTACGACTGGCCGGGAAACATTCGCGAGTTGGAACATGCGATCGAAGGATCGATGTTGTTGTCACATGAAGAAACGATCACTTCAAAGGATTTTGCACTGGCACAATCGAATGTAGGGCAGAATGCACCGCAAAGAATTAACACGGAAACATCCGCCATGACGATGGAGGAAGTGGAGAGAATGCATATTGAACTTATGCTGAAGCGATTCAAATACAGCAGAAGCAAAACCGCCGCTGCACTCGGCATCACGCAAAAGACTCTTTACCTTAAGATCAAACGCTATAATATTCCCATCCAAGACGCAGAATAATCCACGCGTTTTTTTTCGGTTTGCATTATACCTGAACTTTCCAAGATCCATCCACCGGTCTTTATCATTGTCAAATTCCTTCTCGGCAGAATAAAAAGTAATGCAACTTTTTTGTTCTCCTTACGAATACAACAAGGTCACAAGTTGATCAAAGAAGGAAGGCCAATATGAAAAAGACATTAGCAACGGCACTATTAACATTATCGATCGCATTGTCCGCGTTTGCGGCAACTCCAAAAACATCGGACTATTCAAAAGTTGACTGGCAAAAAGCGGAGATGAACTACATCGCCGCACTCTCGTCAGACAACATCGGATTACGGCATAGCGCGGCAAATTTCCTTGCCGAATACCGGTTACCGGGCGCTGTTAAGCCTCTTGTTGAAGTCCTTAAAAATGACAAAGTAGAACAATTACGCATGGCGGCGGCAGTTGCGCTTGTTCAATTGGGGCAGAATGACGGTATCGAAGCTGTGAAAGAAGCTGCGATCTATGATGGTAGCGAAAAGGTTGCAAAGTTCTGCGAACAACTGATCAGTGCATCATCGCAGGAATTAAGTTTGAAATAATCTTCGAGAGAATTATTCTCTCAATACGAAACGTCAGACTGTAGCGTACGGTGGGGTCCGTTGCATCTGACGTTCGCATTTTTAAGCCCCGTTCCAGAAATTCTTACCTTGAAAATGCACTCATATTTTGGTATTTTTGTGCACAAAGTTTTCTTCCTACACTCTTCAATCCTAAAGGTTATCCATGGCAGCATTTCAAGGCGTTGACTACTATAATATAGATTCACTCCTCTCTGAAGATGAGATACTTGTACGAAATACCGTTCGTGAATTTGTCGAAGAACAGATCATCCCGGTCATCGAAAAACACAACCGCGCGGGAACGTTCCCGATGCATCTAATTAAAGGGATGGCTGATATCGGTCTGTTCGGCCCAACGCTTCCGGCAAAGTACGGCTGCGCGGAATTGAACAATGTTGCCTATGGATTAATGATGCAGGAACTGGAGCGGGGCGACAGCGGCATCCGAAGTTTTGCGTCTGTGCAGAGCGGATTAGTGATGTATCCGATCCATGCGTTCGGCAGCGAGGAGCAAAAAGATTTTTGGCTTCCGAAACTTGCCAAAGCGGAAAAGATCGGCTGCTTTGGATTGACCGAACCGGATTTTGGTTCGAATCCCGGCGGAATGATAACGCGCGCAGAGAAGAAGGACGGCGGATACGTATTGAACGGCGCGAAGATGTGGATCACGAACGGAACACTGGCCGATGTTGCTGTGGTCTGGGCAAAATTGGATGGTGTTGTCCGCGGATTCCTTGTAGAAAAAGGAACGACAGGATTCTC
>CAJBTU010000268.1 GCA_903958625.1 uncultured Ignavibacteriota bacterium | reverse complement strand
GGTATCCGTTGGCGCTGCCGTGGCTGCACTTCCGGATCTCATGACAACAATCCGGTTACTTCCATTACCGTTCGACCAATTTATCCGTATGCTTAACGGTCCGACATTATCAAACGAAATCGATTGGGTCTGGGTCGTTGGCTCACTTGCAAGAGTCATTTTACTGGCAGACAATGCCGAAGAAGTAAGGTAATTTTCGCCGCCTGCCGTTCCGTTGAGATCAAATACTTTGAAATAATACGTTGTGCCGACCGTAAGGCCTGTAACCGTAACACTTGTCCCGTTTCCATTGTAAGTAACGAACTCTCCGGCAGTGATCGTTGACTGACCATTATTGAATTGTGCGTTGGCCGTGTAGGTCGCACCATCGACCGGCGCAGCAGAAATTGCGCTGCCGGATTTAACGACAACGAGTCTGTTTTCTCCGTCTCCATTCAGCCACGTTAACGTTATTGAACTCGAAGTCGCCGTTGACGAAACAAATCTCGATGCACTCAATGGTTCGCTGACGCCTGAACCAGTGACCGCTACATTTTTTTGTGATGCATTTGTGCTTGTGTGAGTTATATTCCCCGACACTGAACCGGCAGTTGCTGGCAAAAATTTAGCATAGATGGTCGTACTTGCGACCGTACCGCTAACTTGCGGTAATGTGATCGAGGATGCGAAACCTGAACCTGATGTCTGCGAGATCTGATAATCAGTTGGTGCGGTAATGGTTATATCATTGGTAAGACTAGACCCTGACACCGTGTAGGTTTTTTCGGATGACGATCCTAAAACAGCAATACTGCCAAAACTTGTCAGCGAGACGGTGCTCACCGTAATTGTCGGCGTACCGGTAAGCGTGTTTTCCGTTGCGGTGGTCGGCATAAGATAATTTGAAGCTTCGCCGGTACCATTGTATTCATATACTGCAACGTGATACGCAGTATTGATCGATAGATTGCTTACCGAGACAGAGTTCCCCGTTCCGTTATACACAACGTAATTCCCGCTGCCAATTTGCGTGCCGCTGCCAAACACCGTATTTGCGCTGTAACTGTTGCTTGCAACAGGATCTGAATCCACTGCTATCAATGCTTTCATCACAACAAGACGATTTGCGCCGTTCCCCTTTGTCCAATTCAGCGTAAAATTCTTCGAACCGACGGCGGTGAATGACAGCGCCGAGGATTGAATTGTTGGCAGTGATGCCAGAGTAGTTTTGTTTCCTGTTCCGGGATTATCCACAAGATAGTTCTCGATACCAGCGGTCCCTTTATACTCATACACCGCTGCGTAATAGACTGTGTTCGGCGAAAGTCCGCTCACCGTTACTGAATTACTACTACTATTATAGATTGTATAATTTCCGGTACCAATCTCTGTACCGCTGCCAACTGTCGCAGATGAAGTATATGTACTCCCGTCAACCGGATCTCCATCAACAGGATTTCCGCTCTTAATCAACACCACGCGTTTGGTCCCATCACCATTGGTCCATCCGATCGTCATAGAACTTGTTGTTACATTACTGAAAACAACATTGCCGGCCGCGGTCAGCGGAGTTGTCGTCAGGGTGGAATTGTTTCCGGTCAGCGGCGATGTTGCAAGATAATTCTCCGCGCCGTCCGCGGGACCGTTAAATTCATAAACCGCAAAATAATATGCCGTGCCGGTCTTCAAACCGGTCACTGTTACCGTGCTGCC
>CAJBTU010000267.1 GCA_903958625.1 uncultured Ignavibacteriota bacterium | reverse complement strand
GTTTTTCCCCAAAATACAGACTTAAAAACGCCCAGGATTTGATGTCATCGATCTCATGAACAACAGTGGGATTTGTCACCGAAATAGTTTGGAGAATATCCAAAGCATCATTGCCGTTCTTGTTCAATTCATCCGCTAATGTCAACGGACTGATCTTCCGTAAATCCGTTCCCTTGCCGCTCACAAAATCTTTTATGGGAATAAGATTTGTATCCAATACCGTAGTTTCAATTATTTCATTCACTGAGATAAATGGTGATATACTATCATAACCGCATTTCATCCGTGAGGGAGCATTGGCAAGAAATCCTTCCGAATACAATGTAAAATCCCACGATGCGGCATAAAATGAGGCTAGTTTCAAAGGCATCTTATCGGCCAGCACATGTGCACTCATCAGTTTATCGCCGAAGGTAATGCCGTATTTCCGGTCGAACGTATTTGCAAAAACATCATTGGAGGTACTTGGGTCATACATTAATCTTCCCCAGACCTGGTAGAACAACCATTGTTTTTCAAACGCATAGTTCCATGTACGATTCTTGCCAGGCTTGGTAATATATTCTTTCCCCGGAATATAGGTTTCGGAACCGATCAAATATCCTCCGACATAATCCTGAGAATTTCGCTTTATCACTTCCCGTATGAATTCCGGTTCACCCCATCGCAGCACAAAAAAATCCTCGTTTCTCATGGTGTAGATCATCGAATAATTTTTCGGTTTCGGGTCCCACAGTATCTTCGATTTCGATCCGCCATGAATATACATGAGATCGGGTGTCGCATGTGCATGCGACCAGTTGAATTTCACATCCACGTACATGGTGCCCCAGCGGTTCATCCGTTCTTCAACAGCGTTCCTCGTCAGTTCCGGCGCAGGATGCGTATGGGCGCGGACAATCACTTCCGGTTTGCGATTTGAACTGTCGAGTGCGCTCCCATATGTGTCGACGATCCAATCCTGCCAGACTTGTTCGTTGACACCTTCCATGCGTTCATTCTGGCTTATACCAATGCCGGTCAATTCCGGATATTCGTTAATCAGCTGTGTCACGCTCTCACGCATATACCGTTGAACGATCGGTGAATAATCCCCCTCCCCGATAAAATCCTTTCCCTGATAATCATCCAGACAATATTCAGCAACGCTGTATTTTTTTGCAAACGAGTGCGACACCATGATATTCCAATTGAAGACATATGTTTTGATCCCTCGGTCAGCGGCTATTTTCAACAGACCGTGCCAAAAGTCCTGCCACACCTTCAACTCCGCCTCCGAATACGGACACGCTTCCGGAAAATTTTTCGCCCTGATCATATAGGTGAACGGATGCAGATTCCAGAGCGTCAATGCATTGAAACGATTCTCCGCCATCATATCCAGAAATTTTTTCCAGTAATTCAAATCCCTCAATGTCTTTTCGTGGAGTTGAAGACTTTCATCTTTACGATATGAATTCCACGGGAGATTGAATTTAATTCCTCTGAACTTCAATTTTGGATTAATGGTTTTTTCTATTACTGTTTCAATCCGTTTACCCATCTGGAGTTGTTCTGCCAAGTCCATTAATCCATACATTACCCCGGTTTGGTCCGAAGAAATGACGGCTGCTTTATTATTCGGCAATATTTTAATTGCATAACCTTCCGGCAACAGTGTGAAATATGCAGGCAGGAGCTGATATTTTGCGGAGTTCTCTTTTGAATCGATTACCAGAACATCTGCATCCATTTCATTTTGTACATAGTATATATCAGCAGCCATTTTGAGTTTTTCTATACCCAAATTCTGCCGGTTGCTGGTTACATTATAATAGACTTTGAGGCTTCGTCGCACAGGATTGTTGCGTTCGGTCGCAAACGAAAAACAAAGCAGGTAAAGTATGACAAACCAATATTTCATTATCAATGCATAGCTCTATTTTGAAAAATCTGTTTTTCTATTTCTTCCCATGAAGAGCACACCGTTTTATTTTGTTTTATTCTGGCCATATTCAAACCAATCAACATCTACATAATTTTTACTGGCCAATCCATTTGACGAAGCGTACATACCAACAAACGTTCCGGTGAATCTGCCGGCGCCGGCCAGGCCCAATAATCTGCCATCAACACCTGTCACAAGATCCGACCATTGCTTTCCGTTGTTTGAATACCGGAATGAATAGAGGAATCCTTGTGAAGTGATCTGTAACAATCCGGTTGATTTTTCAATTGGCTTCCGTGCAATCAGTGAATCCTGCATGCCCGCCCTGTTTTTTTGGAACAGTGACAGCACCCGTTTGCCATTCTCCATCCCGATGGTGAAGCGTAAATAATAATCCCTGTCACGCTCGATCACCAAACCAGCCGTTTCATTATCGGACTGCGATGTGAACTCCATCTTCACCGTGGCAACAAAATTTTTATGCTCCTGCCGTTTCCCGATGAATGAGGGATTTGCCTGATCGGAGATAGCTTTCGGACGAAGATCGATCCGCAAAAATCCTTTCCGTTTGGTTAATGACCACCATTCGGTTCTGGGAGTGCGAATGAATGTCCAATACGTATTCAGTAACGGGGAATTAAAGTCGTCGCGAGTATTGATATCAGAGAATTTGAACTCGGGAAGATTCGGTTTCTCATGGATCAATTCTCCTCGTCCTTTATGTCCTTTCGGATTCACGACCGGCCATGTTCCGCTCCAGTCCACCGGCGACATAAATGTTTCCCGTCCCATGATGTGATTTTCGCCGCCGTACGGACGCTTCGCCAAATAGACCATCCACCAATCCCCTAATTGAGTCTGGACAAGATCTGCATGACCGGTGGAGGTGAAATACAACTCTCTGGAAAGATCACGGTGCGTAAGAATGGGATTTGCAGGGTTCATCGCATACGGTCCAAAAATACTGTCGGCTTTCCAGATGGACACCGAATGATTCTGACTTGTACCGCCATGCGCTATCAGCAGAAAATATTTTCCATCCTTCTTATAGATATGTGATGCCTCATAGTTATTGACGCCGGTCTCTATTCCGCCGTCAAGATTTCCTTTCTTATAGTATTCTCCTCCGTCAAGCACATCCATTTTCTTGCCGATAAGTTTCCATGTATTCAAATCCAATTCCTGTATCCAAATATTCCTATGCTTATCCCATAACTTTACCTGAGGTGTGCCGTTTCCGGAATAATAGACTTTTCCGTCATCATCGAAGAACAGTGAAGGGTCAATTCCTTCCGCTCCATCGATCCAGTGCGGTTCAGACCAAGGACCGGCGGGATCCGTTGCCGTTGTAATAAAATTGCGGTGCTGCGGCATCTTTGGCTGATTGACCAGCGTCGTGATCATGTAAAATATTCCGTTATGATATCGGATGGTGGGCGCGTAGATTCCGGCCGAACATGCAATACTATCGAGATCCAATTGTGACGGCCGCTGCAGAACATGACCGATCATCTTCCAGTGAATAAGATCGCGGCTGTGGTAGACCGGAACACCGGGAAAATATTCAAACGTGGACGTTACCAGATAATAATCTTCGCCGACCCTGCAGATACTTGGGTCGGGATTAAATCCGGGTATAATCGGATTTTCATAGTTCGTCTGAGCATATGTGAGTATGGGAATTATTGAGAATATGAAAACAAGCAGAGATGAAATCATTGAATTTCTTTTCATTTCAGTATCTCCTTCTTTGTCATAAGTATCCATACAGGATTGCGTCCGACAGAATAGATTTTCAACGGTCTCAACTTTCCGTTTGCCGGTTCAATAAAATACGAGGCTATTGTCCCGGACAGTTGTCCACCTGCATAAAGAAATTTTCCTGTTTGATCGATGCCGAAAGACCTGGGCATTTTCTCCGTGGGATATTGGGAAATAATTGTCATTGAGCCCGTTGTTGGGTTTAATTGATATGATGCAATGCTATCCGGACCGCGATTCGTGGCATACAGGAATCGACCGTCGGGTGTGCAATGAATATCCGCTCCGCCGGTATTTCGTGCTATCGTAGTTTTCCCCTTGTTCTCGGGCTGCATAGAAAGTGTTTGTATTTCGGTCAATGTTCCCTTCTCATCATCCAATTGAAATGCCGTAACACTTCTCCCAAATTCATTAACAACATATACCGTTTTAAGGAACGGATGCATAATGATGTGCCGCGGTCCGATACTGTCGCGAGCCGTCCACCGGTCGGGTGACTGCAAAGAGATTGAACCGTTTGTTTCATTGAATCGATATTGAAGGATCGCTTCACCGGATCGGCACGGGATAAAAAGATAGCGGTTACTTTTATCAATCAGGATCGAATGCGGATTACTTGCGGTGGTCAGCACTTGTAATGCGCCGCTCTGCACGGCTCCGTTCTGTCCCACGGCATACACCGCCGCCTTATTGTCTGAAAAATGTGTCGTAAATAGAAATTTCCCTGTCCGGTCCATCGAAAGATAAACAGGATTCCAACTGACGTTTACCGTGCCGATCAAAGTTAACTCACCGCTCTTTTCATCGATGCGAAACGAGGCGACACTGTTCTTCGTCCGCAGTGCAGCATGCAAAAACCGGTTTGTCGGATCAACAGCAAGCGATCCCGGTTGTCCGTCCACCGCCGTTTCATTCACGAATGTTAG
>CAJBTU010000266.1 GCA_903958625.1 uncultured Ignavibacteriota bacterium | reverse complement strand
GCCCCTCCGGGGCTTCGTTCGGTCTACGACTCATAGAGAATGACAAAGGACAACCAATTTTTCAGATATCACATATCTATAAAAAATATTTTTGAAGTGAGTCGCACTTATTACTCTTACAATAATTTCTTCACTAAAAGGGGAAGTTGCTCGCTCGCGCTTCCCTGCAGAATAGTGAACCCGTCTAAAAGTTCTCCATTGGGATGAGGATCGATAAAATATTTTTCTTTCGTTTTCCGGAACATCGGCAGCAATCCCGCCGCCGGATAGACCTGCGCCGAAGTTCCCACACCGATGAAAATATCCGCAGCCTTGATCAACTGCATGAGATGTTCCTCTCGCATATCCACCGGCTCGCCGAACCATACGATGTCAGGGCGTAACTGTCCTCCGCATTTCGGGCATTGATCACCAAACTTGATGGGTTGGAATATCCGCGATTTATAATCACATTCAAACTGTGTGTCAAACGGAAATGAAAGAGAATGATGATATTCACACTTCTGAATGTCGATTCTTCCGTGTAGGTGCCACACATCCTCGCATCCCGCCCGTTCGAGCAGGGTATCGATGTTCTGAGTGATGTTGGTAACAGAAAAGTGTTTGGATAATTCAGCGATCGCCTGATGAGCGGGATTAGGGAGACATTCCGCCTGCTTTACAAAACGCAAGGCATAAAACTCAAGAACGAGTTTTTTATCTCTTCCCCATCCTTCCGGCGAGGCAACGTCCTCAATACGATGCTGTTCCCACAATCCACCGCTGTCACGGAATGTCGGGATCCCGCTTTCTGTTGAAAGTCCGGCGCCGCTGAAGATGACGATGTTCATAAAAGAGAAAGGACAGACATCGGCGTCCGTCCTGTAATATGTCGATGACGCAAGTTGTTAATTATCGGTAGTAAGACGATAGAGAACAATACGATTATTATCGGTATCGCAAATAAGAAGTGTATTCTCCGCAACTGCCGCACCGCCGGGATTATTGAGCGTTATCCCGTTTGTTTTTTTTCCGAAAGATTCGATCTTGAATTTCCCGCGGTTATTGAACTTTGCCACGCTGTCCAATTCCGTATCAACGACAAAGATATCGCGTCGAATGCGGTCGATACCGATACCTGCGGCGTTCTTAAACCTGTTCGGACTGATAAACTCAATCAACCGCTGATCGGCATTGGTCGGATCAAATTTGGGCAGCCATCCTTCAAAGTCCAGATTTTTTGTAAACGCCATCCAGATGGCGGAATATTGAACTCCGTCGGACCTTTGGGAAATGATAAAATCGCCGCTGTTGGGAAATGTTGCGATCCCTGTCGGGTGGTTAATATTTGTGATCGAACTACCGGCTCCGGATTGTAACTCACCCAACGGCGTGATGAATGAATCCTTCTTCGTCGTTGCATTCGGCCGGTACTTAAACCGTAGAACGCGTGCATCCGGATCCACAATACTGCTGTTGTCCGGGCCGTCACGCACAACCAGATATTCATTATTCAGAATGATGCCGATACCGACAAAACGGCGTTTTGGTCTCGCCGGTTCTTTCCAGACAGTATCAATCTGTGCATTATTCAAATTATGGCTTGCCGCGACAAGTTTAATTCTTAAAAGTACGCCGATGGTATCACCGGTAGTTGGTTCGATTGTCTCTGCTCCAACCAATAGATCGAGTTTCAGATCCTGGGCGATCGAGATCGGTTTCCTGATAGGCTTGCTGACGCTCAATACCTGTCCTGCCAGATTCAACATTACGATGCGATTGTTCTCTGTATCCGTTACGTACACCAGTTGGTCTAAGCCATAGATGATTGTACGGGGCTTATTGAAAATCCCTGACCATGTGTTCTTTTCAACGTAGGATGTGTCGCCGATCTGCGGAATCACTGTCCCGGTCGGAGTCGGGATCGGTTTTTCGCATCCCGCAACAAACAGCCATGCAGAAAGAACGCATATAACAATACTATGAAAAAACAGTTTATTCATGATCAATATGTTAACATCACCGAAATTCTGTGGACAGAACCCAATTCATTGAAATTTGAGAACGCGTAATCTACGTTTGCGACGGTAATACCGAGAGGAATTTTTACTCCGCCCCCGAAAGAAAAATCTTCGGCAGAGGAAACCGATTTTCCAAAGAGCGATTCGCCAATGGTGCGTTTCACCCCTGCCCGTAGAAAGAACATTGCATCATACTCATATTCCGCACCAATGCGGATATTCTCGGCATTATCGTTTGGATGATTCAACTGGATTGATGCCGTCAAACGGTTTGTTTCATCCTTCCAGGGTTCGAATGCGTATCCGAGTTTGAACAAGGTCGGCGGTGAAAAATCCTGGAACGAACTAACTTTATTGCCTGCCCCATTCAACGTTGAACCGGTCGGCTTGACATTGTCGCCAAAATTTGAAACAACAACGGAAAACCTCGAACTGCCCAAACCCATGAAATAATAAGTCCCGATATCAATCAGTATTGCGTCGGAGTGCAGTTCCGCAATATTTTCCCGAACATACCGCGCCGTGATACCAAAACTAAACTGATCCGTCATCTTCCGCGCATACGTTCCGCCAACGGCGATATCGCTGAAATTAAAATAGTTTCCGTTTCCTGTCGGCTGATATTCCGTCGTGACAGCCATCGGATCGGTATGAAGCGATGTGAATGAAAAACCGACGAAATCATTTCCTCCAAGCGAATAACTGATGCCAAAGAACTCGTGCTGAAGATCTATGAGCCATTCGGAATGTGAAAATACTGCTTGATTGGATGTTGAGTTTGTGAGACCTGCCGGATTCCAATATAATGCTGAAACATCATTCGATACGGCCACAACTGCTTCGCCCATCGCCGCACCGCGGGCATCGGCACCGATCTTTAAAAATTGGTACGACGATATTCCTGAACGTTGACTTCCAAGATTCGGCACTAATTGCGCAGCCGAATTCTGATACGCGCACAATGAAGCAACCAACAGCATTGCTGTTTGCCTGATCATCTTCGATATGTTTGTTCGTCTGTTCACTAAATTTTATTCACATTAAAAACGCAGTGCTACACCCAGCCGCGCCGTACGCGGGGCAAGATACCGTGCCGGATTATACGGATACGGAGAAATTGTTCCTTGAAGATCCGGAAACCGAGGATCATTGAACGATGCGGGAGTATTATCACCGTACTCATACGCTTTACCGGTAACGGAATTGATGATCTGCGAATTTTTATTGTCAAACAGGTTCTGAACTTCTAAATTCACCGTAAGTCTTGCAAAACCGAGATCGAAATATTTTTCGATGTTCATGTTGATATAGAACCAATATTCCGCCAGTTCCTGAAGCGGATCCTCAATTTTGCTTCGGTACTGAGGCCTGCCGTCGGCGTCAACACCGGTGTAGATCTGCTCCGTATAACGCTTTCCTGATTGGTAGAAAGCCCTGACATAAACTGTATAATCATCAAGAATGCCGGGGGCAAAATCATACAACGGTTCATTCTTCTTTACATTGAGAATGGATGTCAAATTCGCCTGCCAGGGACGGTCCCATGAAACAAAATTTTCTTTGATCGTTGCATCACCGCTGCCGGTGGTAAGATTGAACAAGGCCTCCGTGGCGGAAGAGCTTTTTCCAGTAGCAATCGAATATGATCCGGCAAAGGTCGTCCGGAGCTGCGTTGAGAAGCGGTGTGTATAATCAAATTCAAATCCGCGGGTTCTTGCATAATCGGAATTGACGTATGTCGTGTACGTTCCTCTTGAGAAACGCGCACTCGTCGCACGCACGCTTCGTGCTGTGATGTAATCGAAGATATCTTTGTAATACGCTGTCAACGTTAGCACATCATTTTCGGTGATCTGATTCCGCAGGCCAAGTTCATAGGCAACGGTTGTTTCAGGATTCAGGTTGGGATTGCCGACCGTTTGAACTGAAGAACGGGCGCTGCTCTCGGTCAATTTTGAATAGACATAGGTCGGCCGCGGCAGTTTCGAAAAATGTCCGTATGAGAAGAAGAGTGTCTGGTTATCGGAGACAGGATGCGAAATACCAAGACGAGGACTCAATCGTCCTTTCCAGCGGCGGCCGAAAAGCATGGATGTTTGAGAGCGATACTGATCACGAATGTCTTCCGATGCCAGCGCAACGTTAGGATTTTCGATCGCATCATCGACAAATTTTCCCGGGAACCAATAATCAAATCTCATCCCGAAATTCAATACCATACCGCTGATCGAGATATTATCCTGTGCATACAATGCTCCTGATGCAGGACTTACTTTATAGATATCATTGTTCAAGCCGAGCGGTTTTATCCACGGTTGCGAAATATCGATCATCTGCAGCTGTTGGAACTTCATCTCGATGCCGGTTTTGAACTTGTTCTTTTCCGTAAAGTGATTGGTGAAATCGAATTTCACGGTGTAATCATCGATGAAGTGATCACGCCAGCTGAACGGACTTCCGAGGTCATAGAATCCGTCACCCGGTATGACGCCGATACGGTTCGTGTCGGGATAAAAATATTCAATGGGTAGCGTAACGATATCTTTGGGCTCATTGTATGAAAAAACTGCATCGTAATTGTTCGTCAGCGGATTATATGCCGATTTATATCCTGTTCCATTGGCATCCCCGCGCACATGAGCAGTATACCTGCTGACACGAAAATCAAAATATGCCTGCGGTGAAATGGTATGGGTCAATGATAATGTATGCTGAATATTGATCTGGGTGAAGGTGTTGGCACTGTCGAGAATATTTTGATACTCATACTGATACCCCGGTTGCGGTTCTTCGCGTTCAAGCGAGGTCTTAATGGTCGCCGAATTCTGGTCGATCGATACCGACTGGTTGAATGCATAGGATATCTTGTATGTCGGCGATGGCTTCCACGTCACTTTTGTTGAGACCGAATAACTGTTCGCGAGCCGTAGCGCAAAATCAGAACCGTTAAAGATTGAAGAGATAAGTTGATGAGGGACATATTTGTTATACTGCCCTGTCGGAACACCCTTGGCAATCCGTTCGCTCCAGCGCGTATATCCGTCGGTTACATTCGCAGAAGCGTTGGCAAAAAAACTTACGGTGCCCGGCAATACCAACGCTGCAAGCGGAAACGGTCCGCTGATATTTCCTTCTATCTGATCGGAGTTGAAGAAATGACGGGATTGTGTTCCGGCTATGCGGTCCGTTTTATAAGACAAGCCGCCGTTATATTTATCGCTTCCCTCTTTTGTCGTAATATTCACAACGCCGGATGTAGCCTGGCCATATTCCGCATTATACCCGCCGGTGATGACCTCCATTTCCTGGATCGCATCCGGACTGATCTGCAGACCGAATCCTGAACCTCCAAGAACGTCCTGAACAGAAACGCCATCAACAAGGTATGCGTTCTCATAACCACGGCTGCCGCGGATATGGATCTCATTATCCGACTGGACAACACCGGTTTGCAGACCAACAACATCTTTCACGTTGGTGACAGCAGAGACCGTAATATCCTCAGTTTTGATCGTGCGTTTACTTGAAGTTTCTTCCACATCGAACAATCGTTTTTCACCAATGATCACTACTTCCTGACCAAGTGAGAGAACTGATTCGGACATTTTCACATTGAGCGTTACGGTTTTCCCAGCCTCCACTTTTATCGCAGAGTATTGTACCGTCTTATACCCGAGAAGAGTGACATCGATGTTATAGGTGCCCGGATTTAACTTTTCAATTTTGTAATTGCCATCAAAATCTGACGATGCTCCGTAGTAAGTTCCTTTAACGAGCACATTCACGCTCGGCAGTCCATCACCGGTATTCTCATCCGTAATGCGTCCAACGATCCTTCCGGCAGAACCATCCAATTGCTGCTTATCGCGCATCTGGTCCAGTACTTGCGCCGGCAGCATTGCACAGAGCAGTAAAGAAAGAATCGACAATATGTAAATAACCGTACGCATTAATTCAAACCAAACTCATTCATTAAGACGCGCTTGAAAAATACCGGTAGATTTTTATTCCCACCATTCAGTTTGTGAAGCGGCAATGCAATAAGGACAAAATTCTTATCATTATTGATTACCCCTATTTCGGGCCGACTGGCATACCGGAAAGGTGAAGTATAAAATTTCGAAGAATCTAACCGATAAAGATATTGCGCATCAGTTCGTTTATAGATCCGGCGCCAGTTAAATGTATGAAATGAGCCGGACGTTATCGTATCAAATTCCATCTCAGGAAAATTTGTACTGAGCGACAATACTTTTGTCCGTATCGGCATTCTCCCATCGGCATTCGTATGAATTACCGTGGTTGAATTGACATCGGTAGAGACGCTGTCGATCGGCGCAAAATCATTCAGAGCCCTTATCTCTGCGAAGACGACATTCGCGGCAAATGTTGTGGTAAAGATCACTTTACCGCCGGTCTGTGTATAATTGAACAACCCGATTTGTGCCGGCAGGTAACTCGGATACAGATCGCTGATCCACAGCACGACATCAAATAATTTCAACGTATGGATCAAGGCAGGGTTCATATTGATCGGGACCATCGATCCGTATTTTTGATTTACCAACTGGTTCTGCTTATCGATAGAGGATAATCCATAGCCAACATCAAGAATGTCAAATTTACTGTAATCTTTACCCGGCATGGCGCTGTCTATTGCTATCCTATATGTATTCAATGCTACAGCACGATCGGTCTGATTATAATCTGTCACCACAAGCATTTTACTCTTCGGTTTTTTCACAAACCATTTCTTTGTTGCGGGACTGGAAGGCATGGTAATGGTGGAACTGCTGTCTCCGGCTACGTCGCGGGCCTGAAGATACAGAACATTGTTTGCATCCAGTTTCAAACCGGATACCTTACCCCGGAACTGCATCGAAGGAAATGTTCCGGTATAGACATCGGCATCGACTTCACCCGTTGCACCATTCGTCACCGAACGCGGGGCAATAAGTGTGATTAGTTTCACCGCACCGCTGATAGAAAACCACCGTTTATTCGGCCCAGAATCATTCAATGCTATACGATAATTCATGATGGTATTATCGCCGTCAATATCGGTGCCATACCAGGAGAAAGTGGCAACGGTAAATGTTGTATCCGGCTGCTGAATCGTGGCCGAATCGATCGGATTGACGGAATAGAATACTTTCGGCGGTGTATTGCGAATCGGAAGAAGTTGTGCAGCACTCTTCCTGTCTACAGACGAAGTCAGGGATGAAAGAATCACATCACCGCCGTCATACATACCATTGATATTTTTATCCCAATACGGCTGCGGCATTAAACGGATACTGGCACCTTCCGGAAGGGAGATATTTTCTTTGAACGTATTATCAACGGCACGAACAACAATGGTGAAGATACTGCGCGCTTTTATCAGCGGCAGCGAAATGATGCTGTCGGTTTTCGTTGTCCATGCATAAGTGAACGTATCAGGGAACGCTACACTTGCTGTTGCGACCGATTCCGGCGAAGCGATAAGATATCCCTTTACGAAGCCGTCCGGATCTTCTCCATACCAATATGCATGCTGACGCGAAGAGGTTTCGTTCAGCATAATTGAGGATGAAAGCCATAAACGGGTCGACGGCAATTGATTCGCTTTCGGCTGGTTCGGCAATTCTTTCTGACAGGATCCGATAATGAGACCGAAAGCAACAAGAACAATATTTATCAGTAATTTTTTCATTCTTTTGAACTTTGTCAAGGATTCACACCTTGACAAAGTTTAACTACTATTTCAACAACAGCATTTTTTTCACCTGAGTGAAGTTCCCAGAAGTGATACGATAGAGATACATACCGCTGGACAATTTCGATGCATCAAACTTTACGGAATACACACCGGTTGACTGATATTCATTGACAAGCGTGGCAACAAGCTGACCAAGAATATTATAGACATTCAGTGTGACCAATCCTTCTTGCGGAAGTGAATAGCGTAACGTTGTGGCCGGGTTGAATGGATTCGGGAAATTCTGCTCCAAAGTAAATTCCTTTGCAACAACGTTTTCGCGACGGACTGTTGACGGATTGAATCCGGTAAAATCAGCATTCGTTCGCGGTGCGATCTTGTATCTGCTGCCGCTGTAGTAAATAATTCCGGTGATGTTTGAGAATGTATTTCCTACTTTTACAATGGTCAGCCCGACAACCGTATCGGCAAGAGCATTGGAATATTTATTCTTTCCGTCTCGCCGGACAAGAACTGCCTGCGTACTATTGCTGATCCAGTATTCCGTTGGCTCAGAAAAGACCGGGTCGATACTTGTTACTTTCACCGAATCAAATGAAACCAGCATTCCTTCATACGGTTCAGCAACAAGGTTTCCATTGCTTGCACCATCACCAAAGATCTCCGTCTTTAGTTTTACGGGAGCCGGAAGTGTTTTCCCTGATGCAACAACTCTTCCTTTGGTAATATTTGCCAGACGTGTGACATCAAAATTTTCCTGAATGGATCCCGTTACAACAACACTGTCTCCCATCTTCATTTTTGTCATGATCGAATCGGGTCCAACGATCCATAGGCCGGCGAACGGGGCGTTGCCGCTTTGCAAATAGTATGCATTGGTTCCGCCGGTGGAAAGAGCCGTTAAACGTAATGCCGAACTATCTGCCGTAATAATTCCGCCAACGGAATCAATTGCACCGATGTACGGACTTCGTCCGTTTGCGTAAAGTGTTTTTTGAATATCGCTTGGAGCAAGCACAGATTTAATGGAGCGATCGATAACCGTATAGAAGAAAAATCCCTTTGATGTATCATACTGTGTTAACGAACCGCTGTTCGCGAGCATCGTTACCTGATTGTCCGCATCGGTGACTTTAATAAAATATCGAACCGTACTTCCGGGAACCTGCGCAGGAATCGATGCTAACGATGTCGAATCCACTGCCGAAGGTGTGGACATTGTTAGCTGTTGCCAAGCACCATTATTGACGCTGTACATCAGCAGCAATGAGGTCAAATTTGCGCCGTTGACGACTGCCGAGGTCTGTTTGTAGATCTTTGCCGATATAACAGCCAGGCTTTCCTTTGCAACAATCACAGGATTGCGCCGATGTGTGGTTACACCGGGAGATATTTTGCCATAAACAACATCGCCGGGGTAAATCGGGCAAATTCTGTATCCTCTGTTTGCCTCGGATCCCGAAGATGTGGTAATATATCCGCGCATCGTATCGATCTGTGTGCCGACCGGCGGGACTTTGTAATTCGGATCACCGGGAACAATGATCGAACCATTCCCAATGGTAAAGTAGTATGACCAGTCGTAATCCGAGAGAGTATTTCCGTTCGCATCCGTAACAGCCCATGTACCACGCGACGAGTTCACGATTGCCGTTACGGTAAGATTGGTAAACTCCACTTCCATTGCTTCATACGGTTCTCCGGTGGAGAATTTCGTAACGCCGCCTGGATTTGCTCCAACGTTGAAATCGGTGATACTTTTTTTCAACGGAGCAGGGATCTTATTCCCGGACGATAGAATGTCAATTGGGAACGGCACGTTTGTTCCAGAGCCATCCTTATAGGTTACTATCGGCGTGAATTGCGTTAAACTATTCATACTGCTCGCCGGGAACTCATCGATATATCCTGTGATCTTGATAATGTCGCCACGTTCAATATTATATAATCCGCTAGCATCGGCAGAAGCAGAATCGCCGGACCATCGCACAAATATTCCGGAAAAAGGACTTGATGCAGCACTTCCCGTATCCCGTAAACACAAGGTCTTTCCAGCACCCGTATAGGAGATAACCCGCGGCTGCACGGTAACAAGGGCAATAATTGTCACGGTTTCACGCAAAGCCGTATTGGTTTTAAAGATCGGCGATGTCTGCGTCAGCCATCTGGTAGAACCGATGCCGAGTGAA
The DNA here is from genome assembly GCA_903958625.1 of uncultured Ignavibacteriota bacterium. Taxonomy (GTDB): domain Bacteria; phylum Bacteroidota; class Ignavibacteria; order UBA10030; family UBA8401; genus UBA8401. The sequence continues at coordinate 11,456 of CAJBTU010000266.1, read as the reverse complement.
TCGGCAAGTTTCAACGAATCCAAACTCACCGTTTGAATTTGCCGAATGGTTTTGACCGGATATACCTTTTGGGCAAAAAGGTTTGTCATTCCCACAAGCATAAGCAGTACTAAAAATTTTTTCATTTTTCATCCTCTATCATTTATCCGTTAGTAGTTAATGTTCTGTTTAAATTTTGTTTAGTCACTCTTGTTGCCGCTTAGCGAAATGGTGAGCATGTTAATAGACTCAATTATTTTATGATCGCAAACTTTCCGCGTTTCACGTCATTATTATCTAGATTTTTCACGGTAAACAGATACAATCCGGTTGCTATTGCCTGATCGTATTTTGTGATAAGATCCCATGCGTGTTCCCCTCCGGCAAATTCCGCCGGAACACCGATGGTTTTGAAATCATCAAACCATTTTATTCCGGATCCTTCGTACGTTGATGTCGTATGTTCCAATTGTGCCACCAGGTCGCCTGTTAAAGTATAAATCCTAATCTCTGCCCGTGCAGGAAGATTGCGGAAATAGATCTTCCGTGACCGTTCACCGCTGCCGTCCCACGCAGATCTCGCATAGTAGGGATTCGGATATACGATAACATCCGTGTTTTTATCCGAAGTCGGCGTTACACCCGGCACTACTCTTTTCACTATTTTTGCGCTCTCCAAACTCGGCAACCCGTTGATCGAATCACCTCCGTCGAACGCAGAAACCCCGTAAAGATATTGCCATCCGTTCAAATTCGTAATCGGATCGTTCTTCGGCGGGAATTGATAACGGCAAAGTACTGTGTCATTTCCGCTGATAAATACTTTCGGTGTATCAAGCCGTATACTTGAAAATCCGGTATTATAGCCTATCGTATTATCTTTGCGATCGAACTCTCCGATCATTTGCATCGATAGTAAAAAATTTTCAGGACTCACAATATCGGCACCCGGCGATGAGCGATACACTCGGTAACCTTCAAAATCGTATTTGCGGCTGATGGGATCGAAACTTTGTTCTGAACGGACACTGTCCCAATACAATGTTACCCGCTGATTCTCTACTACGGAGAATACTCTTGGCTGCCGGGGAGGCTGCGGCAGAGTGAACCGGTCCAATTTACCATTGTCGTTAATATCTTCGCCGGCATCCAGCCGGTTGTTGCCGTTAAGATCTTCGCCGTTATAGGTCTGCTGCGCCCAAGCGGAATTTGCATAAAGGCGTGACCTCAACTGTGGCGTGTTGTAATCCAGACTGGCGGCGCTGTTTCCGGATTTTTTTGCACCAATCAGTGCAAAGACTACCTGCACACTTTCGCCAGGCGCGAGGGATTTAAATGGTCCGACAGAAAGCAGATCGCTTAAACTTGCCGGCAATTCTCCGAAAGTTACACCGTCCGACGTAAGAATGTTATTGTATCGTCCAAGCGCTTCAATATTCGGTTTCGGCATCATGCGCGATAAACGCTGGTATCGTCCGCGATACGGATCACCGGGATTGTCTTCGATATCCGGAAATGCATACAATGAATTTCCGGAACCGCTCGAACCGAATCTCCAACCGTTATAGTAAGTAGCTTTTGCAAGGTCACCGATCGAATCAAGTTCGATCGAGCGCGGTACTCCGAGCGAATCTTTCTTTAACGGGAGCGGAGTTGTTCCTAAAACTTTTATCCCCAGATAACTGTTTGCGGGAGGTCCATACGGTGCACCGTCGAAATCAAAAACGTAACTCATTCGCAAACTGTCAACATATCCGCGGGCAGAATGGCTGAAGAATTGGCTCGCAGCCGACGGGTTACCGGTCAATTTAGTATTCCTGACGGCACCGTTGTTCCACAGACCGAAGTGCAGACTGTCGATGATCGTTGTACCGACATTCTTTACCGTGTAGTTGAGGATCACAAAAAAATCCGCGAAAGGATAATTCCACGCATAACTTTCCAGATGAATATTCACACCCAACGGTTTATGAAACGGAATCGCCAATATTGAACCGGGCAGCGTATCATTCTTGTCGGTAAAATCCATCACAAGGTCCTGATGGCTGATGGCATTGAGATCGAAATACGGTGATTCCAGAAGAGTGGAACGCTGAGAGATGACTGAACCAAGATTGTTTGTTATTTCTAAACCTTCGAGCGGATTTGAGGTCGTTGCACGGTCCATTCCTGCCGTCGATACGCGGGCAACTGTTTCATTACGGAGTATGCCCCCGACCCAAATTCCTCCAACCGATAGATGCTCGATGCCGGACCCTTTGGGATATTCCAGAGAAGGCTGTGTCGGCCATTTCTTGAATCGATTCCCTATTTGGCCGAAATTGGTAATGGTAACATTGAGGTTGCCGATGGAAGTGTATTTTGTATCATCATCTTCGTTCACTTTGTTGAGGGATTGACCCAACAAGGGAATCACGCCGAAGGCGACCAGCACAAGTGCGGAAATGAGTGTAGAACGTCGTAGCAATGAATTATAACGTAACGTGATTGGCATTGATGGACTAAAAAAATATACGTCGTATTAGAGCGAAAAACAAGGATAGTTTTGAGATGTCATTGCGTGATCATACTTCATTGTCTAAAATAAAAAACCGGAAAATTTTTGATCACAATGACATTAACTTTGAATCTTTAATTTCTGTCCGACACTGATCCGTGAATTTTTAAGATCATTCCACTTCTTCAATTCGATGATGCTTACGCTGTATTTTTCTGCGATCTTTTCAAGAGTATCGCCACGCTGGACAACATAGGTTTTCAACTTAGCTTTCACGGATGAGAGTGTCTGTTTTTTTCTTGCCGGTTCAACGGCCGGTTCTTCCGTCTGATCCGGTGCATACACTTCCAGAATCTCTCCTGCGTTGATCCGGCTTGTTCTCAATTTGTTCCAGCTCTTCAGATCGACGATTGCTACATCGTAGTTCGACGCAATTTTTTCAAGCGTCTCCCCTTTTTTCACTGTGTGACGGACCCAGCCAGCCGTAATTTTTTCGGAATGCTCGCTCCGCGTTTTTTTCTTCGATGACTGTGCTATAACTTTCTGCTTCTCGGTAGAAGATCCATTGGCAATCAATTTATATTGCTCATACTTCTCTTCCGGAACCCAAATAGCCAGACGTTGTCCTTTATAGATATGTTTACCGTAGGAAATATTGTTCCAGTTCCTGATATGACTTGCACGGACGTTGAACCACTCGGCGATATGCCCGAGCGTTTCTCCGGTTTTTACGACGTAAGTGACTTTTTCTCTTCCCTTCGGTTCGTATGCTGACGGCAGAGCAGTCGGTTTACGTTTTACCTTCGGCTGTCCCGCAGAAACAGAAGCGGTTGAAGCGGTGAACTTTCTTCCTTCTTCTTTCAATCGGTTCGACCGTTCTATATCGTCCTTCTCTTTTTTCCTTTGCGCTTCTACGATGGCCGATGCAGAATTTGATTTCACCGGTATCACCAGTGTCGCTCCTACTTTCAGTCTTTTTGAACGGGAAAGTTTATTCACTTCCAGCAGCACTGCCGATGTAATTTTGTAACGGCCTGCAATCTGTCCCACTGTTTCTCCGCGGCGGATCGTATGCGTTGCGAAGTCGAATTTTTTCTCCTCGGGAATCTTAGCATAATTTTCAGCAAAAATTGCGGACTTCCCTAACGGAACGCGGAGTTTATATCCCGCATAATTCGGTGGCGTGCACCATTGCGTTAATTCCGGATTGAGTTCTTTGATCGTCTCCAAATCTGTCTCGGCGCATTCCGCAAGAATGCCAAGATCAACGCAGTCGTCGACAACGGCATAATCGAACGTCAGGGAATCTGCTTTTTCAACATCACCAAATCCAAACGCTTCTGGACGCATGACGATAAGCGTAACGGCAATGTATTGCGGCACATAGTTTCGTGTTTCCCTTGGTAAACGGCTGCGCATTTCCCAATAATCGGTCGAGCCGGATCTGCGAATTCCTCTTCGAACCCAACCTCCGCCGGCGTTGTAGGCAACGAAGACCAGATGCCAATCGTTAAACTCTTTATACAGATCCTTCATGTGACGCGCAGCGGCTCTTGTTGCTTTTTCAAAATCGCGGCGTTCGTCATACCAGTAGTTCGAACGCAGACCGTATAACGAACCGGTCGCTTTCATAAACTGCCACAATCCAACCGCTTTTGCCCACGACCGTGCCGTGGGATTCAATCCGCTTTCCGGCAGAGAGAGGATCATCAATTCCGGCGGCATCCCCTCTTCGGCAAAGATGCGCGACATCGTGGGGAAATATTTTCCTGACCGGTATATCCAGTTCTCCATGTGTGTGCGCCCCTTACCCATGAAAAAGGCAAGCGTGCGTTTCGTGTATTCGTTCACGGGAAGCGGAACATCGGTCTTCGGAATGAGTGAGGCGGGAATCTGGATGTTGGTAATATCGATCTTTTCAATTTCCAGATTCAATTTTTCGCGTAAAGCAAAGATAGAACTGTTTGCTCCCAAACTATCGATAGTTGCAATATATTTTTCGTAATCCTCAACCACACTTCGTGTAAGTTCGTTGAAGTCGGTATTGTCTTCTATGTTCGGGAAGTAACTTGCTTCATTCAGATGTTTAATTGTTTCTTCGAATTCATCGGCGGACATGAGCGAATCACCTTCGGCTTGCGCCTGCAAAGCCAAAAGATAATGTTCGCGCGCACGTTCCAGCAGTTCAGCAATCTGTTTTTCATTCATTTCGCCTGTTGAATCTGCTGCCGTTGAATCGATCAGATCGGCCTGCGGAACAGGTAGGGCCCGCACCGTATCCTGCGCCATAAGAAATGCGGAAGATGATGCCAGCACCATAGAATTTCTAAATGAACTTTGTACGGCAGAAGGTGATGACTGGTGTTCAGATCTTTGAGGAGTTGCATTGGTGCAGCCGATCAACAGCACAGAAGCAAGGAGAAACGCTAACTTTTTTTTCAACACAAAATCCCTTTTTTATTGATGTTTTAGAATTTCTCTATAATAATAAATATACACATTGAGCATCAAAAATCAAGGCGTTATTGGTTTTACCTCAAGCGATGCGGAAGAGAACAATTTGAAGAAAAGACATCGTGGATTTTGCCGAAATTTTCTGTCTGTTTCTATTTGAAAAAAATCCTGCTCTATCATATGCAATAATTAGAAATTACAGGATTCATATCTACTAGCCCGTCAGGCCAACCGCCTTAAACGGTACTAAGACCCATTTTTTGCGGAGAGCGTAGGATTCGAACCTACAAGCCCGTCAGGGCGCCAGTTTTCAAGACTGGTGCAATAGCCGTTCTGCCAGCTCTCCTTGTGATATTTCAATAAAAATGTAAACTTTTTTCCTACAACATCATCGGTGATCTGTGTTTAACTGATCACTTTACTGATCATTTTGCGCGTCCACAAAAATGATGTTTTGTTGTATGTCAAGATACGAATCATTCAAAAAGTTTCCAACGAATATTTTTGTTGCGCCCGTGTAGAAAATTATTGCCGCAAACTCATTGTGTCGAATGTTCTTTCCGTGTTACTTAAATATTATATTCTCAAAGCATGAGAATTTCAAAAAATGTGAACCCCTCATTCAAGAGTTATGCGGAATATTCTTCGGCATTTGTTAAAAAACAAAAAATATCCGTCACTTCGCAAAATACGCCTGCACACGAGCTTTCATTTTATCCACACGTGCAAAGACAACCGGAACGACCACAAGCGTGAGAAGCATGGAACTGAGAAGTCCGCCGATAAGAACTACCGCAAGTCCGGATTTTGCTTCGGAACCTGCGGAAGTGGATAGCGCGATCGGCATCATGCCGATGACCATGGCCATTGTTGTCATAAGGATCGGACGGAGCCGCGTTTGACCTGCCTCGAGCAATGCGTCGTAGGATGTAAATCCTTTTTCATCCTTCATTTGATTTGCACGGTCCACAAGCAATATGGCATTCTTGGCCACAAGACCCACAAGCATAATAATGCCGAGCATCGAATAAATGCTGATGCTCTTCGACGTCAGCGCCAACGCAAAGAGTGCCCCGACGATCGCCACCGGAATGGAAAAGAGCACAACGAATGGATATACGTATGAGTCGTAGAGCGCCACCATGATCATATACACAAAAAGAATTCCGGCAAAGAGAGCCAGGAGCAGACTCCGGAATGAATCCGCCATGTTTTTCTGATCGCCGGTAAATGCCCACGTTACTCCGGTTGGCAGCGTGACAGATTCCATCTTCCCTCTTATCGCCGTCGCGACGGCACCGCTGGTAGTGCCGAAGATCTGCGAGTACACATTAATGGCCCCGATTCGGTTTTCGCGTTCCAGTTTTGTCGGTCCTGTGGTTTGATAGATCGCAGCGAACTGTTTCAATTCAATCTGCTGTCCGCGGTTGTTGAGGAATGAAAGATTGCCGAGCGTGGAGGTATTGGAACGGTCGTATTCATCCAACCGCACACGGATCGCGTATTCCTGAACACCTTCACGATATTTTGAATCATCATCGCCGGTCAGCGCTATGCGCAGATTCTGACCGACATCATTAATGGTGAGTCCGAGTGCCGCCATTTTTTTCCGGTCGATCTCCACGCGCAATTCCGGTTTCCCCTCTTCCGATGAAAGCCGCACGTCGGTAGTTCCCGGCACAGTTCGCATCACATTCGCAACGATCTGTGCGCTTTTCATAACATCATCGTACTTCGTTCCGTTTATGAGTATCTGTATCGGGGTGCGGTTTGATGTACCCATGAGACTGACCGGATTAACGCGCACGCTGACACCGGGAATCTGCAGGATGGAACGTTTGATACGCTGTCCGATAATATCCGTCGGTTCAGAACGGCGGCTCTTATCGATCAGTGTAACATTGAGTTCGGCCGCATTGTTAGAGAACACACCGATCAATCCTTCCGATGATGCACCAACATTCGAGAGCACGCTCTGCACCTCGGGCATTTTACTCAGCAAATTTTCTACCTGACGGGAAATCTCGTTGGTCTTCTCGATGGTGGCGCCAGGAGCCAGTTCGATAGTTATGATCAGTTCACCGCGATCGACCACAGGGATGAACTCGTTGCCGATGAATCCGAAACCGACTAGCAGGAATGATGAGAGAAAAAGTAATGTGGTGAGCACAGCAACTTTTCCGCCGTTGGCAAGAGCCCAGCGGAGTAGCGAAGCATATTGACCGACAAGAATATTGAATTGTTTCTCAAACCAGAGACCGAATCGCCCCATCATTGAAGTATCGGAGACATGCTCCAGTTTTGTGAACCGGGAAGCAAGCATCGGCGTGATTGTAAAGGAAACCAGAAGACTCATGAGCGTAGAGAATACAACAACAAGCGCATACTGGCGCAAAAAGCTTCCGATCATGCCGGTGATCAGGGCCAGCGGCAGAAAGACCACTACGTCGACAAATGTAATCGACAGCGCAGCGAAACCGATTTCATTTCTTCCTTTTAATGCGGCAGAGCGCTGGTCGTCCCCCTGTTCCAGATGGCGGTAGATATTCTCCAGCACGACGATGGAATCATCCACCAAAATGCCGATAACGAGGGACATGGCAAGAAGCGTCATCAGATTCAAAGAAAAATCAAAAAGATACATTGCAAAAAATACCGAGACGAGCGACGAGGGAATGGCCACCATGACGATCAGCGAATTGCGGATACTGTGCAGGAACACGAGCATCACCATTGCAACAAGCACCACGGCGATGGCGAGATCTTCTTTCACCGCATTGGCTGAATCCATGGTGAATGTGCTGCCGTCCTGTGCGATCGTGAATGACAGCTGGATGTTCGCATAATCTTTTTCCATCCCGGCAAGTTCCTGGCGCACATATTTGCTCACCTCAACAGAATTCGCGTCGCTTGATTTCTGCACTAGTATACCGATAGAGGAAACACCGTTGAGCCGGTTGATATTGAATGTTTCGATGACAGCATCCTTCACGTCGGCAACATCGCGCAGACATATCTCGCTCCCCTGTTTCGAACGGCCGACAACCAGTTCGCTGAGATCCTCAAGTGAAGAAAATTTGCCGGCTATACGAACGGTGAACTGACTGCTGTTTTCTTTGATCTTTCCGGTGGGAAAATCAATGTTGGCACCCTTGATCGCCTGAGTAACGAGGAAGAGCGAAAGGCCGCAGCTTTTCAGTTTCTGCGCATCAATATTGACATTGATCTCGCGCGCATCACCGCCGAGCAAGGCGACCATACCGACTCCTCCAACTTTGGAGATACGCGGCTGAATATTGTCCTGAACGAAACGATAAAATTCTTTTGACGGCATCGAACTTCGCACCGCCATACGGAGAACGGGAATCTCATCAAAGGCGAGTTTTGAAATAATCGGTTTGCGCGCGCTTGCCGGCAAACGGTCGGCAACTTCATTGACTTTGCGCTGTGCATCCTGAAGTGACTGATTGACATCCACCGTCTGATCGAATTCTATCATCACGAAAGAACGGCTTTCGGACGATGTGCCGCGAATGGCGGAAATTTTATCGAGACCGGTAACGGCATCCTCGATCAGTTTGGTAACGGAGGTTTCAACTTCGTTCGGCGAGCCTCCGGGATAGATGGTGGTGATGGTGACAATCGGCGGTGTCATTTTCGGCATCAATTCATATTTGAGCTGGGAGAATCCGAAAATTCCCAGCACCGCAAGCGATGAAAATACAACAACAACGAGCGACGGCCGTTTGATTGCGAGTTCAGTGATAGTCATGAATGTATTCCTCAGTTCAAATTATTGCAGAATGGTCACCGCCGCGCGGTCTTTTAAATTGATCTGTCCGTTTGTCACAACAACATCCCCTTCGGCAATGCCGCTAATGATCTCCAGCGTGCTGCCGACATCCGCTCTGATGACAACATTTTTCAGCATGGCACAATTGTTCTCGACAACGAAAACTTTAGGGTCGCGGATGGATCCGACCAGTGCATCGCGTGGAATAACGATTGCTTTGTCCGTGCCGAGCGATGTGAATGTAACACGGGCAAACATGCCGGCCCTGAGAGGCTGCTTCGGATTATTGGGAAGCGTTATTTCTATCGGGTATGCGTGTGCATCGTCCCCTTTGGCATTGATGTTTCTGATCGTGCCGGTGAATTCAGCGGATGGATAAATGTCCGTGGTTACCACAACGCGGTCGCCCACCTTCAGACGAAATGCATCCTTTTCCGCGATGCTCAATTTGATCTTCAGTTGACTGATGTCCACAATGCCGGCAACGGGTGTATTGTTCCCCAGAACTGATCCGACTTCGATCGTACGCGATGTGATCGTTCCGGTAAACGGCGCAACGATTTTTGTATCGTTCAATTGACGGCGTGCCGTGATGTACTGCACTTCGGCAGCTTTGGCGGCAAGGCGCGCCCCTTCCAGTTGTGCATCGCTTACGGAAGAATCCTTGTGGAGCTGCTCGAAACGGTCGCGATCACTTTTCGCTTTTTCAAAATTGATCTCGGCGCTTGCCAATGCTGCCCGCCGGAGTTCGTCGTCCACTTTCGCGATCAGCGCACCCGCTACAACACGGTCACCCGTATTTGCATGCACTGAAACGACCTTCCCCTGCGTTTCCGAAACGATAAGCACTTCTCTGTCCGGATACGTAGTGCCGACCATGGAAAGTGTTACCGGAACTAATTTCAGGAGTGCTTTTGTTACCGTAACGGAAGCGGCAACCTGTATCTCGTTATTTTTCACCTTCGCCTGCATGCGAGATTTATTATAGAAGAGAAGAGTGAGAGTTGCACTGATGACGGCTATGACAATGACCGTGCGGCGTATGGTTTTGCGTGATGCGTTCATGGTTTCCTCATTTGATTTTCAAAGTGATGATACTATTTTCCAGTAGCTTTATCGAGTTTGGCAAGCGCAATCAGATAATCGACAACAGCTGTGGTCGAATTGACCTTTGCCTGCAGCAGAGCACTTTCGGCATCCAAAAGATCCGAATTGATCGCCATCCCCGATTTGAACTTACCATTGGTAACACGGTAATTTTCCTCCGCCTGCTGCACACCTTCCTCCGCCTTTCCCATTTTGTGTTTCGCTTTAAGAGCAGTAAGATAACTCGACGTTACATCAAGAATGACAGCGTCTTTTGCTTGAGCAAGTGCCGTCTGCGACTGGTCACGCGCCGCTTCAGCCTGAGCCGTCTGATACGAAGCTGTCTGCCAGTTCCAGATATCAAAAGAGAGCGAAAGACCGACATCCCACGTTCCGTTGAACTGATCTTTCGACGGGAAAATCCGCTGATTCGGATTTGCATAAATATAGTTAGCGCCGGCCATCACCTGGGGGTACCAGGAGGATTTGGCAATTGTTACCCCTTCTTCACTTGCTTTCAGCCGCAATTCCATCCCTTTCAGTTCGGGCCGAACGGCCATAGCCTGTTCTACAAGAACACCTGCCGGCGGAGTATCATGCGCTTGAATGGACGGTGATGATACAATCAGGATATTTGTGGAAAGCGGAAGACCAAGAGTACTGTTCAATCCGATCAGGGCAAGCTGCACCGCATTGTCCGCATCAATGAGCAGCAGTTCGATGTTGTTCAACTGCACTTTTACTTTCAGCACATCGTTCGTTGTGGCCATTCCCTGTTTCTGCATGTTGACAATATCCAGCAGGTGTGATTGTATCTGCGTAAGATTCTCATCCACCGAGCGTTTGAATTCGATCGCCTTGTAATACGACCAGTAGGCATTTATAACATCGAAGACAACCTGAGACTTTTCCTTGTTCAGATCCTCCTGCGAAGCGCCTGCATTATATTCCGACAGCTGCGCGGTGCCGGACAATCGATTGCCGGTAAAGATCGGCTGTGAGAGCGTCAGACGCGCCTGGTAATTATTCAAAATCGATGGTGAGATAGAGAGTCGGTTTTGTCCGACCTGGATCTCAAACGGATTGACAGCACTCAAACGCGAATATGATCCGCTGAGTTTCAGCGACGGGAGAAGAGAAGCATTCGTCTCGCCCGACTTGGCATCGGCTGCTGCGGCTTTCAGTTTCGAGATCTGAAGTGACTTGCTGCTGTTCATTCCTATCTGAATACATTCTTCAATCGTCAAAGACCGCTTCTCCTGAGCGAACACGATCAACGGAAATAATAGTGAGAGAAGAAATTTGAATTTCATGCAGGTACCTTTCTATTGTTCGCTTGTCCGGTTGTCATGTTCTTTTCACGATCCCGTAAAGAAAAAGATCCGTAATTGTTTCTCCGCTTGTTCCCTGAACATCCGCTGCGCCAGGCACCGAATGGAACATCACCTCTGCCATCGGTTTGCCGAAGAAGAGGATCATGCTCATGCCCATCAGACAGATAAGCGCCTGCTGCGTATCGATAGCGCGAAAAATATTTTTTTCTTTCCCCTCTTCAAACACGGAAAGGAACGTTTGCGGATTCATATTGGAGTTTGCTTTGCGGAACATATCCATTGTATTCTTCACCTCATCCGGATCGTGTGTTAT
>CAJBTU010000265.1 GCA_903958625.1 uncultured Ignavibacteriota bacterium | reverse complement strand
TACGAAAATTACTTTTAATGAAATAAGTTAAGAAACATTTCGGGCAAAGCGTCCCGATGTCCCGCTTTTCGGGATTCCGCACAACGGGATTCCAAAAAAGCGGAACCTTTTGTCGGGACGCCCGACTTACTTCGTCTGGGAAAACAGAGATACGGAAATTACTGTTAATGAAATGATCGTTTTCAAACCTTGTCAAGGTTTAAGTGGATTTATCATCTCACCTTGACAAGGTTACCATTTTTGAATTTGATAAGCCGCAAGATCGACAGGTATTTAACTCCTTTCCAATCCGAGCCTCGCCTATACCGAAGAACAAATCCGGCGAATCCCGGAAACCAGCGATCATTTATGCAAAAGCAATAGAACATTCTCAAACTCCGCCGACCTTTCGAAATCATCTCACTTCAATATCAGCAGCTTTTGCGAAATTCCTCCGGATAGCGTACGAAGGTTTTTCCCCTGTGCCGGTACAACACAGCATTGAATAATATTGCAATTACAGATGCGAAACCATATCTTTTTACGAGAGCATATTCATAACCAAGAGATGGTTATGATAGGTTATTGTGAATTCTTGATTGCACATGATTGAGAGTGGTGAATTGTAAGGAATAAAGTAACGAAAACATCCAAAACAGAGTAAAAACGGGATTACAATTATCGCAATCTTTTATTGAATTATTGGAAACAGATTATGAAGAAACAGATTCGAAAAAAATTTCCTCTCCGCGTGATCATTACCTCTTTTTGTCTGATCTACACCGTGATATTCTCTTTTTCAGCGTATGGTGCTGAACCGGTAAGAATCGGCGTGCTTGCATTTCGGCCCAAACCGCAAACCGTAGCTCAATGGCAGCCTCTGGCTGCCGCATTAAAGCAAGCAATGCCCGAACGGGATTTTGTGGTGGAGGCTCTTTCGTATTCTGAATTGGAGGAGTCTGTTGCGAAGCGCAAGGTCGATTATATTTTGACCAATCCCGGACATTATGTGCTTTTGGCAAAGCGCAACGGTTTGTCTTCACCGCTGGCCACATTAATTGCGTTTGATAATGGCAAGCCCACAAAAGAATTTGGCGGAGTAATATTTTGCCGTGCAGAACAACCAACGATCAACACTCTTATAGACATTAAAGGTAAAACCATTGCCCTTGTGAATACCGAATCCATGGGGGGGTATCAGATGCAGGCGTACGAACTCAGTCAGGCCGGAATTCGTTTACCGCACGATGCCAAATTGATTACAACGGAAATGCCTCATGACAATGTCATTGAAGCAGTGCTGTCCGGCCGGGCCGATGTTGGTTTTGTTCGTAGTGGCGTACTTGAAGGGATGTTTAAAGAAGGCAAGTTAGCTCCGAAACAGATCAAGATTATTAATCTTCAGAATCAGCCGGGTTTTTCAGCAAAAGTTTCTACCCGGCTTTATCCCGAATGGCCGTTTGTTGCCATGCCGCATGTGGATGAAAACATTGCCCGGCGTGTTGCCGTAGCGTTGTTTACGTTGGAAGAAAATAGCGTTGCTATTCGTGCCATAGGGATACACGGGTTTGCCATTCCCGCTGACTATACACCGGTAAGCAATATCCTCCGGGAATTGCGGTTGCCGCCATTTGAAGCAGCTCCTGCCTTTACTCTGTACGACGTTTGGGTGCAGTACCGATGGCCGGTCATAGGTACCCTAATTATTATTGGATCGATTTTGCTGCTTAGCTTTCTTTTAACCATTGCGAACCGTAAACTGGAAAACGAAAAAAGAATCGTGCACATGCAGCAGCAAAAATTGCAGGAGAGCGAAAGTCGCTTCCGCATCATGGCTGATACCGCTCCGGTGTTGATCTGGATTACCGGAGCAGACAAACTGTTTACCTATTTTAATAAAAGCTGGCTTGAATTTACCGGAAGAACAATTGAACAGGAATTGGGTAACGGTTGGGCGGCAGGCGTGCACCCGGATGACGTGCAGCGATGTTTAGACATTTACGTGAATGCGTTTGATGCCCGTAAAAGTTTTTCCATGGAATATCGTCTGCGCCGGAGTGATAACGAATATCGCTGGCTGATCGACAATGGCGTACCCCGTTTTGACGCTCAAGAAGTATTTCAAGGCTATATTGGAAGTTGTGTTGATATCACCGAACGCAAACAAGCGGAAAAAGCACTGCAGCAATCACATGAAAGTCTGCACCAGATACTTGACAGCATGAATGGTTTGGTCTATGTGGTGGATATGAAGTCATACGAGACACTGTATATCAATAGATATGGAAAAGAAATCTGGGGCGATTTTACCGGGAAAGTTTGTTGGCAAAATCTTCAATTCTGCCAAAACGGACCATGTAGTTTTTGCACGACGAATAATCTTCTTAAACAAGACGCATCTTCTGCAAGAGTCCATGTATGGGAATTCCAAAACACTACGACGGGTCAATGGTATGAAGGCAGAGATTCGGCAATCGTATGGCCCGACGGCAGAATGGTAAAAATGGAAATGGCAACAGACATTACCGGACGCAAAATGCTGCAGATAGAGCGTGAGCGTTTGATCACGGAACTGCAAAGTGCGGTTACCGAAGTGAAAACATTGTCCGGCATTATCCCGATCTGTGCGAACTGTAAAAAGGTCAGGGATGATAAAGGGTATTGGGAACAGGTCGAATCCTACGTGTCGCACCATACCAGCGCTCAGTTTTCCCATGCCATTTGTCCTGATTGCGTTGAGGTACTCTATCCCAAACAAGCCGAAAGGATACGGAATAAAACAAAAGAATAATGTTACCGGCAGCGGTCTGTCCCGAGACGGAGACCAAACAAAGATTCAGTCATTGACGGTTCCTCATTCCTTGCCGGCGTGAGCCTTTCCGATAACGAGCCACACCTTGTTCGGATACCGGATGAGAACGAGTTTCCGAAAAATAAATTTTGAATACACACATTCGGTTGATCCACCTTGGAAGATCTCCGAAAAACCCCCGTTGAAAAAGCAATAGAGACTTTGTTATAGAGGAAAGAAGAGTGCGAGCCTTTTTTTACAATTTCCTCTGCAAAACCGCAAAATATTTGTGTGGAAAATAAAAACTTAAATGATTACCCTACAATAATTATTGGAAATATTTTATGATAATCAAC
>CAJBTU010000264.1 GCA_903958625.1 uncultured Ignavibacteriota bacterium | reverse complement strand
CGGGGCTGCGTTCGGAATGACAATGGACAACTAATTATTCTGATGTCTCTAATTACTGAATCTTCTTCACGCCTATACCGGCTCCATCGCTCAACACAAGTTTTCCTTCTTTCACCGTTGTTCCTGTAAATGCATCGTTCTTGATCAGAAGCATTCCGTCAAGATCAGCCCAATCAACCATTGGCGACATTTGCGATGCAGCAGAAATAGCACACGACGTTTCCGTCATGCAGCCGAACATGATCTTCATATCAAACGAGCGTGCCAGCGTGATCATTTTATTCGCTTCGCGCATTCCCGTACACTTCATTAATTTGATGACGATTCCGCTGTAAGCACCTTTCACTTTTGAAATATCGCTCAGCCGCTGACAACTTTCGTCGGCAAGGATCGGCAGCGGACTCCTTTCCGTCAGCCACGCATGATCGTCCAGGCGTTCTTTTGCCATCGGCTGTTCAATATAGACAACTCCTTTTTCTTTCAGCCAGTGGATCATATCCAATGCATAGAATTTATCTTTCCATCCCTGGTTCGGGTCTGCGGTCAGCGGAACATTGGTGATTGCACGCACCGATTCGATCATTTCCTTGTCGTTATCCTTTCCCATTTTTACCTTGAGGATCTTAAATCCCGCCGCTTCTTTTGTCTTCTCTTTAACGACTTCCGCTTTGTCTATTCCAATCGTGAATGTCGTGTTGGGTGCTTTGTTCTTGTCATATCCCCAAATATTATACCATGGCTGTCCGATCATCCTGCCGACAAGATCGTGGAGCGCTATGTCAACCGCCGCCTTTGCCGCTGTGTTATGGAATGCCAGCGCATCGATATCGGCAAGGATCGTCTCCAGATCGAACGGATTACCGTACTTCGAAAGATCGACCCGTTTCAGGAAGGCGATAACGCTCTCCTGAGATTCACCGAGATACGGCGGCATGGACGCTTCACCGTAACCGACAATTCCGTCATATTCGATCTCTACCAGAACTACCGGAGTGGTCGTTCTGCTCAATGCTGCCACGGTAAAGACATGTTTCAGTTCCAGAGTATAGGGCCGGTAGGTCATTTTCATTCTTTTACCGGTCTGAGATTTAACTTGAAACAATGGAATCGATGAAAATAATGACGTGGCACCTACGACAAAAGCGGATGTCTTAAAAAACGAGCGGCGGGTATGGTCCATGAATGGCTCCAAATATTAAGGGATTGAGTATCTACAGGAGTATATAAAAAAAAAGTGAATTAAGCACTGGCCGCGAATATTTTCATATTTGTTCTCTTTCTTTTATGCCGTTTCTTGAGTATGTTTGAACGCGGTTAATTATCAATACCACAAATATAATGGCAAGCTTATGAGACTCGACAGAATAATTCAAGCGTTACTCCCCCACGATGAACAATTCTTTGTGCTTTTCGACAAACTTACCAAGATCATTGTAGAGGCCGCTGAAACGTTGCGCACACTCCCTTCTCAGGGAAAAAATGAACGCGAAGCAACGGTGACAAAGATCCAGGAGTTGGAAAATAAGGCGGATTCCATTACGCATGTAATCTATACGGAATTGAACAAAACATTCGTCACTCCGTTCGACCGTGAGGATGTTCACCTTCTTGCCTCTACACTGGACGATGTAGTGGACTATATAGACGGCACAGCCAAACGGTTTCATATGTACAAGATCAAAAAAAATTCTGCCGACATCCAGCGCCTGACCGAGATTATCTATCAATCGGCACTGGAGATCCAACGCGGTGTGATACTTATTGCCGATATGCGCCGCGCCGATGAACTTCATTCAATCCTTCAGAAGATCAATCAATACGAAAACGATGCCGATTCGATCTTCGATCATGCGATCGCCGAATTGTTCGAGCATGAAACCGACGCGATAGAACTGATCAAGATCAAAGAAGTGCTGGTGAACCTGGAAACAACAACGGATAAATGTGAAGATGTAGCGAACGTACTGGAAACGCTCTTTATTAAAAACGCCTAAGAAAGTACGACTATGTTAACGCTGGTTATCTTTATTATCATTGTCGCTCTTATTTTTGATTTCATCAACGGATTTCACGACTCCGCAAACTCCATTGCTACGGTTGTTTCCACAAGAGTTTTAAAACCAAGGCAGGCGGTGGTCTGGGCTGCGTTTTTCAATCTTGTCGCTGCATTCCTGTTTGATGTTCATATTGCCAAGACGGTCGGCAAAGGTTTGATCCACATGGAACTGATCGATGAATTTGTTATTCTCGGCGGACTGCTGGGTGCGATCGTATGGAATCTTATCACTTGGTATTACGGAATCCCATCCAGTTCATCGCATGCGTTGGTCGGCGGATACGCCGGAGCGGCGGTGGCGAAAGCCGGATTCGGTTCCATTATCTACAGCGGCTGGACAAATACACTTATCTTCATCGCCGTTGCGCCGTTGATGGGAATGGCAATGGCATTTGTGATCATGTCCGCCATGATGTGGATTTTCCACAAACGATCCTCTTCGAAGATCAACAGCTATTTCAGAAAACTTCAGCTGCTTTCAGCAGCAGCGTACAGTTTAGGCCACGGAACGAACGACGCGCAGAAAACCATGGGTATCATTACAACCTTGCTGGTGACATCCGGATATTTAGCGACGTTCGAAGTGCCGACGTGGGTTATTTTATCATCGCACGCCGCAATTGCCATGGGCACACTTTTCGGCGGATGGCGCATTGTAAAAACGATGGGTCAAAAGATAACAAAACTTAAACCTTCAGGCGGATTTGCTGCAGAGACTGCCGGCGCAATTACACTGCTGGTTACGGCATTTTCGGGTATCGCCGTTAGTACAACGCATGTTATCAGCGGAGCAATTATGGGAGTGGGCGCAACGAAACGGTTCTCGGCCGTCCGCTGGGGACTGGCGGGGAATATTATCTTCGCATGGATCGTAACGATTCCTGCCGCTGCGGCTATCGGTGCGTTAAGCTATTGGATCGTAAAATTATTCTAGAATTGGCTCGATAAGGCTCAAAAAAAACTCCCGTCAATGACGGGAGTTTTTTTTATTTTATACCGGGAAGTAGAGTCTAAAGGTGCTTCCTTTTCCTGGCATGCTTTCGATAAAGAGCTTGCCGCCATATAATTCGATGAGTTTTTTTGCAATTATAAGTCCCAGTCCCGATCCTCTCTGTTCCTGAATTTTGCGGTCGAATTGCATACTTGCTCCTATTTTATGAATATCGGCTGCCAACATGCCTCTTCCATAATCCTTTACAAT
>CAJBTU010000263.1 GCA_903958625.1 uncultured Ignavibacteriota bacterium | reverse complement strand
GGAAATCAAACAACCAAAACATCCCGACGTCCCGCTTTTCGGGATTCCGCACAACGGGATTCCAAAAAAGCGGAACCTTTTGTCGGGACACGAAACTGTCGAGCGGCATCTATTTTTACAAATTGCAGTCGGATAATTTCCTTTCGGCTAAGAAAATGCTGCTGATCCGTTAGCGGAAGGATCACTGCTGGCGCAGAGAAAGGTCAACAAGAACAGGCAAGAAGACGCTCTGAAAATAACGGTATTGAATCTTGGATGTAGAATATTACTATCTCATTCTCTATCAATGCAAATCCCAATAGTTCTTTTGGTATGAAATGGTAAGGTTTATCTTTTGATGAAAATTAAATTACTTTTTCTTTACCTCTCGCTGTTTTCTTTCAATGTGTTGGCCCAGTCTTCTTCAACTCCGCGGTCCGACGTTTTTATGCAGGGGTTCTATTGGAATTCGCCGATGGGAGGGATATGGTACGATTCACTGGCAAAACTTGCGCCTCGGCTTGCTTCTGCCGGAATCGGCGCAGTCTGGTTTCCTTCTCCATCGAAAGGTGCCGGCGGCGGATTTTCCATGGGTTATGATCCGTACGATCATTTTGATTTTGGAGAATATTATCAAAAAGGGAGTAAGGAGACACGGTTCGGCAGCAAACAGGAATTGATCGATGCGATCACAACATTCCATTCTGTTGGGATCGAAGTGTATGCCGATGCAGTGATGCGTCACATGATGGGGGGCGAAACAAAAGCACCGTACGAATGCATTCCGATGAACAATGGAGCAAAGATCGTCGCCGATTCTGCATTTCTGATATTCAACTATCCGAACGGCTCAGGGCGGTTCAAAAAATCCCCCGCCGAATTCTATCCAAATTCGCAGAACTGTTTCGTTGATCCACGGTTTATTGAGACCGATCCTCTGTTCCGGTTTGGTGAATGGCTTGACCACAACAAGCAAAGTGTCCGCGACAGTTTGATTGTCTGGGGAAAATATTTGCGGAATGAATTGAAGTTTGACGGATTCAGATTGGATGCCGTTAAACCGATCGATCCGGTATTCATGGCAGAATTCTTAAAAGCCGCAAACGGAAAGAATTATGCTGTTGCAGAGTTGTGGAGTGATGCGGCAAGCATTGGAAACTGGCTGAATATCGCCAAAAATCTCAACGGCGCCAGTGTGTCGATGTTCGATTTTCCTCTCCGGTATACATTGAAAGAGATGTGCAATAATACCGCCGGAACATTTGATATGCGGAATTTGGATAATGCAGGACTCGGCGGCGCAGGCATATCGGGATTTGATTATTCAACATTTGTTGAGAATCACGACTTTGACAGAACAGGGTACGACGGGCAAACCGCCAACGGACACGATCCTGTATTAACGGACAAACATCTTGCGTATGCGTTCATTCTTTTCTCGGAAGGGCGCCCGTGCATATTTTTCAAAGATTATTTTATGTACGGCTACGCCGGAAAAATTGATACACTTATTTGGATCCGGCAGAATTTTCTCGGCGGCGGAACGACAAAACGGGCAGGACTCAACGCGTATGCAATCCGGCAGGATAACAATCAGGATCAGAATATAGTCGGACCGGATGTGTATGTTGCCCGCAGAAATGGATACGGAACGCAAAAAGGCGGATATATTGTCATCAACGATAATCCCGCACAATGGATCGATGTATGGGTTGATACCGACTTACCAGTCGGAACAAAATATAAAGAGTTCACCGGAAAGGATCTTCTAAAAGAGGTAACCGGACCGGCACCGGGCGGGACGAAGAACCGGGTGAAATTATGGTCGCCGGCTCGAAGCTACACCATCTATGCGGCAGATACGGTAACAACGATCAATCATCCCCCTGTCCTCAACCGCATTCCCGACCAGTTGACATACACTAATGCGAAGTTTGAATACCGAACGATTGCCAATGATGTTGATAAAGAACTGATAATATATTCTCTCAAAAACAATCCTTCATGGCTTTCCATCTCATCAACCGGTGTATTAACCGGTTCTCCGGGGCTTACCGATACGGCAATTTCAATGGTGATCCTCTCTATTATAGATAAGTCATTGGCCTTTGACTCAGACACATTCGTAATTCGGGTAAAACGGAATATTGCTCCAAAACTTACTCCCGGATCCGATACAACGGCGGTCGCTACAAAGCGTTTTGAACGGCGCGTTGCTGCAGCGGATGATGTTGAAGATTTTCCCCTTACATTTTCTTTCACATCAAAACCGGGCTGGCTTTCAATAGGTAGTAACTCGGGCATCATCAGCGGAACGCCGGCCCGCGAAGATACTGGTTCGACACGTGTATCGATAACGGTAACGGATAATAAAGGGGGTTTTGATTCAACGAAATTTACGATCACCGTAACTCCGGTAAGAGATTCCATTATCGCAACCTATCGAAAACCGATCATTGACGGCACGATCGGCTTTGTTGATGATTGGCAGAAAGAGAGAATTGTTGCAACGGATCATGACAGCGACAGTGTTTGGTGGGATAAAATAACTGGGCCGGTCAATAATGAGCTCTACCAATTGCTTGTCACTTGGGACGCGGATTCACTCTATTGCGGTGTCGATTATTTATTGAATGATAAAAATAATACGCT
>CAJBTU010000262.1 GCA_903958625.1 uncultured Ignavibacteriota bacterium | reverse complement strand
ATCAATCTTGCCGTTGTCATGAAGGCTTTGCGGAACCATACAGCGCAGGCTTTGATGATAGGGGCTGGATCAGCATTGATGGATATCATGTATTGTTCCGCCGCTGTTTTCGGTATTGGGTCTCTTGTTTCGGATCCGACAATAGATTCGATCTTTCGTGTGTCGACATTTGCGATTTTTTTTATCTATGGATTAAAGACAACTTTCGGGAAACTTCCGGAGACGCACTTCCAGCCGAATGATGAGGATGTTCCGGGTTTCAAACGGTATTTTATCCTCGGCATGGCGATGTATTTCTCCAACCCTTCTTTTTTAGCGTATTGGATCACCATCGGCGGCATTGTTCATGGCTATCGTGTTATTGAACCGACGTTGATCGATAATACTTTGTTTGCTGTTGGAACGGGCGTGGGTGTTACGGCGTGGTTCTTTACGCTGGTGGAACTGGTAGAACGGCAAAAAATGAAGTTTGAAATTGACCGGATCAGAAAGATCACGCGATTCTTCGGTATGATTCTGCTGACTGTCAGTGCAGTGTTGGGGTGGAATCTTTTTAAGGAATTTTGGCTCCATCAGTGATGGTCGTCTGATCAACATCTGAAAAACCTCATATCAATGTCATTTCCCCAAAGGGGTCACTTTGTGACGAGATGCGAAGCATCGAGAAATCTCGTTTTTAGCTTCAATATCAAGAATGAGATTCCTCACTTCGTTCGGTCTACGACTCGTAGAGAATGACACAGGATAAACAATTTTTCAGATGTCTCGAAAATATAACTTGCGAAGGCTGTGAGCAGAAACTATAAAACCTTCGCAAGGTTTCTTTACTACTCTTCCAATGTTGAAATATCTCCTTCGCTCATTCCTTGCGCCCGTGCCTTAAGAACCCTCCTCATGATTTTGCCGCTTCTGGTTTTTGGCAGAGAAGTAACAAATTCGATCTTTTCCGGTTTTGCGATCGGACCAAGTTCATGAGAAATATGTTTGCGCAGATCATCGACAAGTGTATCGTTCGCCTCATTTCCAGCTTTTAATATCAGATAGGCGTGGATCGCCATTCCTTTAATTTCATGCGGCAGTCCGATGACTGCGGCTTCGGCAACCGAATGATGTGTAATGAATGCGGATTCGATCTCTGCTGTGCCCAGGCGGTAGCCGCTTACTTTAATAACATCGTCAACACGGCCGATCACCCAGAAATACCCGTCTTTATCTTTTCTTGCAGAATCACCGGCGAAATAATATCCCGGATATGTGCTCCAGTATGTTTTTACATACCGTTCCGGATCTTTGAAAATGGTCCTCATCATTGCCGGCCAGGGATTTTTCAGTATGAGAAAACCTTCTTCACCGGGTGCCACAGATTTTCCTTCGGCATTCACAACGTCGGCATCAATTCCCGGGAACGGCTTTGTTGCGGAACCCGGTTTCAACGGCTGTGCCGGCATCGGAGCCATCATGAACATGCCTGTTTCGGTTTGCCACCACGTATCCATGATCGGACATTTTTCCTTTCCGATGATTTTATAGAACCAACGCCATGCTTCCGGATTGATTGGTTCGCCAACGCTGCCCAGTAAACGAAGGGAAGAGAGATCGTGGCGATTTGCCCACGATTCGCCGAATCGCATTAAACCGCGAATTGCAGTCGGAGTGGAATAGAAGATTGTGACCCCATATTTTTCGATGATGGACCACCAGCGGTCAGGATACGGATACGTCGGCGCACCTTCATACATGACGGACGTTGCTCCTGCAATTAGCGGGCCGTATACGATATACGAATGTCCGGTGATCCATCCTGGATCGGCCGTGCACCACCAGCGGTCTTCTTCCTTCAAATCGAACACATCCTTGAGTGTTGCGTGAACGCCAACGGAATATCCGCCGTGTGTGTGCAGAATCGCCTTTGGTTTGCCGGTGGTTCCTGATGTATAGAGAATGAACAGAGGATCTTCTGCATCCATTTCTATCGTTTCGCATTTCAATCCGTTTTTGGAGATCGGCAGCGTCATGAGTTCGTGGTACCAGAAATCGCGCCCCTGTTCCATCATGACGTCGATACCAAGATGTTTGATGACGACAACATGTTCCGGAGCTCCGCTGCGCTGCAGCGCTTCGTCAACGATCTTTTTCAGTTCGATCTTTTTTCCGTTCATGTTCCCGCCGTCGGCGGTGATAACAACTTTCGAACCGCTGTCTTCAATTCTTCCATGCAGCGCTTCAACGGAAAATCCTCCATACACGACCGAGTGCACTGCACCGATCTTTGCGGTTGCCAGCATCGCAATCACCGTTTCGGGAATGCGGGGCATATAGATTGTAACGAGATCGCCTTTTACGACCCCCATGCTTTTCAGGACATTGGCAAATTTACAGACTTCACGATTCAATGCGTGATACGAAAATGTGCGGACCTCACCTTTCTCGCTTTCCCAGATCAAAGCAAGTTTGTTCCTTCTCCATGTCTTCACATGACGATCCAGCGCGTTCAGAACAATATTGGTTTTGCCGCCGGTGAACCATTTGTAGAATGGTTTATTCGTGTCATCCAGAACCGTATCCCATTTTTTATACCAATCCAGTTCCTCTGCACGCTTTGCCCAATAAGCCTGGATATCCTTTGCCGCTTCCAATCTGGCTGCTTCCGGATCTTTGACGTTTGCCTGCGCGATTATTTCCGGTGACGGATGGAACAATTCGTTTGTATTCTGTGCGATCGGTTTTTCTTCCTTCATGAAATGTGTCCCTTATGATAGAATAAATTAGAAAGTGATCGGTCCAAAAGTTTGGGAATAGTACGTAAGAGTATTGATTATTGCAAGGGAGGAAGGGTGCTAATCTATGATCTTGTTAATCTATGATCTCGATAGTTTGCCCGTATGATAAGATTTCTTGCAGAGTAACTTTGCTCATAGTATCTTCCATCACCATGAATCGACATTTCCCTTTAGGAATATTCTTCCTGCAAATGCTCTTCTCGCAGCCGCTTAAATTCCAGCATATCGGTATAGAGCAGGGACTTTCTCAATCATCCGTGATGACCATGCTTCAGGATAACGAGGGATTCCTTTGGATCGGTACGTGGGATGGATTGAACCGTTATGACGGTTATTCATTTAAGCAATACCGGAATGATCCACAGGATACATCGACACTCTACACAAATAACATCTTCGCACATTTTGAAGATCATGAAGGCAATTTGTGGACCGGTACTTCGATCGGCGGATTTGCTCGATACAATAAAAGAGATCAGTCCTTTGTCCGGTATTTTTTGCCGGGCGCCGAAAACCAGAACTACAGCAATCTTGGAGTTATATCGATTAATCAGGACAGTCTTGGTCACCTTCTGGTCGTTTCTGGGAACGGAGTATTTACATTTGATGTGACAACAAAGAAAATAAGCAGATTAGGTAACGATAGTTCGAGCGGCGGGAAATTGTTCAAACTGAAGGATAATTCACTGTGGCTGTTGAAACAAAAAAGTTTGACAAAATATTTGCCTGGCGGAAGTTCCATCGATTACGATTTCAATCCGGAACGGCTGCATTTGCCGCGAACGGCGACATTGAATAACATGTTTGAAGACAGAAACGGGATACTATGGATAGCATCGATCGGAGGAGGCGTTTTACAGTTTGATGAGGCGAGCGGGAATTTTCTACCGCGATTCATAAAAAACAAGGAAAGCAACAGCCTTACCGATAATAACATACGGATTATTTTTAGGGATTCTTTCGGACGGTTATGGATTGGAACGGAAAACGGTCTGAACAAAGCCATTGTCAGCAGCAAAGATCCCGATACGATCGTCGGTTTCGAAAGGATATACCATTCTTCCATCGATCCTCACAGTCTCAACGGTAATCTTGTCAACATGATCTTTGAGGACAAATCGGGAGTTGTATGGATCGGGACCAACATTGGATTGAACAAACTCCTTCCTGAACGAAAAATATTTTCCCCTCTTCGGGCGAAGAATAAAGACGCTGTGGTCTTTCACGGTTCATTTCCCGTTGCCATTCTTGAAGAAAGTGACTCGTTGTTATGGATCGGCAGCACTTCGGATTTGTTTTGCTATAATAAACGAACGCGGAATGTAGCTCTCTTCAACCAGGAAAATTCCAACCTGTCAAGTGATGCCGTTTATGTGCTTCTTTTTGACCGTAAAAATAAAAGATTGTGGGCAGGGACAAAATATGGTTTGAATGTCTTTGACCGGCAGACCAAAAAATTTTCTCAAATCATATTCAATAAACATCTCCCTGACCATCAGGTGTCGAATACTATCTATGCCATAGCGGAGGATAAAAACGGCATGTTATGGGTTGGTACAACCTGCGGTCTCTTTCGTGTTAATCCGGAGACGAATTCCTACGAACAATTTATGTTCGACACGACAGCGCTTGGCCGCGGCAGTTCGTTCATCCTGTCAATACTCTGCGATTCCGACGGCGCGCTATGGATCGGAACGAACGAACAGGGCACACTACGGTACGATCCTTCAACAAAAAAAAATAAACGATTCATCTACGATCCGAACAATGCGCTGTCGATCGGATATAATAAGACGATGTCCATCTATCGTGACCGTCAAGGGACATTGTGGCTGGCAACATTAGGGGGCGGTCTGAATAAAATGATCGGAAGCGGCGACAGTATTGCATTCAAGCGGTATAGAATGAAGGACGGCCTGCCGAACGATTTCATCTATGGAATACTGGAAGATAACGCAGGTAATCTCTGGCTTTCAACAAACAACGGAATATCAAAATTCAATCCGCAAACCGAATCGTTCAGGAACTACACAACACGCGATGGTTTGATGACGGATGAGTATAACCAGAATTCATTTCTTCGCGGCAATGACGGAACCATGTATTTTGGCGGATTGGACGGATTGGTCACTTTTCATCCGGATAATATCCGTGAGAATGAACTCCCGCCGCCGATCGCGATTACCGAATTTACGATCTTCAACGAATCCCATATGGAGTTGATCTATTCCGGTGAGATCATACTTCCGTACGATCATAATTTCTTTTCGTTTGAATTTGCGGCACTCTGTTACGAGGCTCCGGAGAATAATCAATATGCCTACCGGCTTGAGGGTTTGCAGAAAGATTGGAACAATATTGGCACGCGGCGTTATGCTGATTTCACCAATATCGATCCCGGTGAATATGTCTTCCATGTGAAAGGAACGAATAATGACGGAGTGTGGAACGAAAAAGGAATATCCATAAAGATCACGATTATTCCTCCGTTCTGGGCGACATTGTGGTTCCGGTCGGTTGCGATACTTTTGGTTATCGGTCTCATTTCCGGCGGTGTCCGGTATTCCGTTTACAAAAAATACCGCCGCCGCATCGGTGAACTGGAACAGCAGAAAAGGATCCTTGAAGAAAGACAAAGAACTCGTGATAAGATTGCACGCGATCTTCATGACGATCTTGCTTCAACGGTCGGCAGTGCCGGATTGTTTATCGAGACGGCGAAACGAAAGCTCGCGGAAAACTCATTGCAAGCCAGGGAATATCTGGATAAGACAAGTTCGATCTTGAGCGAAGCAGAGGAGGCGATGAGCGATATTGTCTGGTCGGTTTCTCCAAAGCATGATTCACTGCAGAGTTTAGCCACACGAATTCGTTTAGTGACGACTGATCTATGCCGGGCAAACGGCATCGGCAGCGTGATTGATGTTACCGGAAATGTTGAGATACCTTTGTCGGACGATATCCGGCGAGGAGTGTATTTGATATTCAAAGAGATACTGAATAATTGTCTGAAACACTCCCGTGCGACAATGTTCAACATACATGTTGGTGTTGAAAATGACCTTTTGATCTTTCATGCACACGACAATGGAATCGGATTCTCCATGAATACGCAGAGTGAAAAGCTCGGCGGAAATGGAATGAACAATATTCGAAAAAGGGCAGAAGAGATCGGTGCCCGGATCACCATCCATTCGCGCGTTGGCGAAGGGACAACAATAGAATTGGAAAAACAAATGACCCATTTGAGTCATTGACCACCGGGAACATTCTTTCCAAATTGTATCACGAAAAATTCTCTATCTCGGATGCGTCTTCGAACCATAAAACTATGAAAACAGAAAAAAATATCCGGGTAACAATCGTTGAAGACCATGCAGATTTTCGCGAAGGCCTGGCACAATTACTATCGGCAGCAGAAGGATTTATGGTCTCCGGCTCGTATGGTTCTGCAGAAAAGGCCTTAGAATCATTTCCTGAATGTGATGTGATCCTATTGGATATCAATCTTCCGGGCAAGTCGGGGATTGAAGGCATTCCGCTGTTGAAAAAGCAGTGTCCGTCTGCGCAAATTGTTATGATGACGGGCCTTGATGATGACGATACGATCTTCAGCGCAATCCTTGCCGGTGCCGATGGCTATGTTCTGAAAAAAACACCCCCTGCGAAAGTCCTTACGGCAATAGAGGATGCAGCATCAGGCGGAACGCCGATGACGCCGTACGTTGCGCGCCGTGTAATAGAGCATTTTAAACATTCCGCTCCGGTAAAAACTAATTACCAGCTTTCCGATCGTGAACTTGAGATACTCTCCGCGCTGGTTCAGGGATTAGACAATCGCGAGATCGGTGAAAAACTCTTCATCAGTTATGAGACTGTCCGCAATCATCTGAAACACATTTACGAAAAACTCCACGTTAATTCCCGTTCACAGGCAGTATCAAAAGCCCTCACAGAACGTCTTCTTTAGCAATAGGTAGTCATCCGCTTGTTGAATCGAAAATGACCCAATTGAGTCATTGATTCACCGGTACTTCTGATTTAACTTCAAATTGTTTGAGAGCAGATATAATTTTGAACACTTCAACAGGGGAGAAGTTTGCAAAAATTGAATTTGTTTGCAATTGGTCCATTTTTTCCATCCGTCTGTTTCACCACCCTGGCAGAAATGCCGGGAGGCAGATCAGCTCCGTTTTCGGTTACAGGGATTTTCCAACCCACCAATGATGGACTTTAGCGGAAAAGAGACATTTGCCATTCTCAAGCAAAACCATAAACTGCATCATCATTATTGTATAAAGGAATTCATAATGAAATATCTTTTACTTGTTTGTTTTACCGCGGTAGAATTGGCGGCACAATCGGTCTGGATTCAGCAGAGTCCGTATCCCACTTCTAACGGACTTTTAGCCGTTAAATATATTACTTCCACAACTGCGGTTGCGGTGGGAAATGGAGGAACAATTATCCGAACGACCGATGCAGGAGCAAATTGGACTCTTCAAAATAGCGGTGTCACATCAATTCTGTATGCTGTTTCATTTATCGACGCCAATAATGGTTTTGTCTCCGGCGATGCAGGCCTGGTACTAAAAACGACAAACGGCGGAGCATCCTGGAGTAAAAGCAACCCGTCCTATTATCCCTTCAACGGCATACATTTTGCCGATGTGAATACCGGTGTTGCAGTGGGTCTGCTCGGCATCGTCTATAGAACAACCGACGCCGGAGCTAATTGGACAAGCCTTACCACAGGACAATCACTGATCGGATTGAATGCCGTCTATTGTGTCAATGCACAAACAATAATTGCGGCGGGTTCCCAGGGGGCGATCATCCGATCGACCGATGGCGGTACTACGTGGACAAAACCTGCCAGCGGAACAACGAATACGCTGTATAATATTTCTTTTGTAAATGCAACGACAGGTTATATTATTGGTCAATACGGAAAATTGCTGAAGACAACCGACGGTGGCACCACATGGAATACCGATACATTTTCGTCCGTAACAGTTGATACATACGGTGCAGCATTTCCGTCGGCGACTGCTGGTATCATTGTTGGACAGGGTACGATTTATTATACGACAAATGGTGGAACAGCTTGGACTTCCTCGGTATCTACAGATATTCCAAACGTCAATCTCCGGAGCGTTTCTTTTGCGAATGCAACGAATGGAATCGTTGTTGGCGATGCTGGTGCAGTGGCCAGCACAACGGATGGTGGTGTAACATGGAAGAAACTTTCAAAGGGAATATCAACTTCCATGAATGACGTATTCTATCTTAATGCGACAAACGGATATTTCGCAGGCGACGGCGGAACAGTCTATAAAACGGTCGACGGCGGGGCGACACTTGAGAAACTGACGATCGGTGTAACATCTTCAATTTTTGGAGTTTGGTTCGTCGATGCCGACACGGGATTTGTCGTTGGTGCAAGAGAAAGTGCGGATGGTCTGATCTTGCGTACGACCGATGCCGGTAAATCATGGAAAAGAACGGTTAGCGGATTTACGACCGATTTTGCGAATATCTATTTCACGGATAAAAATTTTGGCTACATAGTCGGTTCGGGCGGCGCAATATTCAAAACAACGGACTGCGGAAAGAGCTGGAAGAAAGTACCGTTCACTAATACAGATAATTTAAACGGAGTTTTTTTCCTTAATGCAAATCGAGGCACCGTTGTAGGAAAGAGTGGAATGATTTCGCAGACAACCGACGGCGGGACGACATGGACAACACGGACAAGCGGGACTTCTAACGAGCTTAAAAAAGTATTCTTTAGCGATACAAGCAACGGTGTTGCCGTTGGAATGTTTTTGACGGCACTCAGAACAACCGACGGCGGGAAAACGTGGATATTCAAGTCGACGGGTAGCCATCTGTACGGTCTGGATTTTATCAACGCCACAAACGGATTTACCGTCGGGGCGAATGGCGGTATCTATAATACGACGGACGGCGGTATTAACTGGACGACCATCACCAGCGGCGTTTCCAGCACACTTTATTCTGTGAATTTTTCGGATGCACTGCACGGTACAATTGTCGGAACCGGAGGTGTCATCCTTCGAACAACAACCGGCGGCGTAACGTGGGTGGAAGATAAAAAGGAAGAAAAGAGTGTCTCGCCCCAGAATTTTCTTCTGGCGCAAAATTATCCTAATCCATTCAACCCGGCAACGACCATCGAGTTTCAAATACCGAACAACGGTGTTGTTATGCTGAAAGTGTATGATGCATTAGGGAGAGAAGCGGTAACGCTTGTGAATGAACAGATGAATGCCGGAGTATACAAAAAAACATTTGACGGAAGATCGATGTCGAGCGGCATCTATTTTTATCGGTTGAGCGCCGGAACGTATACCGAGGTCAGGAAGATGATGTTGTTGAAATAATTATTGTCGTTCATCGTTGTAGATGTTTGAATGACAAAGTGAAACGCCGCTATCCTGGGGAGGTATAGCGGCGTTTTTAATTTCTCAAACATGCTTCAAACTATTTTGGGCAGGCGGATCCCTCTTCACCAGTGCAGCCCACTTCGCAATTTTCTTCTTCGGCTTTGGACTGTTTTTTCATTTTGGTCTTCGGCGCAGCGGCTCCTTCATTGGCAGTGAATCCTGCATCACTGACTGCTTTGATCAAGACCGCCGTGGTTGTTTTTGCGCTTGCAAGAGTGACGGTAGCTTTGTTGTTCTTAAGATCTACTTTCACAACTTTTACACCTTGGACGCTTTTCAGTGCTTTTTCAACAGTGCTGACACACGATTGGCAGGTCATTCCCGAAATATTCAACGAGACAACTTTTGCTTTGTCGGCAGAAAACAGTGAAAAGGTGAAAGCAAGAGTGAAGAACACGATCATGTATTTCATAGTTACTCCTTGATTAATAGTAGATGATAAAAAAATGATTCATTAATAAAAAATTGAACGGCAAAATTTCCGGTCATACTGTTTCTTTAAATGTTACTTATCAGAAAGAACAGATATTGGCCAGCCGGAGTTCCAATGCCGGGTTAGAGTTCTTTCACAATCCTGAAACCGCCGTCATCGACCTTGCTATTCGGCGTATAGGCATAGCGTGTTTCCACACGACATTCGGAATCTGAAAGGCCGTAGTCGAACCATGATCCGCCTCTGAATACTTTGTTTGATCCGCTTGCCGGCCCTGTGGGATTTATCTGTGGAAATGAAGCATACGATCCCGTCCAGTCTGAACACCACTCCCAGGCATTCCCGCTCATGTCGAAAAGGCCAAGTTCATTCGGCTTTTTCAATCCGCAATTGTACACACGCCCGTTTGCATTAAGAAAATACCATGCAACAATACCGATAGAATTGCCGCCGCTATAGGCAAATTGCTGCGAATTTTTTCCACCACGTGCTGCATATTCCCATTCTGCTTCGGTAGGAAGGCGGGTCCTCTTTCCGGTAGTACTGTCTAACCAAACACAATAGTCTTTTGCGTCATTCCAACTGACCTTCACCATGGGATCATTATCATTCCAACCCCATGAAGGCGCCGTCGGGAAAGTTCGATTTACCATATTTGTAAATTTACGGTATTCTTTTACGGTAACTTCAAACTTGCTGATATAGTAGCTCGATAATGTTACGCTATGAATTGGCCGTTCGTCACGATAAGGACTATTTCTCCCCATTGAAAATGTACCGCCGGAAACAAAAACCCAGGGGCCCAACGTCCGTGCTTCCGCATTTGAATACGCTGATCTGTTTTTTGAATTTTTGGCGTATACTCTGAAAGAATAAGTCTTGGTTGAATCGAACAATCCCGTTAATGTTTTCGAAGTCCCGTTCGCTGCGGTGCTGTCTACGATAGAATATGCCGATGCATCGATGCTCTGTTCAATGATAAATCCTGTTTCATTATCGCTGTTGTCGCTCCACGTAAACGATGCTGAAGTCAGAGAAAATGAGGTGTTGGTGAAATTCGACGGGGGGATAAATAATGCTCGCCAGACGGTATTGGATGCCGTACTCGTGTAACCGGTATTTTTGGCTTTCACGCGAAAATAGTACGTGTTTGTTGTAAGGAATGATGCTGTGATCGTGGCAGAATCGATATTTGCATCGACGGTCTTAACAACAATAAAAGTAGTGGTATCAAGTCCTTGTTCAATAATGAAGGATGTTTCAGAAGAACTGTTATCCTTCCAATGTAACTTCACTTCACCTTCGGTCATCGAGACAAGCTGTAAATTGGAGGGGGCCAATGGTGTTGTTTCCGCCGGCGGAGTTACTACCGGGGAAGTTTCTGCCGGCGATTCTTTCTTACATGATAAAATAAAGAGTGTTGATAAAAATAACAGGGTAAAAGAAAATATTCTAATGGATGACATTACATTCTTTCATGATCTGAGCATT
>CAJBTU010000261.1 GCA_903958625.1 uncultured Ignavibacteriota bacterium | reverse complement strand
GGTGAACCTGAAGTGGTTTGAAGCGAACCCATTGTTGCTTTCCCCAAAAACACCGGATTTCCTGCCGTCGTCAATTTTTGATTGAAATGGATCGGACCATTAATCGTATCGCCGGAACGGAGTTTCGCCGCCGAGGAAACATTACCGCTGTACATAGCAAACTTTGCGAGCGAACTTGGACTTAAAACAATTTTTACCGTATGAGTATCCGCTTGATAGTAAGCCCTTGATGTAAGAACAATTTTTCCGGCATACGTTGTTGTATCAAGGACAACGGAAAATGTTCCGCCGTTCATCACGACATTGGAAAATCCCGTGCGCCACGTATTATCCAAAAAAAGCTGATTGCAGGCAAGGTTCGCGCCGGCAACGGCAATATTATAGACCTGTGTCTGTTCGTAATATTCGATGGCATTGGAAAACGCTTCGGTGCCGCTGTCATTCATTACTTTCCCAAAAAATAAAAATATTGCGGTAAACGACATCACCATGTAAATTGCAGTTCTTCCCATACTTCACCTCTACCGGTTATTAAAATTTTTTGCTACCAGCCGCACCTGTCGCCAGAATGCGCTCTGATACACTGTATCATACGTTGCCGTGTTATAATATTTCGTCCATTTTACCGGATGTTCCACCTGGATCGTAATTTGCAGGTACTGTATCTTTTGACAGCTGTCAACAGGCGTTGTTAATTTAGTCCTCATCGCATCAAAATACTGAAGGTTGAATGTTGTTACACCAAGATATACTCCAACAGGCGTGCTGTTGTTCTCAACACGATAGATCAATCGGTCATTCGGGTTTGGTGTTGTGGACATTTCAGAGGTCGAACCGACATAATACGTTAAAGAATCAAGAACACCGTCTCCATCATATCCCGAACCGTGTGTGCTGGTGGGGAAATCAGTCCAAAAAGTTATTCGTGAAGTATCAGCATAACGGATTGCTTCTGTTGGCGACGTAATCACCGTAAAGTCTTTGCAATATCCTATCTTTCGAAAATCGTATTCTAATAAATCGGTGACAGCAACAAGATTCTGCTGCACTAAGATATCTTCGCGAAACGACTGCATGTTTTCCATCGTTCCGCCGTTCAAGCGAAGTGCGATCATCAATAATGTGCCAAACACCATTGTTGATGCGATAAGATCTAAAATAGTTTGCGAGCCCATAGCGATCCTTCTCTAACGGAAATACCAATAACTAAAGACAGAAACAAACTTTAGAGTATCCGGACGGGGTGTGACAGGATCTATTTCATAATCCACCATGGAGGGGCTGGTAACAAAGATCGTAATAATTTTATTCCACGTCTTTGTCGTCGTCGGTGTCACTGTTGACGGCGGAGTTACGCTTAAATATTCTACTCTTGCTGTCGTAAAGAATATTGCAGAATTAGGGATGCTGTCAACTTTCACGTACCCCTGATAGTCATCAATATCATCGAATGACATGTAGCCGCTTTCTCCGGCATCCGGACCGAAACTTGCCGCAGCAGTTAACGAAGACGATTGCGCAGTAGTCAGGAAGGTATCAACGGTCGCTTCATCGAACGAAAGGTCATTGGCATATTCCAGCAGCGACGTACCCAACGATGTTGCCGTGATCCGGTATTCTGCAATATCCTTAACAGAACCTGTTTCCAGTGTTGTCCGGTTCACGGTCAATATCAGCCGGCCCATCAGCATCAATGCCATGATTGTCAGTAATGTTTGACCTAATCCCATAAAGTCTTACCAATAGTGCTATTCAAATATATTATGCCCGCGATGCGTATCCTGTGTCAGTCAGCACTTTCTTATGAAATATAGTCAATATCCATACCGAAAAATATGGTGCAAAAATTAGAATTATCAAAGGAAAGTAATGAATGATGCCGGTAGAATCTTCAAATTTCCCTATTCTTCTTCAACCGTTGAAGCAATAACCTCTTCGAGCGATGCCGATCCTTCTTTCATTCTCTCCATACCGGACCGTCGCAGAGTCCACATGCCGTCTTTCGATGCCTGCTCGCGGATGGAATTCTCATCGACTTTATCGCCGGCATTAAGAACGATATCTTTGATCGCTTTTGTAAAATAGAGTGCTTCATGAATAGCCGCCCGGCCTTTATATCCGCCGGCACACTTGTCGCAGCCAACAGCTTTGTAGAATGTATGATTTTTCAAGTCCTCTTCGGTAAACCCGAATTTGATCAGGTCCGGTTTTTCATCATCATCGATCGGAGTCTTACAGATCTTACAGAGTGTACGGATAAGACGCTGCGCAACAATAATGTTGATGGCATAGGCAATAAGGAATGGTTCGATACCCATTTTATACAAACGGGCAACGGCGCTCGGCGCATCGTTCGTATGCAGTGTTGAAAAAACCAAGTGTCCCGTGTTCGCAAGTTTAATGGCCGTCTCGGCAGTAATCTTATCGCGCATTTCACCGACGAGTACGATATCAGGATCATGACGGAGGATACCGCGGATGGATTGTTCGAAAGTCATCTTCGGACCGATCTTCAACTGCCGTGCCCCTTTGATGATATACTCAACCGGTTCTTCAATGGTCAACACATTCACCGTAGGATCGATCACCTGATACAATGCGGCGATTAAGGTTGTCGATTTACCGGAACCTGTCGGACCGGTGAGGATGATGATCCCCTGCGGCTTTGCAATTGCTTTGTAGAAAAATCCTTTTGCCGGACCCTGCAATCCTAATTTGTTCAGGTCCGTG
>CAJBTU010000260.1 GCA_903958625.1 uncultured Ignavibacteriota bacterium | reverse complement strand
GGGAGGAATATTTTATCTTTTCCTGCAATGGTGAATCCCATCACTTTATTCCCTCCGATCACCACCAATCCGTTTTCGGCGTGATCGAATATCAATCGAACTTTTGTTCGTGAGATGATAAAATTTTTCAGCTGCGGTCCTGAGTATTCAATCTTCTTCCCGTACGTTTTTACCAGGGCTATTCTCGCCAGACGTTCTCCGACCGGTCTCTTGTTTACCGGATGCAGATCCTTCGGATCTCCGACATCGATCGTTACTGCCATGCCGGTATTTGGAAGAGACAATGTCATCAATTGTGATTCGCGCAATTCCGCCCAGCCGCTTTTCGACGGTTCCGGCTGACGGTCGAGATTCGGCAACTGCACATAATAGAACGGAAAGTCCCCCTGCTGCCAGACGCTTCTCCAATACGATATCAGTGCCGGGAATAATTTTCTATACTGATACGCTCGGGACGCATTTGATTCTCCCTGATACCAGATGACCCCCTGCATTGCAAATGGAATGATCGGATAGAGCATCCCGTTATATTGTCCCGTGGGCGTATCGCGATGACCGGGACCGCGGGGAGCGGATGGCTTACGCGGTACCATTTTCCCGGCCGCAACCGCTGTAATCGAATCAGCCTTCCATTGTTCCAACAATTTCGGCATTTGTTCCTGCCATTCTATAATTGCATGCGGATACTCTGCAACATCGCTATTCCACCGTTTCAGGATCGGAACAAAATCCGAATCTCCTTCAAGAACTTCTTTCGGAACCCAATCCTCTGCCGCTGTTCCGGCCCAGGAATCGTGCACCAGACCGATCGGAATCTTCAGCGATTCCTGCAATGCTTTACCGAAGAAATATCCAACAGCAGTAAAATCCCCTGCTTCTTCCGGTGAACATACACTCCATATTCCTTTGCAATCGGTCTGCAATGTTTCGGAAACAGCACGTTTTACTGTGAAAAGACGGATGAGAGGATTCAGCGCTTCCGAAACTTCCTTTGGTCCATTACTCGTCTTTTTCAGTTCGAACGACATATTGGATTGACCGGAGCAGATCCAGACTTCACCGATCAGAATATTCTCCAACAACAATTCATTAGTGCCTTTCACCGTCATAGTGAACGGCCCCCCTTCATTCATCGGTGAAAGTTTTATCATCCATTTCCCGCTCATATCCGCCGCCGTCCGCTGCTGCTGAGCATTGAAAGAAACCGAAACTGTTTCCTGCGGTGCGGCAAAACCCCAGACGGGAACAGTGCAATTCCTTTGCAGCACCATGTTTGAACTGAAGATCGCCGCAAGACGGACTTCCGCCTGCATCACAGTGAAGGCGGAGATGAGAACAAAGAATATTTTCATAGTCGATCTATTATTTTAAGAGTATCATTCGTTTCGTTGACATCGTTTGTCCGGCGATCACCCGATAGAAATAGACGCCGGAAGGTTGAGTCGAAGCGTTCCAACGCAGCGTATGCGCACCGGCATTCATCGTCCCATTCTGGAGCACGGCAATAGTGGTTCCAATCAAAGAATATATTTCTACCGTTACGTTCGATCGTTCCGGGATCGTAAATGAAATTGATGTTTCCGGGTTGAAGGGATTCGGATAATTCTGCGAGAGAACAAACGCTGAAAGATTTTCAACTCCCCGCTGAACTGATGTTCCTGTTGAGACAAGCGAATTTTCTGTCGTTCCGGT
>CAJBTU010000259.1 GCA_903958625.1 uncultured Ignavibacteriota bacterium | reverse complement strand
TTGCATCGTGATAGAAAAAGGATTACTTTTTCTATATTTTATTGCAACGGCTCAAGAGCGCGCTGCAGGTATTCATGACAAAAGTTCATTTAATCCGGTTCGGGTGTTTGCATATTCTGAATACCGAAGTAAACATTAATTCTGAAATAATTAGGTCGGTGTGCAATAGCAACAATCCGTAATCGTGCTGCTTCGCCGGCAATTTTTATAATAAGTATTTCTCTTAATCATTACGCCTTCTCACTATAAAAGGGGTTCGACATGAAAAAAAGATCATTAATTGTTCTCTTGTTCCTTTTCACTTTCGGTCTTATGGCACAACAAAAGCCGATCGTGAAAACACAACAAGGAAAACCTGTTGAGCAGTCTCAGCCGGCGTCGCAGGGGAAATTTACTGGTACGATCTTTAATGATTTTTACTATGTAGTGATGGAACCGCAGCCCGGCAATGTTACAAATGATATCTCCGGCAGGAATGGTTCAATAATGCGTCGTGCAATGATCGGTTATGATTATTCATTCAATAAAGATGTTTCTGCCAGCGTGGTTTATGATGCAAGCGCAAATATTCTGACCGAGGGATACGCCGAAATCAAAAATCTGGCTCCAATGATGGACATGAAGGCGGGATTGAGCCAAACCCTTTCCTCAGAAGTGGTGGAAAAGATTTGGGATTATCGTTCACTGGAAGCCACAGTTCTGGATAAAAAAGGGATGACGAATGAGTTTGATATGGGATTAACGCTGACCGGAAGGACCAATGCGCAGGGAACGACCTACGCACGTCTTGCAGTATATAACGGGACCGGAGTTACTGCAGAAAATGATAAAGTAAAGAAGTTTGCCATGGCGGTCGGTAATTGGTTCGACAAGTCCTCTGTTCTTGAATTGTATGTTGATTATGAAAATGTCGGAGGCGGGAGAAGCACAATAACCGGGAAATTGTTTTATGGAATGAGTGCGCTGAAATATACATTGGGCGGCGAAGCCTTCTACCGGATGAACAGAAAATTTTCCGGTACAGCGGATGTTACGCCGGTCGGCGGATCGATCTTTGGCTGGTATGAAATGATGAAATCGCTGCGTGCGGTTGTACGTGTTGACGCAAGCGATGATGACCTGAGCGTGACCACAACAGGGTATCGTGATGTTTATGCCAATGTTGGAATGGATTATGCTCCGGTTCCGGAAGTGCATGTGATACCAAATCTTGCCTATGTGAAAAATCTTAAGAAGGGCGGAGCAGTTCCGGTAATCGCAGATTATATCATGGTCAGATTGACGACGTCCGTATATTTTAAATAATGGATGAGGTTTATTTATCCGTTCTGACGGAAACGTTTGCACAGATCAAAGTAGAAGGATCACGGTTCATCGCCGATATTTTTCCGGCGGCGGACGAAGAGGAAGCAAAAAACAAATTAGAAACTGTTCGCAAAAAATATTTTGACGCAACACACCATTGTTATGCCTACGTCATCGGAGCGGAGAAAAAGAATGTTCGATACTCCGATGACGGAGAACCTTCCGGTACAGCCGGTGTCAAAATCCATTCTGCAATTCACGCAAAGAGCCTTTCTGATATTCTTGTTGTTGTGACCCGGTATTTCGGCGGTACAAAACTTGGTGTTGGCGGATTGGGAAGGGCATATTTCGACGCCGCAGAGTACGGCATTGCTCAAGCAAAGACCATTTCGAAAGCACTGGTGAGAGAATTACAGGTTTCATTTCCTTTCTCGGAAACAAATCCCGTGATGAATGTGATTAATTCGCAAAAACTAAAGATCGCCCGGACCGATTACACCTCTGACCGCTCTATAATCTCTCTTCACATTTTGCCTTCACATCTGGCGTCGGTGCAATTGCTCTTCACAAATGCAACGCGAGGTCTGGCGGAAATATCTTCCGGAAATTTAATAACAGTGATATGGTAATGATGGATTCTCTTTTTCTCTTTGTTGTAGGAATCATCGTCGGCTTCTTCGGCACGGTCGTCGGAGTGGGCGGAGGTTTTATTGTCGTTCCATTTCTCACGTTGGTCTATCATGTCTCCCCGCAAATTGCAGTCGGAACATCGATGTGCATCGTGGCACTGAATTCGATCTCTGGTGCCGTCTCGTATGCGCGGCAGCATCGGATAGACTATCGAACAGGGGTGATCTTTTCGCTGGCGATGTTTCCCGGTGCATTTCTTGGTGCATACCTTTTACAGAAGGTTTCTAAACCAGCATTCGATATTGGATTCGGAATTTTTCTGCTTTGCATAGCGGCCTATACCGTATTCAAAGAGAATAAAAAATCAAAAGTAGATGCTGTCACTCCCGTTGAATTTGTCCGTCCGCACTTTAATATCCTTTTGGGAATAGCGATCAGTTTTTTCATCGGATTCTATGCGAGTATGGCCGGTGTTGGGGGCGGATTGATCCATGTGCCGGCAATGATCTATCTGTTCAACTTCCATCCTTACTTTGCCATACCGACATCTATATTCATCCTGTCCATTTCGTCAACGTTTGCGGTTGGAAGTCACATGACGGTAGGAGCCATTGAATGGTCGTTTGTACCTTTTCTCGGAGCCGGGGCAATAGTTGGCGCACAGATAGGGGGCAGACTATCAAAAAGGATCAAAAGTAAGTGGTTGATTCGTGTGCTTGTTGTGGCGATTGTTATTGCAGCAGTAAGGCTGATCACGCGGTATCTGTAGGTCTAACTCCCGCGGAATGGAAACTCTCCGCGGGATTAGGCAGCCATCATTTCTTCTTTGCGTTCTTCACGATCTCTTTTGTTTCCAGTGCTATCATCAATTCCTCGTTTGTCGGGATGACATATACTGCTGCCTTCGATTTGGCTGTGGTGATCGCTTTTTCTTTATCTTTGGTGTTGTTGGCGGTTTTATCGAATTCGATCCCGAGATATTCCAGATTATCGCAGATCGCTTTCCGGACGTCGGGCGAATTTTCGCCGATGCCGCCGGTAAAGACGAGAACATCAAGTCCTCCGAGTGCAGCGATATACGATCCAACGTATTTTTTCACCCGGTAGCAGAAAATATCGAACGCAAGTTTTGCTTTTTTATTTCCTTCATTCATTTCGGTGATGACCTCGCGCATATCACTGCTTACGCCGGAGATTCCCTGCAGTCCGCTGTGTTTATTCAGCAGCGTGTTTGCTTCGGAGTAGTTCAATCCTTCTTTCGCCATGACGTAGAGAATAATGGACACATCGATGTCTCCGGAACGTGTTCCCATCAAGAGGCCTTCCAGCGGTGTAAATCCCATGGATGTGTCAATGGAGATACCTTTGTCGATCGCCGCAATGCTGCATCCGTTTCCGAGATGACAGGTGATGACCTTCAATTTTTTTAGATCCTTCTTCAGCAGTTCACTGGCACGGTGTGCAACGTATGCATGACTGGTTCCGTGGAATCCGTAACGGCGGATCTTGTACTGCGAATACAATGAGTACGGTATTCCGTAGATGTACGCGTGCGGCGGCATATCGTGATGGAACGCCGTATCGAAACGCCGACCTGAGGAATGTTCGGCAGGTGAACCTGACAGGCATTAATGCCGCGAAG
>CAJBTU010000258.1 GCA_903958625.1 uncultured Ignavibacteriota bacterium | reverse complement strand
CCTGTAACAATCAATACGGTAACAAGTTGACTGTATGTAGTTAAATAGAATCCTATTGATTTCCAATTCTCGCCCAGTAGTGTACCGGCATAGATGAGAATCCAATTCCAGACCAATGCACTAACGAAGCAGAGAACTGCCGTGGGAATAAATTTAATTTCCGACATGCCAGCAAAGAAACCTACCACTGCCCGAGTGCCTGAAAGGAACCTATTAACAATGATCAGCCAATACCCATAATGACGAAACCAGGATTCTACCTTATGAACAGATTCCAACGGCAGGTATTTTATTTTCCCTGTTTCAATAATCTTTAGACCGAACCAGTCCCCTATCTGATACATCGTCATAAATCCGGTAGTGCTGCCAATTGTTGCAATAATAAGAGCGGCAAAAAAATCAATATGACCCACGCCGACCAGATAACCGCCAGCTACGATCATCACATCGCTGGGAGAAGGTGGAAAAATATTCTCAATATATGCAATAAAAAAAATGGCGGCATAGACCCAAACAGGACTGAGCTGCTGAAGATATGTTATTATTGTTTCCACACTATTTTATTTTATGTAATGTAATTGTTGCAACTGCATATGCAACAGCACCTTCGCCAACGCCAATGAAACCTAATCCTTCGTTTGTTGTTGCCTTAACTGAGACTTGATCTTCATTGATACCCAAAGCTAATGAAATATTTTTTCTCATTCCATCGGCATATGGAGCGATCTTCGGTTTTTCCAAAACAATGGTTGTATCAATATTCCCAACAAGATACCCTTTATCCGTGAGTAATTTCCCAACCTGCATTAATAATTGAATGCTTGAAATCCCTTTGAATCGAGCATCGGTATCAGGGAAATGTTTTCCGATATCGCCTAAAGCAGCTGCGCCAAGTAAAGCATCCGAAACGGCATGCAAAAGCACATCGGCATCCGAATGGCCGAGTAGTCCTTTTTCAAAAGGAATCTCAACACCGCCAAGGATCAATTTCCTCCCGGAAACCAGTCTGTGAACATCAAAACCAAATCCAATTCGAGTCATTAGGCTTTTATTCTAAAATTAATAAATAAATGATGAGGTTTGCTCCACTCAACAATAATATCTTCAACAACAGACAACTTGGGTCCGGTCCGAAGCTCAGAGATGAGGGTTTCAATGCTTTCCTTTTCCCCTTCTACCTCCAAATAGACCGAACCGTCGGGAAGATTCTCTACAAAACCATTAAGGTTATGTTTCCTGGCAGTCCGATCCGCAAACCAGCGATAACCTACCCCTTGAACAATACCCTTAACAGTGATCTTTGCCAGTGCGTCCATTATTCTTCCGCCGCCAGTAATTTGATTCCCAATTTTCTGAGAATAAGATCCATAAATTCTGAGATCAAAATCCCGCTAATGATCAGCACTGCACCAATGATCCCGGAAAAACCTAAAATTTCACCAAGAACAAAATATGCCAGAACTGCCGTGATCACCGGCTCTATGGTAAAGATTATCACTGCGCGTGTCGGAGTTGTATCTTTTTGATAGCGTGTTTGCACGTACGTTGAAAAGACAGTCGCACAAATTCCCATGTAAAGCAACGATAACAACAATTGTGTCGTCGGCATGAAAATAATATTTTCAAACGGTACCGCTACCGCAGCAATGGTTGTCGTTACAGCTACCTGGATGAATGCCAATTGCATGACATTCTCATCCTTTGAGTAAATATCAAGATAGACGATATATACGCCAAAGATAAACGCAGAAATCAGTACCAGAATATCGCCATAATTTACTTCGGAACCTGACGGAGAAGTCAGCAAAAATAATCCGCACATCACAACGAATATCCCCACTATGTTCCCGATCTTTGGCGGCCTCCGTTCCAATACCAATTGGGCTATGGGTGTAAAGATAACCATCAATCCTGTAATGAATGCCGATTTAGATGCCGTCGTTTGATAAATGCCGTAATTTTGCAGAAGAATACCGACGCCAAGCATAATACCGAGGATGATCCCTTTTTTCACGGTGCGAAAATGAATGTGTTTCAGTTTGTTGAACAGCAGTAATCCGAAGATCAACGCTCCAATTCCAAACCGCAATGAGATGAATAATGATGGCGAAATATTTTCCGTTCCCGCTTTCACAACAACAAACGTGCTGCCCCAGATGAATGTTGTTGAAAATAATGCAAGTTCGGCTCTGCTTCTGGTAGTCATTTGAAATTCAATTTTTTAACGCTTGACTCAGGGATTATTCTAAATATGAGCATGATGTATCTCCAGAACCATTTTGAATATATGAAATCTTTCCCAGATTGTTGTGCTGTAAAAATATCGCGTGCAACTTCTTCGGGAGTTGCTGTAATAATACCGGGTGTTTCTCTTCCCTCAATCATCTTCGTTCGGATATACCCTGGATGTACCGTCAATACTTGTACATGGGATTGATGCAATCTATTACGCAACCCCGAAAGGAAAGCAGAAAAACCAGCTTTAGCACTTGCGTAAATGTAATTACTCTTTCTTCCTCGTTCTCCGGCAACAGAACTGACCCCAACGATGAACCCTTCCTTTCTCTTCTCAAAATCAGCAGCCGCAATATGAACTATTGAAACCAGACCGGTGTAGTTCGCTTCCATTACTTCCTGCGCTTCAAAATATTTTTGCTCAGACTTCGACTGATCGCCAAGAGTTCCTGCGAGACAAATTATACCGATCGGTTTCTGCGGCAGCGAATCATAAAATTGCTGATGACTCGCTGTCTCCCTTACATCAAAATGATACGCAATCGCCTCTGTCGTGCATTGCCGCCTGATTTCATCGGCATCTCGCATCAGTCGTTCAATATTCCGGCTTGCAAGATACAAACCATATCCTGCTTTTGCGTAGAGATATTCAAGCGGCAAAGCAACATCAGAACCCGCACCTATGATCAAGATATACTTCATGGTCAATATGACGGTTTCGATTTCGGCGGTGCCGATGTGAAAAAATCGTTATAAAAACGGTCTGTATAATTGTTGAGTAATTCCTCTATGCGTTCATATGACGCTGATTTTACGACGAGTCCGGCATGGAATTCCTTCATGATCTTCCAGTAGATCTCCGGATCATTGTACGATGTCATATCCGGCCATTGCTGTTTGGCCAGCGAGACCATAAGACCGGCATATTCTTCTCTTAATGGATGAGGCAAATAGGTCGTTACATCCTCAGCCGTTTCTAATTTGGCCCATTCGGCCCAGAGATTCAATCCTGTGGCCCCTTCTATCAATTCAATGATATGTGCGCCGCCAACACGGGCGGACGTTTCCAGGAAATAGAATTTGCCGTCGCTGTGTGCTTTGATATATTCGGTATGCGATACGCCTTGAAGCAGTCCAAGCAGCGGCAGTACCGATCGATTCATTTTTTGCAGAGCAGATTCATCGTCGCTTCCGCGTTTAATTGTCCGCGTCATGAAAACTCTGCCTTCGTGGGAAACCTCCATCGGCGGTAATCCATATTTGCTGACGATAGAAAACAGCACTTGCTTGTTCACCAAAATGCTGTCCACATGAAAAATATCTCCGGGTATGAATTTCTCCAGCAAATAAAAAGACTGCTGGTCTCCCAGTTCCTCGATCTTTTTCCAAAGTTCGTCTGCGGTATGAATCTTTATGATACCGGTCGCTCCGGCAGAGAGACGCGGTTTCAATACATATGGAGGCGGAACAACAGCCAAAAATTCCCTGATGCGGTCATGATTTAAAATTCCGACAAAATCCGGAACGT
This sequence comes from uncultured Ignavibacteriota bacterium, assembly GCA_903958625.1. Classification (GTDB taxonomy): domain Bacteria; phylum Bacteroidota; class Ignavibacteria; order UBA10030; family UBA8401; genus UBA8401. Next base: position 5,928 of record CAJBTU010000258.1, on the reverse strand, counting down.
TGATTTTCGTATCCCGCGCTTTCATTCTCATAGCAAGTTTATCACGGAAATACCTTGCCGTTGTTTCACCCATTCCGCCAATACGCAGATGCTCCCGCAATGTAGCTGCCTTTTCAACATCAAAATCATCCAGCGCAACAATTCTATCGATTTGTTCAGTGCGGGCAAGATAACTGACGCCGCTGATGACATCGGGCATGTGCCACTCTTTATTGATATCGGGAATATAATAAATAGTGTCGATGTGATCTTTCGGCCAGTCAGCATACTCCAAACTTTTAGAAGTCAGTAATAATACTTTCCACCCTTCCCTTTTTGCCTGGCGAAGGAATTCCTGTCCTTTTTCATAACTTGAAATACAGAGAATTGTTTTAGCCATACCGTCCTTTGCTGAGTTCCATCAATAAAATGACACTTTGAAATCGTGGGAAATCTAATCTGCTCTGCTTATCGAGTGTTTGTGACTCGGTAGATGGGATACTTATTTTCATTGATGTCGAAATATGGTGACCGTTGGTAAAAGAAATCTAAGCGTCCATCCGGATCGTTCCGAAAATCTTCGTCATGTAATTGTTCAAAGAATTCTTTTCGTAAATGTTCATCCGATGATAACATCTTTTGAGCCAGCGGTTCCATAACATAAGCTTCAGCATATTCTTTCCGCTCAAAGAACGCATTGAAAAAACCCCAGCTGGCGAATGAATCAGGCGCTTCCGGTTCCAACAGGTTGACGATGACCCGCAATGTTCTTTGACGAGTTGGTACAATGAATGTGCCTTTCGGAAACTGTCTTGTTATGCTATCAACTCTGCATGCTACCTTAACACAATATCGTCCTTCATATGGCTTTTTTGCAAATTCTGCACTGTCAAACTGATATTGTTCAACCGACATATGTCTGGCAGTCCCAAGTTGCTTAACTGATATTCCGTGCTGTTTCAAAATCTCAGCAATATGTTCAAACTCACGCGGGATAACATACGCCTTGGGTATCCGGATTATTTTTGTCACTTGAACATCGTTGAATAGCGGTATTTCAAAATCGCTTGGTATGTTGGAATACCGTACGACCTCGTTTCCTGTAATAGAACTTTTTTCAAGAAAGGATTGGAAACCTTTGAATTGAAAGGGATTACATTTTTCACTTAATTCAAATGCTACCGGAAGCGACTTCATTTTCAGTGTGGCAGTGTCAGCCTTCGCATTAAGTGTTTTAATCGTCCGAAAATTTTTATTCAGATATTCCAAAGCGGCAACATTCATTGCCAACGTCGAACTGACACGGTTTTCATACGGTTTCAAAGAATGGGTTTCAACAAGCAATCCTAATCTGTTTTGAACCGTGGTATATCCGGTAGATAGCCGCGGAGGAAGAGGTGCGTCAACAATACCGCTTTCAATGGTTTTTTCCTTCATCTCGATATAGGGAGCAGATAAAAATCCTTTCTCTTCAACGGAATTAATAACAGAAGGTAGGAATTGTTCACTTCCCCATTTCCCCAATTTGGAATCTATGTTTCCGTATCGTTCAAGGGCGTACGTAATGTGGTAACGATAATCAGCACCGTTTGTCGTGTGATTATCGATGAAGAAATCCGGTAGCCATGTAGTGAAAAGTTCCAAAAAAGCACGAATTTCCGGTGTATCCGCCTTCATATAGTCACGATTGAGATTCAGGTTCCAGCTGTTCGTCCTCCACCCCATTTCATCCGGCCCATTTTGGTTCGGACGGTTAAAATGGCTGACCCGTTCATGCCCGTCCACATTGAGAATCGGTATTATGAGAAGGATAAGGTGATCAAGCAGATAATCCTTTTCTTTTGTGATAAGGATGTCGCGCAATAAAAGCATGCCGGAATCCTTCCCCTCGATCTCGCCTGCATGGATGCCGTTTTGAATAAGAACGATTGCTTTTCCGCTTTTTTTTTGCTTTTTCAGGAGTAAATTCTTTCCCTTTCGCTACGACGATGCACTCAATTGAGCGACCTTGCGGTGAAATACCGATTGGAAACATCGATGCAAACCGGGTATGTACCGTAAATTGTTTGAAAAAATCCATCGATTCATCATACCGGGGAGAACCGGTAAATCCGGATTTTTCATAATGAGTGATCCATTGAGATTTCATGGCAGAGGATAAAAATGTTCAATATCGTTCTTGAAATTCGTGAATGTATCGATCGGATCATATGCAAAATCACGTATCGCTGCGCTGTGTTCTCCGGCGATATCCTTATTGAATTTCCCTGCCGCATGCACCGTCGCATTGAGTATTCCAAACTTACCAAGCAGTATGTCTACGAGCGAAAAGAAGGAACTGACAATATCTGGTATATAGAACGGCCGGTATTTTTCCCCTACTTCACGTGCCATAGACTGAAAGATCTCATCGACAGTCGTCGTATAATTCTTATCGGAGATCCAGTACCATTTGCCAATTGTTGCAGGACTTTTTTCACTTTTTATGAATGCCTGGATCACGTTGTCGATATGGGTAAGACTGCGATAATTCTTTCCGTTACCAAAAATGATCTGGCGTTTCCATTTCAACATCGTAATGAGACTTTGATTCCGAACCGGCATATGGGGTCCAAAGAACCAAAATCCTCTCAGAGATGTCCCTTCAATGAAACCTTCTTTTGTCTTTTCAAGGAGATACTGTTCGGCGAGATATTTACTTTTTCCATAATTTTTATATGGGCGGGATTCCGTGTTTTCGTCAAATATTCTTTTCTCCCGGCCGAATCCGCAAATGCTGTCGGTTCCCATATAGAGAAAACGTTTCACACCATGTTCTATGCAAGCGTCAACAAGATTTTTTGTTCCGATCCAATTCACATCATACAAGGTCTTTATTTTCGAAGGATATATCACTCCGGCACAATGATAGACTGACTTTACATTCTTGATCACAGAAGGTAGTGTCTCTTTTTGCTGAAGGTCACCATAAACAATTTCAAAATTCTCCGGAAGATTGAACCGAATATTCCTGAACGAAGGGAGTACCAGCAACCGGATTTTCCGGTCTATGGCTAAGTTTCCGCTGCGGTCTCCGTTCATAAACACGTCGATCATTCTGTTTGCCAGCCAACCGGGGAATCCAGTGATCAACAGAACATCATCATCGGCATATTTCATTCTCTGCATAGTTCTTTGATCGGACTGCTGAAGGATATTCGAGAGGCCTGAGAGATGACATTGAACTTCTTTCACTCCCTCAGTCAAAGTAGTCTTCAGCGGCGGTATGGAATATCCCAGTTCGTTGATTGCCGTTGAAGAATCATACCAGCTGTAGTTGCCAATGATCGATCGGACATACTGCGGATCGATCGGAGACCTTTTTCCCAATATTATTTTTGCAATTGCAGATCCTAAATAGATCATCCATTTAGGGATCTTTAGGATCGGTTTTTGCCGACGGTTGATCGCGGCCAACTGCGAGTACAATTCCAAAAATGTTGTGTTCACGCCACCAAGAAGATATTGTCCCTGCGGTTTTCCTTTCAGCAACGCATTCACATGACCCTTTGCCACTTCCCGGACATCGGCGATGGAAATTCCGCCGTCAAAGTAAAAAGGTTGTCCATTGAGAACAGCATTACGAATGATGACATGCGGCGGAGTGAGTTTAGCATTGTGTGAACCTACGACCCACGAAGGATACACTCTGCGTATATCATGCCCATCGTTGATTTTGGTCTCACAAAATTCTTCCGCAAGGATTTTCCCTTTTACGTACGGGCTTTCCGGAAAATTGTTTTTGTCCGCTTCCGTGATCAGGATATTTGGATCCCGGGAACGTCCCAACACAACAACGGAACTTGTATAAATAATCGTTTTAACACCCGATTCTACCGCAGCGGTAATAACATTCCGGGTAAGGGTAAGCGTATTTTGGATGATCCTTGATTCATCGGAAGTGTCAGTAGTATTTTCGGCAGCAAGATGGAACAACGCCGATGAATTCTCCATAAGGTTCCGGTATGAAGAAGGATTTTGAAGGTCAGCTTTGTGCACAACGGCGCCGTATGTTTTAAGAAGTTCAATGTTAGAATTGCTTCTTCTTATCAATAGGTGCACGTCGAGCCCAAGATCGCACAAATACTTCGCGACATGAAATCCGATGTTGCCTGATGCTCCCGTAACAACGACTTTTTCTTTCATGGATTACAGTTCAATGGAACGGAATCTGATGCGGCGGAGAAAATAGAACAGCAATGTTGAAATTGAATTCCTGATGGAGTTAGACGATACTCTCGGCGACGGTGCAACATAATGGATAGGTATCTCGGCGATCCTTCTTTTCCGCAACAGATACCGTAGTTCGGTTTGATAGAAATGTGCTTTGGACCGGAATGGATAATCAATGAAACTGCCGACAACATCGCGGTGAAATCCCTGAAAACCGGAAGTCATATCCTTCAATTTAGTTCCTAAGAGCATGTTTGCGAGAAACGTCCCTGCTTTCGATAAGAACCACCGATTGTATGGCGATCCTGAGATAGAGCCGCCGTTGATGAAGCGGCTACCAAAAGCGCATTCGTTCCCTTCATTCAATACACGAAGAAACATCGGTATCGCCCGGGGATCATGGGAAAGTCCTGCGTCCATTTCAATGATGATATCGTATCCCGCTTCATAGGCTACACGCAATCCATTGATATATGCATCAACAACGTTCTTATTTTGCGGACACCAAACGGTTTCGTAGCGATGATTACTTTTCTGCAGTTCAAGACAAAGTTCATATGTTTTATCTTTTGACACGGTATCGACGATGAAAAATACCTTCCCAGGATTCAGCGTATCCAGTACAAAATTCATCCGTTCAATGAACGGCTGAAAATCCTGTTCCTCATTAGCCATCGGGATCACGATCGCCCAGTTCTTGTAGTACATTCCGGTAAGAATAATTGCCTCCAAAGTTTTGTTCTTATGGTAAATTTAATTATTTTTTTCATTAATTACTGGAAAACAGAGAAAAAATATGGCCTCAGCAAAAACATCACTCATCATCACAACGATCGGTTCCCTGAACAAAGCGCTTCGGGAATTCGGAATTCTTTGTGCAAAGAACGATGTTGAATTCATCGTCATCGGGGATAAGAAGACGAAACCGGAGCTCAGTGATTTGTTCACTCAATATCAGAACGAACACCGGTTCAAGGGAGGATACTATACTGCCGACCAACAAGAGCAGATGAAACTGAAGATCGTCTCTGTCCTACCCTTCAATCACTATACGCGAAAAAATATAGGCTATTTGCTTGCAATAAAGAACTATGCAGAGGTCATTCTTGAAACAGATGACGATAATTATCCGCAAGGCAACTACACATTTCTCCGTTCAAATCGTATTACCGGGAACGTTGTCTCTCATATCGGTTGGGTGAATGTCTATCGGTATTTCACTGCCGAACATATCTGGCCGCGCGGCTTTCCACTCGAACTCATCACCAAAGAGAATCCAAAACTTGGATCAACAAAATCCGTTCATAGCCCGATCCAGCAATATCTCGCCAATAAAAATCCGGATGTTGATGCGGTCTATCGTCTCGTTATCAACAAGGAACTGGACTTCAATGATCTTTCTCAACCTGTCGTTTTAGATCCCTACTCATGGTGTCCGTTCAATTCTCAAAATACAGTATGGTTCAAGGAGGTCTTTCCGCTGCTCTATCTCCCATCGACATGTTCGTTCCGCATGACCGATATTTTCAGGAGTTATATCGCACAGAGAATTCTCTGGACTATGGATTCCCATTTGAGTTTTGGGAATGCCACGGCATATCAGGATAGGAATGAGCATAGTCTTATCAGAGATTTCCAAGATGAGATCAGCGGATATCTCAATGACAAAAAAATCATTCAGATCTTAACGGATGGAGAATTGAAGAACGGAAAAGAAAACCTTCAGGAAAATCTGTT
>CAJBTU010000257.1 GCA_903958625.1 uncultured Ignavibacteriota bacterium | reverse complement strand
ATTTGAAAGGAAATACATCGGGTGTTTAGCTCAGCTGGTTTAGAGCGCCTGCCTTACAAGCAGGAGGTCCGCGGTTCGATCCCGTGAACACCCACAATGATGCCTCAGAGATGATTCTGAGGCATTATCATTTTAGAGCCTGCTCTTTATCATCCCTCCAAATAACGGATAGACAAGTCGTATTTCTGTTGCACCTTTTTTCCCGGAATAAATGTCTTTACCACAAATTCATATTGCTACAAAAAAGTTATACTATTACATTCCTTTGATTACTCTGTAATCGGTTCATCAGCAGCATCTATAGTTTTTTCTGTATTATTGATATCCATTAATTCCACTGAGTATTCGTTGCACCAACGATTCTGAGGTGTTTATGTTGCGGATCCTGTCAGTTTTTCTCTTCATACCGATACTTTTTCTCCCGCTTCAACTCTATTCTCAAGGGGCTACTGTCTCGATCGATCTGCGGAACGGATCTCATCTCACCGGTGAATTATTATCAGTCAGGCCTGATGGAATTTTACTTTGTACTGTTGAAGGATTGTCGGAGAAGTCCCTTCCGGAACACCAACGTGATCTTCTGAAGATCTGTAACGAGGACCTTCTCAGAATTACCGTGCAAAGTAGATCACGGGTCCTTCAAAGAACATTGACGGGCCTGCTATTTGGCGGTGGAATTGGATTTCTCATCGGCGTGATGGGGGGTGACGATACGGAGGGATTCTTGAGAATGACCGCCTTGGAAAAAGGCGGGGTTGGCGGATTTCTTGGCGCAGCGATTGGAATTGTGACAGGACTTCTTTTCGGATTAGCAGATTCAACACCTGATCGAATGGTTGAACCGCTCCCCGGTTCAGGATTCCAGTCGATCCGTTCGGCTTCACGTTACCCGGTAACGGAACCGCTTTTTCTTACAACGATTCCTTGAGAATTCGAGAGGAGTGTATGTGCAATAAAAAACTCGCAGTACTGGTTATTTGTATGGTATGTTTGACAGCAATAAGCACGTCGCAGAGCTCCGACCGAGTCATCATTGTGAGTCCCCGCGTCGGCACGGAGATAGACCAGCAGGAGCGCTTATACTATTACCTGTTTCAGTCGTTTGATAAATTCCAGCAGGGGGTATTCTACGTAACGCCGGATGATTCATTCTATGTGCGCATTCGTCTGCAGACAGCGAAAGGTGAGCAGGATACGGTCATTCAATATTCGAAAAATGCCCTTATGCGTTTTGCAGAAAAGATCGATCATATCGAAGAGATCATTGCCGGAACGTACAAAATGGGAAGCACTTCTCCGAAGATCATTGTTGCTGATGGAGAACAATTTGTCCGCGATACGGTACAATATTATTCTTTTCCGATGCCGGTAAATAAAATCCTGTCGGATCAGCTGCCGTTCGACGACCGGTCTCACTTCGATGAGGAATTCCCCAAATGGTCCTTCGGCATCGGATATTCAACGTACGATCCGGATTTTAGTGAATTGCGCGACGCGTTCATAGTGGTAGCAAACCGATATAAAAGCAAGGTGATCGGCAATCAGTTTTTTAGTCCTCAAAAGCCAGCTTTGAATTTCTCCCCTCTCTTTTGGTACACTCTTTCGTTACGGCTCTCTCAGGAAATTTCGCTGTCGGCTGAAGTTTCTCAAATGAAAGAAGGAGAAGATAATTTTTCCGCGTATTTGCTTTCTCTTTTCTATTATCCGCCGTCGCTCGATATGGAGCCGCTCCATCCTTTCTTAGGAATCGGATACGGCCGGACATATTTTTCAACAACGGTGCCGTACGGGGTTGTTATTGACACAATATCAAAATATCAGGTCGCAACATTTGATAAGATCTCATCATCCGCAGGGGAATATGGTTACCTGCTGACAAGCGGATGTGATGTGGATATTTCATCTCATTATAATATCCAGTTGTCTCTTTGCTATCTAATCGTTCCGGAGATCAAAACAACATTGGCGGAAAACATTCCCGTCAGTGTCATACTCGGCAGTATCGTGGCTGCTGTTCGTTTTCAAGTGGTTTTTTAATACAATAGAATGAGTGAAGGAAGACTCAGCATGAAACAGATTATTACACTCTGTAAAACGCAATGCTATCCGATGAATCGTTTGATCGTTGTAGCTATTCTTTCAGCGATCGGAATCACGGTATGGTTTTCCGGGTGTAACAGCAACAGTACACTCAATCGCCGTTCTGAATTACAGGATCCTCTGGAAACAGGAGCGATCTCCGTAATGATGAAAGATAAATCGGTCTATCTTCTGAACAACTATCTTCTTTATGATTCGTCAATGATCGGTTCAGGGAGGCTGCGGAAGGACGATAATGAGATGCCGTTCAAAGGTGAGATCAGTTTTCGGGATATCGACTACATACAGGTACGGAGAACGGATCTTGGAAGGACGATCCTTGCCGTGGCAGCGCTGACTGGTTTCGGAATTGCGGCATCCGGATCATTCGGCGGTGATGATGCATTTGCGATCAAGGATTTTACCAGCATACGATTTCTCGGCAGCGGGTATGGAGGGGGTGATCAATCATGTCCTACAGTGTATAGTTGGAGCGGTTCGGATTATGCGTTGGAAGGTGAGGGATTTGGAACGTCATGGGGAAGAGCGCTGGAAATTACGACCGGAATCATGCTGCCGCAATTGAAGGAAAAGAGAAATGAATGTTCGATCCGCATCAGCAATGAACGGCCGGAAACTCATTATATCAACAATGTCAATATTGCAGCGGTAGAATCAGAAAAACGTGCGGCTGTATATTTCGATCCTCAAAACAGGGTTTGGCCTGTCTATGATCCGATCGCTCCGTTATCGGCGCGTGAAGGCAACGACAATGTTGCCATAGGACCGATCGGAGCGATCGACGGAATATTTTTAGAATCGCGCGATGTTCGGTCAATGATCAAGAGAAATTATCGTGATGAAATCGAATTAACGTTTCCCAAACCTCAAACTGCGGCCGAGGGGACCATTATTGTCCGCTCGATCAACACCGGGTTATTTGCCGCTGTCCTGGAAATGATGTCGGACGTGATCGGTGATGATGCTTTGCGTTTTGTTGATGCGGTGGAGCACGATCCCGAAATGCTTTTGATATTGAAGCAATGGCTTCAAGAAAGTTCGTTGAAAGTTTCTCAGTGGAATGGAAGCGACTGGGAGGAGTTCGGAACCATTCTTCCCGAGGCGAGCGAAATTCCGTTCACAAAAGTGATTCGTTTTTCCGTGAACGATACAAAAGGTGATTCGGTCCGGATAAAACTGACGGCGCTCCATGATGTTTGGAAATTCGATGCTGTTCTGATCGATTGGTCTCCCGTTCATCCTTTGAAAAAGATCTCGCTGCCGGTGAAGAGTGCAGTAACAAATTCCGGTAAGAATGTTCTTCCGGCAATTGCCGTTCAGGACAGTCAATACACTGTTCTCTTCCCGTCCCAGAACATCGACTGTTCATTTTTGCCGTACACAGCAGGCTCTGGCAAAAAGATCACCTATGCGTTGGAATTAGGAGGATATCTTCACGAATGGTTCCCGAAAAATGAAAAGGGAAATATGACATCAGGTTTGGAGGAGGTCTCCGGCACATCGCGCCTGCACATGATCAAGGAATTTCTGAATGAACGGTCAATTGTTTTACCGGTGATCTATGCCCGGTGGGAGAGAATGAACGAAGAACGCGCAGAAAAACGGTGAATGATGTTTTTCAAAAATTAAAGAACGGACTGATCGTCTCTTGTCAGGCGGAAGGGAACTCCCCTTTCAATACGCCGGAAGGTGTAACACTATTTGCTCAGGCAGCGGTT
>CAJBTU010000256.1 GCA_903958625.1 uncultured Ignavibacteriota bacterium | reverse complement strand
CAATCCATTTGTCTACTATGGTACGCAGTTCTTCGAGTTTTTCTTTGTATGCTGGCTCCGTTGCTAAATTGTGTAATTCATAAGGATCATTTATCAAATCATATAACTCTTCTTCAGGGCGAACTTGAGCCATTATCAGTGATTGAGCACTATTCAACTTTCCTTCGCTATACAGTGCCCGCATACGTTTTACAATCGGCTTGTAATCCTTGTATACGCAGGGCTGCAAATAGGGACGCTTTGGATGATAGTTGTGAATGTACTTGTAATTCCCTTTCCGGACGCTTCGGATACGATCCACCGTTTCATCACACCGGTCTCGTGCCGAAATAACATATTCGCGCGGATGAGCCATAGATCCAAAGAGAGGTCTGGATTCCATATAGCTTGGTATTTTGATCCCGGCAAAATAGAGCGATGTGGCAGCCATATCCATGTGCGCGATTAACTCTTCACGAACTCCCTTTTTTACATATTCCGGACCCCAAATTACAAAAGGTATTCTTGTCCCTTCATCATATAAGAACTGCTTCCCCCGGACATGACTTATTCCATGATCAGTAATAAAAAAGATAATCGTGTTGCTGAGATTGCCTTCTTTTTTTAGGCGTTCCACCACTTTACCGACTTCATCATCGGTTTTCATCACTGTCTTAAGGTAGTCTTTCCAATCATCGATGATCACTGTATCGTCAGGGTAATACGGCGGGATTTTCGTTTTTGACATATCGACGGTTGCATCGGATTCAAATTTCGATTCCCGACTTTTGCCACCGTTGAGTTGTATTTGAGCGAAAAACGGCTGATTGGGTTTTCTGTTTGTCCAATCGGTGCCATCATACAGTTTGCTCTCATCAAAAGAAAAATTATAGTCCGTCTTGCCCGGATTTTTCCAATTTAAATTAAAACCACTATTGCATGTAAAGTAACCCGCTTCTTTAAACAATTCCGGCAGAGTTCGTACATGTTTCGGCAACTGAATTGCTGATTGAGGAGTGCTGCTGCTTCGGTGATTATGTGCACCGATCGTTGTTTGATACATTCCTGTGATCAGCGAAGATCTGCTCGGGGAGCACACGGGACAAGTGACATAGGCATTCGTAAAAACAACTCCTTCCGCAGCCAGTTTATCCACATGCAATGTCGTCACTGCTTTTTCACCATTGAATCCGAAATGACGGGACGTATCTTCCGTAATTATCCAAAGTATATTTGGTCTTTCCTTATTGAATTCACTATGCAGTACACTCGGTAATCCAAGCGAGATGAGTGCGGTACTGCTTTTTTCTAGAAATTCTCGGCGAATCATTGAGGAACCTCTTATTTTATTTTTAAATCAGATTTTAATGATGTATAGTTTTTATTTCCAACGTACTTGAATATCTGAGAACTGCGCCCGTCCATCGGCAGGATAATTTGACCTTTCGGAATTGAAAATTTCTTTCCTCCAGGATATTGTAATAGGAACTGGTTTCCTCGTGAAGCAAATCCCGAAATAGTCCGTTCTGCCGGTGTATCACTCCAATTAAACACAACCACAAATGTACTATCACCTTCGCGGCCAATAATGAGAGAGAAAGCATCTTCTTTATTCTTGGCATGTTGCCAAAGATCCACTGGGAAATATTCAATGCACTCTTTTAATGAAAAGGAGTACTTAATCAAATCCTTACGCTCATTTCTCAGGGTTTGCAGATTATCACTTGAAAGTTTAGCATTGCCAAACATTGATATGTAGTCCGTCCACATTTTTGCTTCATTGATCGTTACATTTCCTCCATATTTGTGTTGTCCTTTTTGGACCTTCTCATCTTCATCATTCTTGTTTCGAACTACCAAATAATCCGGGTCACAATTGAACACTTTCTTGTGCAGATAGTAATTTCCACCGTTCTGCAACGTACGAGTTCTATAGAATTCAAAACGCGGACTAATGTCCCCCCCAGTGCGCATACCATCTACGTAACCAATTGCAGGACCGAAGACGGCAGAACAACCGACAAAGTAGACATCATCGCCAAACGCTTCTTTCATAGAAGTTATTCCAGCTCTAAATCGTTCAACATGTGTCATTCCCGGTATGTGTGCTTTGATTTCGGTGACGTCCGGACATTCTTTAAGGATATCCTCCTTCAATCCATACCGCATAAAATCAATTTTAAAATATTTGAAACCCCACTCTCGCTTGATCGTTGTTAATACATCTTTCATATACTTTCTCGCACCAGGGTGCGAATAATCGAAGTAAATATAGTTCATGTCACGATCATGTTTTGCATTATAAGTTACAATCACTGAATCATTTTGGTCTTTAAGAAAATATTCAGGATGCTGTTTGTAAATTTCGGACGCCAGGTCAGCTCTGAATCCATCGAGATGAATGCCGGGGGTATAGCCGCGCTCAGAAATATATTTTGCTATGCCTCTCATTCCGCCTTTCAAATCTGACCGCACACTTAAATAATCACCTCGTTCAGTCCACCATCCGCCATCAATTTGTATAAGATTTGCTGTCGTATCCAATTGAGTAAGCTTTTCAATATTGTTAAAAATGTCTTCCTGATTGAATGATCTCGCATAATAATCCCAGGTTGACCAACCCTTGAAGTGAACATCTTTTATTTTTGTGATTTTGTTTTCCTTGGCTATTTCGAGTGCATATTGATCGAGAAGCGACTGCCAGCTACTCCCACTAATCGTTACGATTCTTTCAAAAGCAACATCAGTTCCCGGTGGTACGAGTTTACCATCTGCATCTGCGCGAACATACATTCCTGTATTTTCAAACCGCAATTTAGGAAGAAAAATCCTCCACGATACGATTCCGGTGAGCATAAATTCAGAATCGCTTTTCTTTGCCAAGAGGAACATTCCACTTTGAATGTTCTTGTCGCCAGGGTAATAGCGTTGAAGAGGCGTCCGCCCCATGTCAGATCCGCCAGCCAGAATTTCATTTGCCTGAAAGCCATTGAAGAGGCACGATATGTCAAGGTTTATCGCTTTTAGTGTTACGGTTGTATCGCTTTTATTCGTGATCGTCACATCGTAATAAAAGACACCCTTACTTCCAGCTTGTTTTAAAACAGTAGATCGTACATTTGCATTGGAAGGCGAGACGACAAGGCCCACATCAATGGAATCAGCTGTAGAGAAAAGAGAATAACTATGAGCAACTGAAATCATAAATGGGATGAGAAAAACAATTAATTTCATTTTAGCTCCATGGGTTAACGGCACTCCGCTTCGTAGGTTCGATACCGCCTCAGCATGCCATTGGATGAATACAAAAAAATTTGTCATTACAATTGGGGACCGGCCACTTTTTATAAAAAAGACGACACGTAAAATTACCTCGTCATTTCACTTCTTAGAATCTTGCTTAGCTCTTTTCTGAGCTTGTCGCCCTGATCTTTATTCGTTTTGATCAGATTACTGCGCTCATTGATATCGTTTCCTAAATCATAGAGCTGCTCTTCTCCTAATCCTGTCTCTACATTTTTGTTTTTCATCCAACCAGGGATCTTTCCGGAAAAAGGTGCTATGTACTTCCAGTTGCCATCCCTTACACCAAGTGTAAATGCTTCTTCAAGCATTATTTGCCGACCAACATTTGATCTCCCCAAAATTGCATCCGACACATTTCTACTATCCGGTGCTTCCTTTGCATCAAGTTGGTGACCAATTAATGCAGCCATTGAAGCATAGAGATCAACTTGCGACCAAAGGGCATCCGACACTGAACTCTTTACTGTACCTGGCCAGGAGACAATTGTCGGCATGCGAGTTCCAGCTTCGTAAATACTGTACTTCCCACCTCTAAACGGCCCAGATGGATTGTGGCTGCCTGCTTTCTCTTCTGCCAGATCAGCATATCCATCATCGAGAATTGGTCCATTGTCACTGGATAAGATAACAAGGGTATTTTTTTCCAATCCCATTTCTTTTAACTTTTTCATGACTTGTTCCACGCACCAATCCAATTGAAGTATGGCATCACCTCTGGGTCCCATACTGCTTTTCCCAACAAATTGTTCGTTGGGCACCCTTGGGACATGAATATCACTCAGAGCGAGGTAGAGGAAAAATGGTTTGTTCTTGTTACTCTCAATAAAATTGGCAGCTTTGGCAGTGAATATCTCTGCAAATGTCTCATCTACCCACCAGGCTTTTTTACCACCATCCATGGATCCGATTCTGCTTATCCCATTTATGATCGTAGCACTGTGCTGCGTGTCAGCTTCCATCTTAAGCATTTCCTTATTGGAGAGGCCCGTCGGGAGATTACCGACTTTCTTATCGTAATCGACAATAATTGGATCTTCATTTTCCAGATTGACTACTTTATAATTTTCAACAAATACGCACGGCACTCTATCGGCAGTTGCTGGCAGAATGAATGAATAATCAAACCCAACTTCGAGAGGGCCGGGTTTGATCTCTTCATTCCAGTTTATGACGCCATTCCCTAATCCTAAATGCCATTTACCGACAATCGCAGTTTTGTAACCATTTTTCTTGAGCATCCCCGGCAGAGTTGGTCTTTCGGGTCGAATTAATAATGGTGCTGTACCT